>JAQTYG010000004.1 GCA_028688375.1 Patescibacteria group bacterium | reverse complement strand
TGCTTTTTCACCTCGGTATCCAGCCAGTAGTCAAAGGAGTTCGCATCTCTGGCTTCGGGCGAGGGGCGGTGTTCGGACATATGGGGATACTATACCAAAGAGGGGGCGGGGGGACAAGGGGAAAAAAGGTTTTACCCACAACTTTAGGCTGTTGGCAAACCCTTGGTCGTGATATAATAATAACGTTAAAGCATTTCCTCATGGATCCGAATCAAATGGAACAAATCACCCCGGCCAATGAGCCGGAGGGTGGGTTAGAAAATAAGACCGCCGGCGCGCAAACGCCGGAGTTTGAAGTTGCCAAAGAACGGCCGGAGGCTGTGGCAATGCAAGAAACCAGGCCGGCCATGGTTAAAGAACAGCCCGGTTTGATTATGCCGGCCAAACGCAAAAAGAAGCCGGCTATACCGGCGCCGGCGCGTGATGCCATCACTATCAAAGTGGAAAAAATATTGGCTGACGGCCTACAGGATTCTTACGAAAAGCTCTCCCCCATCGCCCGCCAGGAATTTAAGCTCAAAGGCGAAATCACGGCGACAAAAATTCGCGACCTGCTGAATGAAACAAAAATTAAAGCCAAAAAAATATTTCGGCTGATTCTGGAATGGTTGTCTTTGTTGCCCGGCATCAATCGGTTCTTTTTGGAACAAGAGGCAAAAATAAAAACCGACAAAATCATTGAATTAAAAAAACGGAACGAAGAAAAAATACTGCCATGAACGAACAAGACATCGCCGGTCTGACGGCGATAAACAACGATTGGTTGATGTTAGCGGCGGCCGCGGCCGCGGTTATTTTGGCGTTAATCATCATCTTAAATATCGCTAAAAAAATATTCCGAGCCAAGGCTAAGGCCGGCAAAGCGTTCCATCGCACCATCATGCTGATTAAAGTGCCGAAAGAAAGAAAAGGCGAAAAGTCCGAAGGCGGAGGCGAAGAAAACATCAACCAACTGCGTGAGCAAATCGCCACGACCGAAACGCTGTTCTCCACCATCGCCGGTCTCCGTCCGGAAAAAGGCTTTATGGCCTGGCTGCGCGGACGCAACGATCATTTTGCTTTTGAAATAGCGGTCAAAGACGGAAAAATTTCTTTTTACGTGGCCGTACCGGATAAATTTAAAACTTTCCTGGAGCAACAAATTCACGCGCAATATCCGCACGCGCAAATTACCGAAGAACCGGATTACAATATTTTTAAACCGGACAGCCACATTGTCGGCGCTTATCTTTGGTTTAAAAGCCGTTCGGCCTTCCCTTTTAAAACTTACAAACACCTGGACAGCGACCCGCTGGTCGCCCTGCTTAATCCGTTAAGCCGATTGCAAGAAAACGAAGGCGCTTTGATCCAATATATCGTTCGTCCGGCCGCCACCAAATGGCGCCGACAGGGCGTGCAGATGATTCGCGACATTCGCGCCGGCCAAAAATTTGAATACGTGGCGCGCCAGAGCGGTTTCTCGCGCGGTTTAGCCAAATGGAAAAAAACCGCTTTCCCGGAAAAAAAGGATCCGATGAAAACCGGCTCCACCAGCGAGCCTTACCGTCTGACGCAAATGGAGGAAGAGATGGTTAAAAATATGGAAGAAAAAATCAGCCAAGGCGGACTGGAATTGACCGTGCGCGTAGTCAGCGCCGCTTCGGTGCAGGAAAAAGCTAAGCTCAATTTGGAAAATATTGTTAACGCTTTCAGTCAATACAATGTTTACCGCTACGGTAATTCTTTCGGCGCGATTATCCCGCGCAAGCCGAATAAGCTGATCAGTGAATCCATCTACCGCTCGGTGCGCACCGGCGCCTATATGGTCGCCAGCACCGCCGAGATGGCCAGTTTTTGGCATATGCCGACGGCGCAGACAGAAACCCCGCACATTGACTGGCTGGGCGCGCGCAAGGCTCCCCCGCCCTTAAATATGCCGACTGAAGGTATCACACTCGGACATTCGGTTTATCGCGATGAGGATGTGGTCGTGAAAATGAAGCGAGCCGACCGCCGGCGCCACATGTACGTTATCGGCAAATCCGGTTCCGGTAAATCCGTCTTTATCCAAAATCTCGCCGTCCAAGACGTCCTCAACGGCGAAGGTGTTTGTGTGGTGGACCCGCACGGCGATTTTGCCGAATATGTTTTACAGCACGTACCGAAAGAACGCGCCGAAGATGTTATCTATTTCAACCCGGCCGATACCGACCGGCCGATCGGTTTGAATATGCTGGAAGTAAAGACCGAAGAACAAAAAGATTTCGCCACCCAAGAAATGATTTCCATGTTCTATAAAATGGTGACCGACCCGTCCATGATCGGCCCGATGTTCGAGCATCAGATGCGCAATGTGATGTTGACCCTGATGTCAGACATGGAAATGCCCGGCACTATCGCCGAAATCCCGCGCATGTTCACCGATGACACTTTCGTGGAATCATGGAAGAAAAAATTGAAAGACCCGGTGGTGATGGCTTTTTGGGAAAAAGAAATGGCCAAAACTTCCGACTTTCACAAATCGGAAATGCTCGGTTATCTCATTTCCAAAGTCGGACGATTCACGGAAAACGCCATGGTCCGCAACATCATCGGCCAGTCTCATTCCGGTTTTAGCTTCCGGGAAATAATGGACCAGAAAAAAATCCTGATCGTCAATCTGTCCAAAGGTTTAGTCGGAGAAATCAACGCCAACTTGCTCGGGTTGATCATCGTGTCCAAGATACAAATGGCCGCCATGGAACGGGCTCAAATCCCGGAAGAAGAACGCCATGATTTTTATTTATACATGGACGAGTTCCAAAATTTTATCACCGACTCCATCGCCACTATTCTTTCCGAAGCCCGCAAATATCGCTTGGAATTAATCTTGGCTCACCAATATTTAAAACAATTGGAAGATAACAAGGGCAAGACCGCCGTGCGCGACGCCGTCCTGGGCAACGCCGGCACGATCGTGTCTTACCGCATCGGCGTGGAGGACGCGGAAATCCTGCAAAAAGAGTTCGCCCCGGTCTTTTCCGCCTATGATTTGATGAACGTGGAGCAATACACCGTCTATATTAAACTGCTTATTGACAATACCGCTGCCAAGCCGTTTAATATGAGCATCTATCCGCCCCAACCGGGCAATAAAGAGCTGGCGGCGGCGATTAAAGAGCTCTCCCGCCTGAAATACGGCCGACCGCGCGAAATCGTGGAAGCGGAGATAATGGAACGTTCTCAGTTGGGAAATATCATGCCTGACGCCAATAAAATTGAACCGAGTCTGTAATAAATTTAAAGGGAGGATGAATTGATTAACATGTCCACACTATACCGAAAATATCGGCCACAACATTTTTCCGACCTCGTTGGCCAAGAACATTTGACGCAAACACTGACCAACGAAATCAGCACGGGCAATATCGCCCATGCTTATTTATTTTCCGGACCGCGCGGCATCGGCAAAACCACCATGGCGCGCCTGTTCGCCAAAGCGATTAATTGCGCCGAACACAAAGACGGTGTGTTTGAACCATGCGACCAGTGTTCTTCCTGCGCGGAAATCGCCGCCGGACGGAATATTGATGTGATTGAAATTGACGCCGCTTCCAACACCGGCGTGGACAACGTGCGCGAAAATATTATTGATAACGCCCAATTCAAGCCGACCAAATCGCGTTACAAAGTTTTTATCATTGATGAGGTGCACATGCTCTCCACCAGCGCTTTTAACGCGCTGTTAAAGACCCTGGAAGAGCCGCCGGCGCACGTGGTCTTTGTGCTCGCCACCACCGAACTGCACAAACTGCCGGCGACGATTATTTCCCGCTGTCAGCGCTTTAATTTTAAAAAAATCGCCGATGATGTTGTTTTACATCGATTGGCCGGCATCGCCGAAGCCGAAGGGGTTAAAATAGATAAGGAAGTGTTGCGCCGGATTATCGGCAAAAGCGACGGCTGTTTGCGCGACGCTGAAAGTTTGCTCGGCCAAATCATGTCGCTCAATCTTAAAAAAATACGGGAAGAAGACGCCGAATTGATTTTGCCGGTATCTGATTTTGAACAAGTCTTCGCCTATTTGGAGGCGGTGGCCAACGGGGACGCCAATGGCGCGATCGCCACCGTGGCAAAAGTTTTCAAAGAGGGTGCCAATTTGGAACAATTCGCTTTGGACGTTTTGGAAATTTTGCGCGCCGTGATGATCGCCGAGACCGGCGAGGCGCCGACCGGGGCTGATTTCAGCGACACGGCTAAAAAACGCATTAGAAAAATGGCGGAACAATTACCCAAACAAAAAATAATCCGCTTGATGGACGCGCTGATTAAGCGCCGGCAAGAAATCAAACAGTCGCCGGTGCCACAATTGCCCTTGGAACTTTTGGCGGTGGAATTTTCCGACGAAGCAGGCGCGTCCAAACCGGACGAAGTGGAGCCACCCCAAAGCGGAACGACGACCGGCGGAGAGACGGCGCCGACTAAAAAACCATCGCCGGAAGCACCAATAAAAATCGTACAAAAAACAACGGCGGTGGAAGAACCGAGCGAAACGACTGAATTTACCTTGGAAGAACTGCGCGCCAAATGGCAAGAAATAATAAACGATTTATCCGAGCAGTATCCTTCGCTGATTTTTGTTTTAAAAATGGCCGAGATCAAAGGCCTGAAAAAAAATAAATTGACGATTTCTTTCCCCTACTCTTTTCATAAACAAAAAGTGGAAGACACAAAATGCCGGGTGGCGGTGGAAGGTTCGCTGGAAAAATCTTTCGGCCGAAAAATTGAAATCGTTTGTGAAGTGGCCGAAGCTGAAGACAAAAAAATTGAAGAAAAAGATTTGGCTAATTTAGCCGCCGAATTCGGCGGTGAAGTCGTGGCGTAGTGACAAAAATGACCAAACCCCAATGCCCAATAACCAAATAAACCGTGAGAAAATCCCAAATTATAATTTAACAATTTTTGGGAATTAGTGTTTAAAATTTATTTGGGTTTTGAGGTTTGGGAGTTAGGATTTAGCAAAATTATTATGAAGAGTCTTATTTTCTTAATCTCTGTTGGTTTATTTCTGCCCGGTATAGTTTTTGCTGCGGCCACATCCACAGAAATTGTAAAATTATCCGTGCCGTTTATTATAGAAATTCCGGACGGCACGTGGACCGGACCTTGGAAAAACGCCTGCGAAGAAGCCAGTACGAGCATGGTAGACCAATATTACCAAGGCGTGACCAAGGTCGGACGACAGGATTCCAAAAAAATAATGTGGCCGTTGTTCACTTACCAGGATTCGGTCTGGGGTTCCAACGCCGATTCCAACGCCTCGCGCACAGTCAAAATCGTTGAGGCCAATCTGGATTTTACCGCCACGATTAAACGCCACCCGACGGTAGAAGAAATAAAAAATGAATTACGCCATAACCGACCGGTAATTTCTTTTCATTATGCGAAATATTTGGCCAATCCCCAGCACCGCTTTCGCGTCAATGGTTCGTATTTCCATGTTATGGTAATCAGCGGGTTTGACGAAGCAAAAAAGGAATTTATCGTGGAAGATGGCGGCGCGGAGAACGGTCTTGACTATCGGTATAGTTATGATATGCTCATGGGTACTTTGGCTGATTTTAATCACGCCACCGGAAAAACCTATGACTTGCCGACGGTGATATTTACGGCGCAAAACCTGCTGGCTAAAGCCGTGGGGAGCAACAGGGTATATTTCGTACAAAACAACGTCAAGCATTACATTTCCCATCCGGATGTTTTTAAAACCCGCGGTTGGAAATGGAGTAAAGTTCATATTGTCAACAAGGCCTGGCTGGACAGCTTGACCAAAGGAGAAATGATCACTAATTAATCCGAGATCATCTAATGGCCCGCCCGAGGCGGGCAGGTAGGACACGAGACTCTTGCGCCCAAGGCGCATCCGCCTCGGGCGGAGAATCTGCTTATAAATTTATTTTCCGAGATCATCTAATGGTAGGATGGCAGACTCTGAATCTGCTCATCTAGGTTCGAATCCTAGTCTCGGAACGAACAACGTGAGTGGAGAGAAGCGACGCAACAATTTGCGTCGCGCCTTGGATGAGAACGCCGGAGCGATGCCGCGCGACGCATACGAGCGAGCGCGGCCGCGAGGCGGTGGCTAGCCCGAGGAGGCGGAAGCCGACGAGAGGCGAAGCCGAATCCTAGTCTCGGAACAAAAAAATCACCCCTAGGCGGGGTGATTTTTTAACTTGTCTATTTCAGCACCACTAACACCATCACCAAACCATAAAGCAAAGCCAAAACCAGCGCCAGACGCGCCAGATTGACATGGAAACTCATTTTCGCTTTACCCTTGCTAACCAAAAAGCCATAAACTCCGGCGGTAAAAATAAAGGTAAAAACAATTACCCCGAACCAAACAAAAATCGGCTGGCCCAGCCATGAATAAAAAATTGCGTCCAACATACTCCGTTTAGATTAAGAATTAATTTTCTTCTTTTTATTTTCTTGAACGGACATGGCTAAAAATACGCCCAAAAAGAAAACTGTTACCAACGGCGCCAGCCAAAACGGATATTCTCGGCCGAAACTTTCCAGAATCATCACCGCGCCCAGGGCGCCAATGGAATACATGGCGCCATTTTTCAAATAAGCGAATTTGGCGATCAGATTGATGCCTTTAACCGTCAGCTGACGAACGACAATGGCGCCTAAGCCATTGCCTAAAATAATCAACGGCACAGAAATGGTAAAAGCAAACGCGCCGATAACGCCGTCAATGGAAAAAGAGGCGTCCAGTATTTCCAAATACATAATTTTACTCCAAGCGCTCATATGCCCGTGCTCCAGTTCTTTTTCTTTTTCTTCGGCGTTCTTTTTAAATCCGTCGGTGATAAAAAAGGCGGAGGCACCGATGGTGGCCGATAAAGCCAGGAATGAATTCACTTTCAAAGAAAAATACACGATCAAAGTGAGTAAAATCGAAGCGATGGCGTAAAACCAAAAACCATTACGGTGGATAAAGCGCTCGGCCAAAAATGCGTACTTTTTCTCTTCTAAAAACAACCAGCCCAAAAATACAAAAAGCAGATAAATACCACCGCCCAAAAGCAGGAATGGCTTGGACCGTTCCACGTATTCATTTATTTCCGGATTATTACTGAAAACAAAGCCGAAAACTTCCACGATGGAAAGCGCCGGATTGGCGATCCAAACAATTAAAAATGGCAGAATGCCACGCACCACAAAAACGGCAAAAATAATACCCCAAAATAAAAATATCTTGCGGTACTTTTCCGGCATGGTTTTTAACACGCCGGCGTTAATGACGGCATTATCAACACTGCTGATTATCTCAAATAAGCACAGGCCGATAACAACGACAACGAAACTAAAAATCATAATAAGGTTATCTTGGGTGGATATATTATAGTAAAAAACACCGAACTTGTCCAAACCGGCTGGCTTGGTATAATACCCGCCATGTCAACTACCATTGTTATCCCCACCTACAACGAAGCGCTTAATATTGATGAGCTAATCAATCGTATTTTTAGTCAAAATATCCCGAACTTGAATATCATTTTTGTTGATGACGCTTCCGGCGACGGCACGGCGGAAAAAATTAAAGAGTGGGGAAAAAAATATCCGATAATTTTGGTGTCGCGTCCGGCCAAACTAGGCATCGGTTCCGCCTATATTGCCGGTTTTAAACAGGCGTTAACCACCGACGCCGAATACATTCTGGAAATGGACGCTGATTTATCGCACGCGCCGGAAGATATCCCGCGACTTTTAGCGGCTTGCGCGGGCGGCGCTGATTTAGTCATTGGTTCGCGCAAAGTGCCTGGCGGTGGTATTGTCGGGTGGAACTGGTGGCGACACTTTATTAGCAACGCTGCCATGTTCACGGCGTGTTTGGCGCTTGGTTTAAAAACGCGCGACGTGACCGCCGGCTTCCGCTGTTACAAACGCCAAACGCTGGAAAAAATTGATTTGGAAAAAATAAAAAGCAACGGTTACGCTTTTCAAGAAGAAATGGTTTACCGTGTGGAGCGGCTCGGGTTCAAGGTAGCCGAAGTGCCGGTAATATTTAATGACCGGCGCCGCGGGGTTTCGAAATTATCAAGTAAAGACGCAATGGAATTTTTTGCCGTAATGATAAAACTAAAATTTTAGAACGCCCTTACTCCAGGCGTTCTAAAATTTTTTGCAAATCTGGCATGGTACTCACCCGCACCAATTCGGCGCGGATTTTTTTTACGTCCGACCAGCCGGCGACGCGCTCACCGTGAAAATACCAAGCCAAATGTTTGCGAAAAGTCGTCATCCCCCGCTCCCCATAATGCGCCAAGTGTAATTCGGCATGGCGCAAAACTGTTCTGATCAACTCTTGTTTTGAAACTGTGAACTGTGAACTGAGAACTGAGAACTGCGAACTGCGAACTGTTTTAAAAATCCACGGGTTCCCCAAAGCGCCCCGGCCGATCATTACCCCATCAGCGCCGGTAACAGCCAGACAGCGTTTGATGTCAGCCGGCGTTCTAATGTCGCCGTTGGCTAAAACGGGAATTTTTAATAATTTTTTAACCACGCCGATATTTTTCCAATCAACCGCGCCAGCATATCCCTGCGCTTTCGTTCGGCCATGTATTGTCAGCAAATCAATGCCGGCCTTAGCCAAGCGCGGAGCAAAATCAAAAATTTCATTATCCGCCGACCAGCCCAAGCGCGTCTTTACCGATAAGGGCAGACCGAGTTTTTCCGCTTTTATCGCTTCAATTATTTCCACCGCCAAATCCGGATATTTCATCAGCGCCGCGCCGGCACGAGTCTTGTGGGCTATTTTCGGCACCGGACAGCCCATATTGATATCAATCCCGTCCGGTTGAAATTTTTCCGCGATTATCCTGGCCGCTTGAGCCATCACCACCGGCTGATCGCCGAAAATTTGCATAATTACCGGGTGTTCCCGGCGCACGGTCTCGCACATGCCGAATGTTTTAGCGTTGCCCCGCGTGATCGCTTGCGAGCTGACCATTTCACGATAAATAATAAAATTCTTACCAGCCACCTCCCGGCACAATAAAGAAAACGGCTGATCGGTGTAATCAGCCATCGGGGCTAAAGCGATAATCGGTTTAAGCATAAGGCAAATCTTCCGGATTAATTTCCCTCGGTTTATCCACAAATTTAGGCCCGACCGGTTTAGCTTTCAGCGGCGCTTCAAAATTTTCCACCGGTAAATTAATCGGCGGTTCCGAACGTTTAATCAAAGATTTTTGCAATAATGGCGTTTTTACCAACGGCAAAGGAAAATGCCAAACAGTCGCCAGTTCTTCAATGTTCAAAATAAACGGCTTGTCTAGCGGTTTTAATTTTTTATGTCGGTAACATTTTTTTAATTTTCTTTCCTTAAAAGCGGCTACGATATTGGAACCAACCAAAGATTTATTAGCGCCACCAACCGGTTTGGGTTTAAAACTATTACGATTGTTTATGCTGAATTGATTCATGGCGCCAACTACGCCACTGACGCACTTGTTCGGCTGAAAAACATCTTTTTTGGCCGTGTATAAAATACGCAAACGTGACTTAAACCCGATTTTAGAAATCTTCTCTTCAATTGATTCCACCACCAGCTTAGCGCCTGGGGTCAGATCAGATACTTTACCGGCCGGCTCTTCTTTTTTGCCCTTCTTTTTATCGTCTTCCTCATCAAACTTAGAATTCCAAGCCTGCATGGCGGTTTTCGCGGCCATCATCGGCAAATCGCCGATGAAGCTGACGACCGCGGATGATTTTATTTCTTTTTTGCCGGCGATTATTTTTTTCACCAAATCAATGCCGTCTTTTTTCCAACTACTGTCCACCGGCGTAATCACCAGCTGGAACCAAAGATTTTCTCCCGGACCGATGCGCGAAAAATTTTCCAACAAGGCCGCCATTGGATCGGAAAAAACCACGTCCTTGCTGATATTATATTCAAAATACGGATAAGTGCGGATCGGATAAACTTCATTTTCCGTCAAATTAAATTCCACGCCTTGCACGTCGTGTGTCGTATTCGGATAAACATCCGGCGCCACGCCGACGTAATCCTCCACTTCGGTAATTTCCGCTTCCGAGTACTGGGCGTAAATCGCCGCTTCCACTAAATCACGGAATTGTGTCTCAACCCGAATCACAAACTGAATATACCCTTCAATACTGATAATTTCAAAACTGTACCATTTATTTATCAACCCTTTCCAATAACGCTCTTGAATATCATAAGGGACGAATGACCCGGAGAGATGCGCAAAAACCTGTTCCATGGCTTTGGGTGATTGCACAAATTGCGCCGGAATATCCACCGCCAACACCACCCACTCCCAGGTAGCCATGTATTCTCTTTGTTTCATCGCCATCCACACCTCGGCGGCGATTTTAAAAAAAAGTAAAACCAAGATCCACCAGCCGACCATAGCAAAAATTGCCCGATTCATTTCCGGCTGGGGCATGGCAAAAAAATTCTGCCAAAAAGACAGGTCAATATTAAATCCGAACGGGGTGGTCAAAATCAACGGATTCATATTTTATCGGACTCACTTAAGGGCGCTGTGAACGCCACCGTAAACGATTAACACGGCAAAACCAATCCACCACCAACCGAATTGCCCGGAAAAATATCCGGCAATAAAAGCGACCAGCGCGATGCCGGCGATGAGAAAAGCCACAAAATGCCTGGTGGCGCTGTTGGACATGGCCATATAAAAACTGCTTAATAATTAAGCTGGTATTATTATAACATAAAAAATGGAAATTAAAAAACCGCCCCAGCGGACGGTTTTTTTGTTAATTTAAGCCGCTTTTCGGCGTTGCCATCTTTCCACATAAACCAGCAGCGGCGCCGCGATAAAGATGGACGAATAAGCGCCAGTGGTAAAGCCGATCAACAAGGCCAGCACAAAATAATGGATGCTGACACCGCCGAAAATATACATGGCGGTCAACGTGATCAAAGTGGTCACCGTGGTGTTAATCGAACGAGCTAAAGTAGAATTCAAACCGGCGTTAACCACTTCTTCAAAAGTCTGCGCCGTGCGATGCAAAAGTTTCTCGCGGATACGGTCATAAACGACGATGGTGTCATGCACGGAAAAACCGAGAATGGTCAGAATTGCCACCACAAACGCGGTGTCAATTTCCACGCCAAAGTAACGACCGAGCAAAGCGAACACGCCAATCACCAAAAGCACGTCATGCAACATGGCGATGATGGCCAAGGCGCCGTATTTCCAACTGGCCACCGGCCGGGTCACCACGCGAAACGCGTAAGCGATGTAAGCCAGGATGCCCAAACAAACGAGAATTATCGCCCAAAGAGAGCGCTGGCGCAGCTGATTGGAAATCGACGGACCAACCATCTCAAACCGATTTTCAATCATGGTATTGCCGTCTGCCTGAAAAGCATCCTGCAAAGTTTTCCAAGTTTTTTGATGATCGGCTTCCGACAAAAGCGCCGTGCGAATTATTAGCGCGTCTTCACCGGTTTTTTGCACCATGACATTTTTCAGGTCAATCGTTCCCAAAGTATTTTGTATTTGCTCGGTCGTCGGACGATTCTTGGCGAAAGAAATTTCCATCAAAGAACCGCCGGTAAAATCAATGCCGAAACGCAAACCCCAAGTCGCGATCGCCCAAACGCTGGCCACGGCGATAATAATGCTTAACACCAGCCAAATTTTCGAATACTTGATGAATGGAATATTCATAAAATTATTTGGTTACTATTTCTTGGCTATCGGCTGTTTCCTTTTTATGTCCCAGGAACATCCAATTGGCGTTATCGCCGAACCAATAGAAGAAATACCTCATCAAAGTGCGGGTCACGGTAATGGCCGTGAACATAGAAGCGATCACACCGAGGAACAGGATAACGGCGAATCCCTTAACGAAACCGGTGCCCATCCAAACCAGAAAGACGCAGGAAATCATGGTAGTGATATTACTGTCGCGGATGGAAGTCCAGGCGCGCAAGAAAGATTCCTCCATGGCGCTCTTCAAACTTCGACCGGCGCGCAGCTCTTCTTTGAGGCGTTCAAACACCAAAACATTGGCGTCCACGGCCATACCGATGGAAAGAATGAAACCGGCGATACCGGACAGAGTCAGGGTAAAACCGATAATTTTGAATATGGCCAAAACCAAGGCGGTATAAATCAACAGAGCGATCACGGACACGGCGCCGGGCAAACGATAATACAAAATCATGAACAGGATCACGAGAATCAAACCGATAATACCGGCTTTGAAACTGGCGGCCAGCGAATCGGCGCCCAAAGTGGCATCCACTTTTTGCTGATTAATCAATTCCACCGGCACCGGCAAAGCGCCGGAAGTCAGGCGTTGAGCCAACAGTTTGGCTTCGTCCCACTTAAAATCACCGGTAATAACGGCGTTGCCGTCCAAAATCGGCTGATTAACCCGCGGGATGCTGATCGGCTCACCATCTAAAAATATAGCCACTAATTTATTAACATTGCGTTCGGTAATATCGGCGAACAATTTCGCGCCCTCGTCGTTGAAAGCCAAGCTGACTTGAACATCGCCGGTGCGGCTGTCTTGCACCACCGTCGCCCGCTTCAATTGCTTGCCGGTCAGACCGGTAAATTTCCATTGATCGGACGATGGCAAAATATCGGCCGAATTTTTTGTTTTCACAAAAATTCTGGCGATCTCGTATTCTTTCGGCATTTCTTCTCCGCGTTTGTAAATCAAATGATAACCGTATTGGGTTTCCACCGGACCGATAATGGAATTAACCGGCGCGTCCCAAACCGCCTTTTCAAACTCCGGCACCATCTGTCCCGTGGTAAAGGTGCCTACATCTCCGCCGCTATCTTTGGCTCCGGATTCAGTGGAATTTTCTTTAGCTAATTGAGCAAAATTTTCCGTATTGGCAAGATTTTTTAATCCCTCAATTTTTGTTTTGGCTTCGGCTTTGGACAGTTCTCCACCGCACAATTCCGCGCCCTTGTAGCAAATCAAAATATGCGAGGCGGTAATACTTTTAGCGCCATCGCGCGAAGACAATCTTTTCACGATGCTATAACCGTTGGTATCTTTAATAACTTCCCGGGAAATTTCACCGTCTTTGTGCGTCTGCGCCCAGTCGTAAATTTCCGGCGAAACAGCGGCCGTGATAAAACCGATATTGCCGTTATTTTTCTTAGCATCGTAATCTTCCGAAAAAGCGATAACATTGGCGATAAAATCACCGCCGTTGTTCATGATTTTGAGCGCTTCTTGTATTTTTTTATCGGCCGCGGCATTATATTCGTCCATTTGTTTTTGTTCTTCCGCGGTTAAATCGCGCGCCGGCTCGGTGTTCTCTTCTTTAAATTCCAATACCGGCGTTTCGCCGATCATCTTAATGGCCTCGCTCACGTCGGTCACGCCCGGCAATTCCACGATTACGTGATTCTCGTCCCCCACCTTGGTGGTCTGCACCAACGGTTCGGATACACCCAAACCACCGCGTACGCGCCGTTCAATCACATCACGGACACCTTCCACCGAAGAAGCGCGGTCGGCCGGCGGAATGCTGTCCACCTCCGCTCGGTAAACCAGGTGTACTCCGCCCTGCAAATCCAAACCCAGGTTGAAACCTTTATCCGGTAAAGTCGGAATACCGAGATTGGTTTTATTGTTCACCCAAGAAATACCCCGATTGGCATAGGTGGGCAGAACAATCAAAAGACAGATGACAAAAAGCGCGCTAATGGCGGCGACTCTCCATTTCACCTGCTGACGGGTCACGGTCTTAACGACGTTCGTATTTTTGGCCATATTTTAAGTAAAAAAATAGATTGTTTTAGTGCGAAAATCTTACTTTATTTGAAAGAAAAAAGCAAGTGGACAAAATGGGGCTATTTTTACGACATCTTTACTGCTCATTGTTTATTTCACAAGAATATGATAATATCTTCGCGGGCCAGTGCTTTTTCCATAGCAACATAATTTCCTCTGACGTTGGGCCGAGCTTTTCGGGCAATTCTTCTAGAGCAAACCATCGCGCTCGCGTTATCTCGTCTTCTTTAATTTTTATTTTTTCGTTGATAGGTTCGCATTCATAGCAATCAAGGAGGTCGCCGTTGACTTTACTTATAGTTTCTCCGAACTTTTCCAGAGTTTTAATCTCTAAATTCAGCTCTTCTACCAATTCTCTTCTGGCACATTGTTCAGAAGATTCGCCATGCTCAATTTTTCCACCAGGTAGCGACCAATCTTGTATGCCCTTTGTGTGTATCACAAACAAAATCTTCTCTCTGAATTTTATCACACACTTTATTCCCTTTTTGATACTATTTTCTATATTCACAAGAGTTTGAATTCTATTATCTTTACAGTGGTATTCCAGTCGACTTTCTCTCCGTAATATTTTTTAAACATTTTAAGCATTTCTTCTTTGCTCCCAAATTTTTCATGCCCTTTTAAATCTTCGCCTTCAATTTGTCCTAATTTTTTCTCTCGAACTATTACAATTTCCGCTTCAGCAAATTTTTCCCCTGATTCCGAATCTAATAATTCCAACTTATCGCCGGCACGTAAATCCTTATCGTCAAATAATCTCCAAGTGATGGTCTTCCTGCCCGCAATGATTTCTTCCACTAAATTATGCCGAAATTTTAGTTTTTTCATAAATTTATTTTCCGCGGCACTTTTTGATCTTCAATACCCTACCGCAGGAATTATTTTATATATCTCTTATCGATTTTCTTAATCTTTCTCTTCAGTGCCTTTTCTATATCAATCTTCATAACTTCTGCAAGCAATAAAGTCGTTATTATGACATCTGCGAATTCCTCGGATAAATTATTTGCATCATGGTTATCCAACTTGTCTTTTCGTTGCATGGAATTGAAACTCAACACTTCGTCGCACAGTTCGCCTAATTCTTCGGTGAGTTTTACCGTTCTTGCCAATATACGCTTTTCCTCATCCTTATAATTACCATAATGCTCTCTTAGCCGTCTATCCTCTTTCTTTATAAATTTTATTAGGTCTTGTAATTGCATATCTTTACAATTTATTTACCATGACACCGTTTATATTTCTTACCGCTCCCGCACGGACATAAATCATTTCTCCCCACGACATTCCCCGCCTCGTCTTTAACTTTTCCCGTCCGAGTGCCCGGCCCTTGCTCTTTTTCCGCGCCGGTTAAAATCATGTTGCCTCTTTGCATCACGCTCGGCGCCAACTGAATACCCAAACCGATTTTGTAAATGGAATAAACCACTTCTTTTTGGATCAGCGATAAAAGTTCATTGAACATCCGGTAAGTTTCTTTTTTGTATTCCACCAACGGATCGCGCTGGCCATAACCGCGCAGGCCGATGCCGGTGCGCAGATAATCAACCGCCACCAGATGTTCCACCCAAAGATTATCCATGGAACGTAACAGCATTTGTTTTTCAATTTCCAAAACTAACTCCGGCTGGCTGGCCGGTTTAACCAACAGCTCTTCATATTTTTCTTTAGCCAATTTGGTCAAATAGGCGATGATTTTGGTACGCGCCTCCACTGCCTCCATTTTTGCCTCGCCGGCGGTGCTAAAATCAGCCAGCGCTTTCTTTTCTTTTTCGTCCAACGGGAAAATTGTCACCATGGTTTCGGCGACTTCTTTCATGTCCCATTCAGACATGGATTCGGCATTGGTATGAAAAGAAACCACCGATTCAATTTCCTCTTCCACCATACCGTAAATCAAATCGCGCAAAGTTTTTGGCAAACTGACCGAGGTGTTTTTGGCGGCCAACAATTCTTTTTGCTCTTTATAAATTTCCAAAACCTGCCGGCGCTTGCCGTAAATCACCTCGCGGTGTTTGTTGAGCACGTCATCATATTCAATCAAATGTTTTCTCATGTCAAAATGGAAGCCTTCCACTTTGCGCTGGGCTGATTCAATAATTTTGGTAATGGATTTTTGTTCAATCGGCATATCATCCGGCACATGCAGAGTTTGCATCACGGCGCGGATGCGGTCGCCGGCAAAAATACGCATCAAATCATCTTCAGTGGAAAGGAAGAATTGCGTGGCGCCCGGGTCGCCCTGACGACCGGCGCGGCCGCGCAACTGATTATCAATCCGGCGGGATTCGTGGCGTTCCGAACCAATGACAAACAAACCGCCGGCGGTGCGCACTTTGGCGCCCGATTCCTTGTCCGGCGGATTTCCGCCGAGAATAATATCCACGCCGCGGCCGGCCATGTTGGTGGCCAATGTTACCGCGCCGGCCCGGCCGGCTTGAGCGATGATTTCGCCTTCCCGTTCGTGGTTCTTGGCGTTCAAAATTTCATGAGCAATCCCCTCTTGCTCCAAAAATATGCTAAGCTGTTCATTTTTTTCCACGGAAATCGTACCGACCAAAACCGGCTGGCCTTTGGCCTGTAACTCCTTACATTTCTGAGCGATGGCTTTGTATTTTAATTCTTCGGTGCGATAAATCCGGTCCGACTGGTCGGTGCGGTGCGCCGGTTTGTTGGTCGGCACCACCACCACTTCCAAATTATATATTTTGCCGAACTCCTCGGCCTCGGTCACGGCCGTACCGGTCATACCGGCCAGCTTTTTATACATGCGGAAATAATTTTGGAAAGTTACCGTGGCCATGGTCTGGCTCTCGCGCTGAATTTTCACCCCTTCTTTAGCTTCAATCGCCTGGTGCAGACCCTCGCTGTAGCGCCGACCCGGCATTTTGCGTCCGGTAAATTCGTCCACAATCACCACTTCGTTGTTTTCCACCACATAATCGCGGTCGCGCTTGAACAGCGCTTTGGCGCGCAGGGACTGCTCCACATGGTGCACCATGCCCATCCCGCCTTCGGCGTAAATGTTAGCCACGCCGAGCCATTTTTCCATTTTTTGCAGGCCGCTCTCGTTCAAAGTGGACGAGCGCATTTTTTCGTCAATGTTATAGTCCTCATTTTCTTTCAGCCGTTCCACCAGTTCGGCAAATTTGTAATACATATCGGCCGCTTCTTCGGCTGGCGCGGAGATAATCAACGGCGTGCGCGCTTCATCAATTAAAATCGAGTCCACTTCGTCAACGATGGCGTAGCTTAATTCGCGCTGGGACATTTCCGACAAATCAGACACCATGTTGTCGCGCAAATAATCAAAACCATATTCGTTGTTGGTGCCATAAGTGATATCGCAACGATAGGCGTCTTGGCGAGTGCACGGCTCTAAATAATCGTATTCAATTTTGTACATGCCTTTGACATCGCGTTCTTTATCTATGGTACCGCCTTGAGACAAGTCCTCTTCCCCTTCCGGCGTTACCACCCGCGCTTGAGCATTGTATTTATATGAAACTAATTGCTGTTGAATAATGCCGACGGTCAAACCGAGCGCGTCGTAAATTTGGCCCATCCAGACGGCGTCGCGTTTCGCCAAATAATCGTTGACCGTAACCAGATGCACGCCTTTGCCGGCCAAGGCGTTTAAATATACCGCCAGCGTAGCGACCAAAGTTTTACCTTCACCGGTGCGCATTTCTGAAATTTGTCCGCGATGCAAAACCACACCGCCGATCAGCTGAACGTCAAAATGGCGCATGCCGGTCAAGCGCTTGGAGGTCTCGCGCACAGTGGCGAAGGCCTCGGGTAAAATATCGTCCAATGTTTCGCCTTTGGCCAGGCGTTCTTTAAAAGCAAAAGTTTTGGCTTTTAAGCCGTCCAAAGACAATTTTTGCATCTCCGATTCAAACGAATTGATCTTCTCCACTACCGGCAGAATTTCCTTGACCACTTTCGCGTTCGGATCACCGAAAATTTTGGTAAGAAATGACATATTATCAATACAACTTGTCATTCCCGCGAAGGCGGGAATCCAAATTAAATTTGCCGTCGTTGAATGACTGGATTCCCGCTGGAGTTTATCCTCGCGAAAGCGGGGGCGGGAATGACAATTTAGCGACTGAATTATAAACAAAAATAGGGCCCCAAAAGGCCTAATTATACTAACATAAGCGGAAAAAAAGTTCAACCCCGACATTTCAGTCGGGGTTGACTCCGACCGAAGCGTCGGAGTCAAGCGATACAAGAAGATTTTTTATAAAAAAATACGACCCCGCTTCGTCCAAATTATTTCATTCCAGAACGAAATTAAAAAAACTGCAATTCAATAATTACCAAAAAAATATAAAACTATTGACAAAACCTATAGCATATCCCTGTTAGCGACTCAACATAATTATAGAAGTCCATTTCTTTCTGCGATCTATTATCTTGATGTGGTTTTTTTATATCAATGAAAACGGCTTTTATAACCTCCCCGGATAAAACATCAGTTACTCTGTAAGTCATACCCTCAATCATGTGTTCTGGGCTCTCTAACGACACCCCATTGTCTTGCCATTCTACAGATACATAAATACAAGTATTTTTTACAGGGCTAAAGAATATCCCATTCAAAACCGTGGTTGAATATTTATCATTATTCTCCTCAATTTCATTTTCAATTTGTTTTTTATATTTTTGGCAGCCTTCTCTTTTGGAAAATAGTTCTTTTTGTTTTAAAGAATCTTCTCTCTCTTGTTCGGCTATTCTATCTGTAATTTGTTTTTCATGTTTTTCTGTCGGCAAAAAAACCATATAATAATAGATAATTGAAATAGCTACGCTTGCCAAGCAAAAAAGGATAACGATTTTAATCCAATTTTCTTTTAAAAATTTCATAATTTTATTTTAAAACGCTAAGTAAATTGAGTAAATTAATCGTATTTGCCACACTGATTGCATTTTCATCAATTACAATATTTCCTCCATTTGCATATTCTATCTTAGAAAAACATTCGCTATCCTCCCTAGAGGGATTCTTAAAATCATTTATTTTAAATACCTCATTTAATGTTTTCGGGTTTTCAATATGTTTATATGTTTTATCTTCCTCATTGAGAAGGTATACTTTATTACGTCCTTTGTCACCTTCGTCATCTAAACAACGACTTAACCTGAAATTGTCACTATATTTATATTTTTTTCTTAAATTCCAATTTTTAAAATTTTTTGGTAAATAATAAAATAAACAAAAAATAATAACTGCTATCACCAAAATATCAAGCACGATACTTCTCACGACGGAGGTATAATTCTCAATTTTTTGTAAAAATAAAAAAATTGACTCTTCGTCGTGAAAACAAAAATAACAAAGTTTATTCATAAAATTTGATCAGAAATAGTCACATAACTTTACCATAAGTTAACCAATTTTACAACAAATACAGCTTTGATATTTATAATCTTTACACTCTCGACTAATCTTGGCCATTTTCAAAAACAAAAAAGCCCAATTAATTGGGCATGTTCGGCTTATCCACACGGCCGTTGACAAATATGCCAATGGCGTGGTATTGTATATTTACAAATGGTTGCCCCCTCGGGGGTAGCTCCGAGATTCCTACCCCTCAAAAGGTAGGTTTCGTTTTTTATATCAATTTCTGCATTTCTTCACGTATTTTTTCGAAATCTACCAGTGGGAATATGCCCACTTTTCTTATCAATCTTTTACTACTCAAAGCTCTAAGCTGGGGTAATATGACGGCGTATTCAATGCCGCCGAGTTCATATTGATAATAATAAGGGTTTTCCTCTTTGGTCTTCGTGGTGGTCGGCACCGCCCACAGCAGATGTTTATTAAATTTTTTCAATACTAATACCGGCCGTTCAAAATTATCATTTTTGCCCTCTTCCTCATGGCCAACATTAGCGCCTAAATTCACCCACCAAATTTCCCCTTCTCTAAAATAAACCAACCGGTCCGATACGTGAATTTTTACTTTAATTTTTATCCACGAAACAAATCTTTTTAAAACCTCCTCCATAATATTTATTTTTTCTTCATAATTTTGCGTTACGAACTGTGAACTGCGCACTGTGAACCGAGAACTGTTAAACCAAAATCCTGGCGTCCACGATTTTCGCGCCGTCGGGCGTAGCCATCACCGGGTTCAAATCAATTTCTTTAATTTCCGGATGAGCTTGCGCCAAACGGGAAATGGCCACAATAATTTTCGCCAACGCCGTCCGGTCCACGCTATCCTCGCCGCGCGCGCCTTTTAAAATCACCGCGCCCTTAATTTCATCCAGCATTTTCAACGCTTCCGGTTCGCCCACCGGCGCGATGCGCATAGCCACGTCTTTAATCGCCTCCACGAATATACCGCCAAGACCGAACAAAATCACCGGCCCGAACACGGCATCGCGTTTCATGCCGACAATCACTTCCCTGCCCTTGGTCATCGGTTGAATTAAAAAGCCGTCAATCTTTGCGCCGGGCACGCGCAACGGCACGACCCGCGACATATCATCCCAGGCCTTTTTCGCTTCGGCAATATCTTTGATGTTTATTTTCACCCCGCCGGCATCGCTTTTATGAATCACCTGGGCGGAAACCACTTTCATCACCGCCGGAAAATTAACTTTACCGCCCGAGCCGATCAGCCATTCTTTTTTACTGACGAATTCTCCCACCACCGACAGACCGACTTCTTTCAGCAATTTAGCGCCATCCGTAAAAGAAAGCTGGCGCAAAAATGTTTTAGCCGCGGCGTGTTTAGTTTCATGTTTTTTCGGTGCCGGAGCCAAAGCCGAGAGGGCGGACACCAGCGACTGCTGGTCAAGAAAATTCACCAGCCCGTGCTCGCCAAAAACTTTTTCCGCCGGCGCGATGCTCGTTCCGCCGATAAACATCGGCATAATCGGTTTGGATTTTTTGTATTTAACGATTAACTCGGCGGTCTTTTTTATTTCCGTCATTTTTTGCGGAGTCAACAAAACCACCAGCCCGCCGATAGTTTTTTCCGCCGTCAAAATTTTCAACGCCGCTTCGTAGCGGTCGGCCAAAGCGTCGCCGATAATATCAATCGGATTGCCCAGCGCGGCCGAGGCCGGCAACACGGCGCGCAGTTTATTTTTCGTTGTCTCGGAAATCACCGCCAAACGCAAATTAGCCGATGATTCAATCGCGTCAGACATCACAATGGACGGCCCGCCGCCATTGGTTAAAATCGCCCAATCGTTCGGCGCGCTGATAAATCCGCTATTGAATAATTTCGCCAAATTAAACATAGCGCCGAGCGAATCAACCAAAATAGCGCCGCTTTGTTTGCAAGCGGTTTTAAAAATTTCGTGAGACGGCGCCAGCGAACCGGTATGCGAAGCGACCGCGGCCAATCCGCGTTCGGTCCGACCGGCTTTCAGCACCACCACCGGTTTTATTTTAGAAATTTTTTCCACCAATTTCATGAAGCGCTGGCCGTCGGTGACCGCTTCCAAATACATTAAAATCGCCCGGGTGTCTTTATCAGTGCCCAAAAATTCCAAAAAGTCGTTCTCGGTGGCGCCGGCTTCATTGCCGATGGAGATAAATTTGGAAAAGCCGACGTTATTTTTTTTCGCCCAATCAAGCGTGGCCGTGCCGACTGCGCCGGACTGCGAAACAAAAGCTAAATTACCTTTGGCCGGCAAACCATTGCCAAAGCTGGCGTCCAAAGCGGAATGCGCGTCCATCACGCCAAGGCAATTCGGCCCGATTAAATTTATTTTGTATTGGGCGGCGATTTTTTTCAATTCTTTTTCCCGCTCCGCGCCCGCTCCGCCTATTTCTTTAAAACCGGCGGTGATAATAATCACGTGCGGAATTTTTTTCTCGCCGCAATCGGCCAGCACCGCCGGCACAATTTCCGGCTTAACGGCGATAATCGCCAAATCAATGGCGCCTTTGATATTTTTAACGGAAGGCAAACACGGTAGTTTCAAAACCTTTTTAAAAGCCGGATTGACCGGATAAATTTTTCTCGGCGCGCCGGCCAAAAGATTGGCCATAATCACATAGCCGAGTTTTTTCGGGTCATCAGCCGCGCCGATTATAGCCACTGATTTCGGATTGAAGAGTGTAGTGAGATTCATGGTAAGAAAAATAATATCACATTTTTTTATCTCAAATCTCAAAACCAAAACTAAAAACCAAAACTAAAAACCTCTAAACTTCCGTACGGTTTTGAGATTAATGGCTGTGATTTTGACTTTTGACATTTGAGTTTTGAATTATTCACAAATTATATTTCTTCCTCAAAAGTCTCCTTGTTCACTTCATAAAAAATCCCGCAAGGAACTTTACCACTGTTCTCCCGCACTTTTTCCATCGCCTTGGCCAAATCATTCGTCGGCCAACCAGCGTCCAAATTATATACTTTGTCTTTAAAAAATTCACGCGTGTCATTGAAAGAAATGCACGGCTGAATAATATCCACGATGGAAAACCCTTTATGCTTAATCGCCCGTTTCATTATCTCGCGCGTGCCGTCCATATCCTGCGACCAGGCGCGGGCGACAAAAGAGGCGCCGGAAGCAAGCATTAACAACAGCGGGTTCAACGGCTCCTCCACCGTGCCAAACGGCGTAGAACGGCCTTTATAGCCCTTTAAACTGGTCGGGGTGGCTTGGCCGGTAGTCAGGCCAAAAACCTGATTATTGTGGACAAACAACGTGACGTTGGTGTTGCGTTTGGCGGCATGCACCAGGTGTTCAATCCCCTCGGCATAAGCGTCGCCATCGCCGGCGATATCAATCACCGTTAATTTCGGATTGGCTAATTTTACGCCCTCGGCCGCGGCCAAATCACGACCGTGTAAAGAAATCACACTATTCAAATTAATGTAGTCGGGCAATTTTCCGTGACAGCCGATGCCGGCGGAAATAACAAAATTATCTTTATTATATCCTTCGGCGATCAAATCACTGACCGTATTTTTTAACGCGGTCAAAAGAAAGAAATTGGTACAGCCCGGACACCAGGTATTTTTGGCGGTAGTGGAGAGTTCTAACATAGAACAAGGAGTAAGGAAAAAGGAATAAGGAAAAAATTCGCGATAACAATTTAACGAAAAAACGCATCCAGCTGTTTAGCGAGGTCCATCGGCTCAAACGGCAAAGAATCGTATTTCAAAATTTTATTGGTTATGGCCACACCGGTTTTCTCTCGGATCAATCCGGCCAGCTGGCCGGTAAAATTACTTTCCACGCCCACAACTTTTTTCGCTTGTTTTAAAATTTTAGTCAATTGGCCGTCAGCCAACGGTTCCAGCCAAACCACCTGCACCGCTTTAAACGGTCGGCGCGTATGTTTGAGCGCTTCCAGCAACGGACTCTTCACCGAACCCCAGAACAAAACGACATTATCGGAATTTTTATCGCCATAAATTTTTATCGCCTCGCTTTTGTCGCGCTCTTTAATAATGCCCGACATTTTCGCGAACCGTTTTTCCGTCATCGCTTTGGTCAAATCCGGCCGGTCGGTAATCCAACCCGCTTCATCATGTTCGTAGCTGTTTATTTTCACCACGGTATCTTTTTGTCCGGGAAACGCCAACGGCGACACGCCATCGGCCGACAGTTGATACCGGCGATAATTCGGACCGTCACCCAATTTTATTTCTTCCGCCGTTACTTTATTATACGGCAAATCAATCGCCACGGCATTTTCCGATAAATATTTGTCCAGCAAAACCACCACCGGAGTTTGATATTTCCAGGCCAAATTCATGGCCGCCCCACCGAGCAAAAACGCTTCTTCCGGATCGCCCGGCGCCAACACCACGCGCGGAAATTCTCCGGGCAAATGGCGAACAAAATCCAAATCGCCCTGGCCGACGCGCGTCGGCACGCCGGTGGAAGTGCTGGCTCGCTGTGAATCAGCCACCACGATCGGCAATTCGGCGATACCGGCAAAAGCCATCGCTTCCAACATCAAAGCGAACCCGCCGGCGCTGGAACCGGTGGCGGTACGCGCGCCGGCGTAAATTGAACCGAGCGCCATATTAACGGCGGCGATTTCATTTTCCGGCTGAATCACTTTTAAATTTTTATCATGAGCGCGTTTGGCCAGATAATGCAAAATAGAACTGGACGGCGTCATCGGATAAGCGAAATAATTTTTCAAACCGCCGGCGATCATGCCTTCGGCCAGCGCTTCATTGCCGTCAATTATTTTTTTATTAGATTTTTTCAACAGCGCGATCGGCGCGACCGGCTGATAATTTTCTTTAAAATAATCAAAACCATCGGTCGCCAATTCAATATTTTTTCCGGCTTTGTCTTGGAAAATTTCTTCAAAAATCGCCGTCAATTTTTTTAAATCAATCCCATAGCAGGCGCAGACCGCGCCCAAAGCCAGGGCCGCGCGGGCAATCGGCGGAGCGCCCACGGCTTTGGCCGCCTCCACTACCGGCAAACCAAACGCGCCCGGAAATTTGGCCGCGTCCCGGGCGTCGGCGAAAATCTTACCGTCTTTTTTCAATTCCGGCAGATGTAAGCGAATGGTTTCTTCATTTAACGCCACGATGGCATCTAACGCCTGATAATCGCCGGTAATTTTTTCCGCTGAAAAACTAAAACGGGCAAAATTATGCCCGCCCCGAATCAGCGACGGATATTCCACAGAAATAAAAACCTCATAGCCCATGCCGGCCACCAGCCGCGCCAGATTCGTTCCGGCTTCGCGCGCGCCGTCGCCGGCCTGGCCACCGACCAAAAATGTATACACGGGCGCAGATTCTTTTTTTTGAAATAATCCCATATAATCACTATAATAATTTTCAAATCAACTTTGATAAACCCCAATTCTCAAACCCCAAAACCCAAATAAATTCTAAACTCTAATTTCCAAAATCGTTAAATTGTGATTTGGGATTTTCACGCGATTTTTTTGGTCATTGGACATTGGGGTTTGGAGTTTTCACTCATGCAGCGCCCCGTCCGCCTTAGTTCGCTTTCGGCTGATAATTTTTGTTTTGGGTTTTTGACCAAAGCCGGTGTGAAAAATATTCTTTCTTTTTTCTTCGGTGTTAAAATATTTTTCGTATACTTCAATCACTTCGGGATTGCGGTGCGCCAGACGAATTTTTTTACCGCGGTCAATGGCGTAAAGCGCGTCAATTCTTTTTTTGCGGATTTGCTCGTTAACCGGTAACGATTGTCCGCCACCGCCGGCGCAACCGCTCGGACAGGCCATCACTTCCACAAAATCATATTTCTTCGGGTCTTGTTTTAATTCGTCCAAAATAATCCGGGCGTTTTTTATGCCATTCACCGCCGCCGCTTTTATCTCCACGCATTCGCCTCGGCCGGTTTTGACCGGCTGGCATAATTTGATTGTCGCCCGCTTGATGCCGGCTTGTCCGCGCACTTCTTTGAATAAATCCATATCCTTTAAATCCTCGCCGGTCAGGCGGAAATAGGCGGTGCGCAAAGCCGATTCCATCACTCCGCCGGAGGCGCCATAAAGCACGCCGGCGCCGGACGGATCGCCGAATGGCATATCCGCGGCTTCCGCTTCCAAATTGGCGATTTTTATCTTTTTATTCAAAAATATCCGAGCCAGTTCGCGGGTGGTAATCACCATATCCACCGGATACAACCCGTTGATTTTCATTTCGACGCGCTGGGCTTCAAACTTTTTTGAAGTGCAAGGCATGACCGAAACCATAAAAATATTTTTCGGGTCCAGACCCTCTTTCTCCGCCCAATAAGTTTTCGCCAAACCGCCCAAAATAATTTCCGGCGCGCGAACCGAAGTGATATTTTTTATGTATTCCGGATAATTGTATTCAATAAACCGCACCCAGGACGGACAACACGAGGTGAACACCGGCAAATTTTTTCCGGACATGATATGTTTCACTGCTTCGCCCGCTTCTTCGGTGGTAGTAAAATCCGCGGCCACTGAAGTGTCAAACACTTTATGAAAGCCGAATTTCCGCAACCCGGCCACCAGCTGGCCGGTGGCGATAGTACCGTAAGGCAAACCCATTTCCTCGCCGATGCTGGAACGAATCACCGGCGCGAATTGCACCACCACGGTTTTATCTTTTTGTTTTAATAAATTTTCCAGCGCCGCCTGCGAACCGTATTCTCCCTGGCTTTTAATCGCTCCGGCCGGGCAATGGACGACGCACTGACCGCAATAAATACAATCTTTTTTTCTATCCATGCTCGGGGCGATACCAATGTCCGAACCAACGCCCTCCACTTCCAAATATTCGGTCGGACAAATATCCACGCAATTCCGGCAATCAATGCATTTGGTTTGGTCAAAAACAATCGGACCGAATTCGTAAATCGGACGTTTGGTTTTGCGGTCGGGAAAGCGCAACATTTTGGAATTATATTGCTTGCGATATTTCAACAAATCGCAACGTGAATTCCAAACGCACACCGGACAATCTTCCACGTGTTCGCCAAAAATCAATTCCAAATTAAACTTGCGGTCGCGTTTAATCGCCGGGTTGACGGTAGTTACCTCCATGCCGTCCTCCGCCAAAGTGGAACAAGCCGTCTGTAGGGCGCGTTCGCCTTTGATCGCCACCAGGCACATTCGGCAATTGGCGCGCACCGTGTTATCGGGATGAAAACACAGATGCGGAATATCAATGCCGTTGAGCCAGGCGACTTTGAGGATGGTCTCCCCCTCTTCGGCACCGACTTTTTTGCCATCAATGATAAGGTCGAATCTCTTAGACATAATTCGTTGATTTTAACTTTGGTCAAATGTCAAATTTCCAATTACCAATTTCCAATAAAATCCAAAATCTAAATTTCCAAACCATTTTTTGATAACACCATGTTTTTTGACATTTTGGCTTGGGGCTTGATTGGACATTGGGATTTGGAAATTGGAAATTAAAAAATTATTTTTTAAAAAAATTTTATCCTTATCACTAAATTCTCTTGATTGTCTTGAGAAAGACATACGCAATGATCGCCCCCATCAGCGCGCTGTAAAGCTGATTCCAGGACAGCATCAGAGCCAGGCCTTGCGCCAGCGAGCCGGACAAAAACCATTTAAAAAACAACTGACTGGTGATAAATAAAAAAATAAATTTTGCCACCCCGCCGGCGCCCGAGGCCAGCCAAAAATTCCGCCCGCGCAACCAATGAAACAGCGCCACCATGACAATATTGCCAAACATGATAAAGGGCACAAACGGCGCCAGCACGGCCGGCAACAGCCCGCCGAGCAGGGCCATTAAACTGGGGATAAAACACATCAGCACGCCGGCGCGCAGACCGAGCATCACCGTGACGATAAAAAGCAAAGCGTTGACAATCGGACCGGCGATAAATTGATTGGGAAAAAGCGGCGCCAGCATCACCCCGCCAAACAGTAATAAAAACGTACCCACCACGGTGAACGATTTTTCTTTGGCAATGGCGCCCACCTGTTCCGTCATGTTCATACTTTTTCCAATAAACCCAACATCGGTGTATAGACACTTTTGCCCAAAGCGCAAAAAGAAGCGTCGCGCATGGTCTCCAAAATCGCCCGCATCATCAGCCAGTCCGGTTTGGCTTTTTTCAGTTCCTCACGCAAGCGGTACAGTCCTTCCCGGCACGGGGCGCATTTCCCGCAGTTTGATTTAAAGAAAAATTCAATCCAGCGCGTCATCAATTCTTGCGGTTTGGTTTTGGCGCGGTCGTACACAATAATCGCGCCGGCGCCTTTCAACGGACGATTGGTTTCATCGGGTAATAAAATTTCGCCGGCCGCGCCACCGCCCACTTGCAGGAAAAATTTACAGCGCGGAATATTTTTTGTTTTTTTCAAAACTTCGGCGATGGTCAGGTCGATCGGCAACTCAAACACGCCGGGATTTCTGATAGCGCCGCTCAAACAATAAAAACGCGTGTGGCGATATTCGTCTTTAACGATTTGGGAAATGTAATAAAACGTCTCCACGTTGTTGACCAAGGTGGGACAGCCGTGCAAACCATGTTCGGTCGGGAACGGCGGACGCAGACGCGGTTCAGGGCGACGGCCCTCCATTTGTTCCAGCAGGGTGGTTTCTTCACCGCAGAGATAACCACCGTCTTCGGCAAAAAAACGAATCGGCAATTTTTTAATAAACGGCGTCAGACGCTTTTTAATGGTGTTCAAATCTTTGCGCTGAACGTAAATATAAGCTTTCTCCGCGCCCAATTCTTCCAGCGCGATTCTAATGCCGTTGATTACTTCGCCGGGAAAATAGCGCAGGATATGTTTGTCTTTAAACACGCCGGGCTCGCCTTCGGTGGCATTGCAAATAATGTAAGCCGGGCGGTCAAATTTTTCCAACTTGGCTTTGGCCACGGCCAGCCATTTGAAGGCGGTGGGAAATTCCGCGCCCCCTCGGCCGGTCAATCGGGCGGCGGCGATTTTTGAAATGTTACGCATAAAGTGAGACGGTAATTTCTAATTTTATACTGTATTACATTATATCATAAAACATGGCGAAAATACACAAAAAATCACCTCGACCTCCCCCCTTGACTTTTTGCCCAAAATGTGCTATAATCGCAAGTTGTGAACAAATGGAAAATTTATTTTCCAATTTGTGAGCAACGCCGCGATTTCAAGCTCTGCTTATACTTCTGTGTTAAATAGCGAAAAACAGGTGTTTTTTCACAATCAAAACCAAAAGGAGAGGGAAAATGGAAGATATTCTGGAGAAGATGGAGAAAGAGGATAAGAAGCGCGCGATCATGCCCTTCATTCTGCTGGTGGTGTTCATCAGTGGCGTAATGGGGCTGAAGATCGTGGCCGACATCCTGGGCGCCCAACTCGCCATGAACGGGATCGACGTGCTCAAGGAGATCGGCGTAGTGCTGTGCTACTTCGCCGGCCTCGGCCTCATGTTCGTTCTCATCAAGCAGTTCCAGCACCGCCTCTCGAACCGATTCTGCTACACCGCCTACTTCATCGGGGTAGTCGGCGCCTTCATGCTGGTGTTCAACCAGATGGTCATCTCGCGCGAGATGACGCCCTACCGCCAACAGTTCACGGCCGCGGCCTACAGCGACTGCCGAGTCACCGGCGTCAACGGCCACACGCTCAGGTGCGGCAACAAAGTGAAGGCCGCGCTGGCGAATCGCGACAAGTGGTTGAAGGACCATTGGGCCATCCAGATCGGCGGATGGAAGATTCACGCGTACGGTGTCAAGAACGACACCTACGAGCCGAATCTCTTCGCCATTTACCTCGTCAATCCCCTCGCCCCGCTCTTTCCCGCACCTTAACCCCGCTTCTCTCCCGCCCCGAAGCACACCAAACGCAAAACCCGCCGAAGAGGCGGGCTTTTTAATTTTACTTTATTTTTTATAACGCCAGCATCCCCGCCGGTGAGACCGGAGTATCCACATTGATAAAATTGGCGGAGGAAAAACCGGCATCAACGGTGATGGACGGCCAATTTGAAGAACGCGAAACCGAAGCAATGCCGTAAGGCAGGTTTTGGAAATTAACCGCGGACAAATTAAGCGAACCGGTTTTCATATATATACCGTAATCTGTCGGGTCATAATCAGACAGCGGATTCAGCGCGCCGTCCAGTGTGGAATTGGAAAGTGTTAACGAAGACCCCTCTTCACTATAAAAAATATTTAAACCGCTATCCACAAAAGAAATGTCGTCGGCTATTAGTGTAGCCGCGTCCAAATAAATCGTCCGACTGAAAGCCCCGCAGGTGGCCACGGCGGCGGCGCAAAGATACGGGTCAGAACCGGAATAACGAAAATCGGTATGATTAATCGTTCCGCTTCCCCCGGGGTCTGTCCAACTAACATAATCAAACCAAACACCCACCCAATCCCATGGCTGGGGCGAATTAGCCGAACCGAGATCGGCGGCGTTGAGCCGGGTGCTGGTAAAACTTCTGTCTTGAACCGAGGTGAAAATAACCCGGTCTTCGGCTGTGCCTGCCACTGATAACGAGCCGTGAATATCCAGCAAAGAAGTTTGGCTAAATCCTTTGATGACCGTGCCCGCTTCAATACGCAGAGTTTTTCCGAGCGGTACGGTATATGTTTTTAAAATGTACGGACTGCCGTCTTTGGTCAGCGTAACTTCAGCGTCGGTTTGCGTGCCGTCAAGATAATTATAAACAAAAACTTCCGGCGTGATAGCCGCGGTGATGGTTGTTGTTGTCCAGTCGGAAAAATTGCCGAGCGCGTCGGAGGCACGGAGACGGAAAGAATAATCTCCCGAACTGGTGGCGATAAAATCATAACTGGTGCTGGCGGATTGCCGAAGTAACGACGCCCATTCGGTTCCGCTCGGGGATAAATTTTCCAAATCGTAAAGCGCGGGTGGAGAAAGTTCGTCGGTGGCGGAAAATTCCAAATGAATTATGGATGAGGTGGTGGAGGTGGCGGTGATGGCTGAAGTGAAAGCCGTGGTGGTCGGCGCGATGTTATCATAAATAATTTCCACCGGTTCGGATAACGACGAGGTGGCGGTGTCGGGCGGGCCGAGGGCGGAAACATAGAAAAAGTTGGTGTTGTATGTGGGCGCGACTTCGGCTGACCAAGTGGTGTTGCTGACGGTGGCGGTTATCGGGACGAATATCGCCGGTGAAGTGGTGGCGACGGTGTCGTGGAAAACGAGGATTGATTGGGTATTGGTGGCGCAGACGCCGAATATTCGCGTTGGGCTGGATGAAGTGTAAAGAAGGTCGGAAAAAATCGGATCAGTGGTCGGTGTGGGCCAGGGTTCGGCCGGCGGGGTGGCAGTGGGGGTTATTATTACCGTCGGAGGCGTGCCAAAAAAACCGTTATAATCAAAAGTGGAAGAGGGTAACTCATCGTCAATCGGATAACCGCCGATGCCGTCCTCCGTTGTTGTGGATGATGGAATTGGTGGAGGCGGTGATGGAATTGATGAAGATGAAGAAAACGGCACGGTGCTGTCGTGTTTGGGCGTTATAGTGTTTTCGTGCTGTGGTGTTTGGGGTGCTCGGGGTGCTTTCGGCGTGGGTTTGGCCGATTGGATGGTAGCTAACGGCGTGGATTGAGGCAGGCGCGGGCCGTTTGACAGGTCGGCGACAGAAACGATTTTTCCGTTGTTCAGAACGAATAGGTTTAGGCTTTCCAAAAATTTTCTAAATAAATTTTTTTGCGCGGCGGCTTTGTCTGCTCTTAGTTTTTCCCCTTGTTCAAAAAACAACTGGATCACTCCGGCGCCGTAGGATACGGCTTTGGGGGCGAGGATGGAGAAGTAGTCGGAGTTGACGGTGTTGTCAATTTTACACACTTCACCCTTAAAATAATCGGTATCGCAACGCAACAAACAAAAGATATTTTTATCCAACTCGCCTTTTAGGCACTTAATTTTATTTCCACCGCTTAATTTTCTAACAAAATATTCTGTACTATTTATACCAATCGTATCTTCACTAAAAAAATTATTATTTGAAAAATTAGCTAAATCCTGAAAATATTTATTTAAATCGCTAAAATAGTTTATTTGTTTCACTTCGGCTGACGGCTGATTATTTTTCACCCATTGTTCATATGGATCACCGCCGTTAAAAACATGGACATCCAAACGTGTATGCGCCGGCACGGTCATATCTTCAATCAGATGGAGCGTATGACCAAGGGCAAGAAACGCTTTTTTATTTTCACCGTTACCATACGCGTCAATGGCCGTTTGCCAAGATTGATCGCCTATCGCGTAAACTTCCTGACTACCGCCATTTTGCGCCCAATTTTTAGCGGTCTGAAAACCGAGCAAGCCTACATTTTGGTTCGGCTCAAAAAAATGATTCATCCAACGAATTGGCGTATCTTCATCTATGGCGCCTTGAACGATGTTTTGTTTATCATTATCGGAAATTTTATTGCTAAAATGACTATTGTATATATTAATGGCTTTTTCCGTTAAATACGGGTGGGCGACGTTGGTATCGTACGAAAATACCTGTTTAGATAATAAAAAAACCGTTAAAACAAGAACGGCTGTTATTAACAATTTTGTCCTCCTCCTCATAATTTTACCTCCTGGATCCCCGCCTTCGCGGGGATGACAAATTAATATATATCAATTTCCCAAACACCGTCGGCATTCTTTTTAAACTCAATCATATGAAGATAATCGCTATCAAATTCGACAAAATTGTATTGGCTTATCGTATCCCCCGTCCACGACTCCGTTATTTTTTCCGGATACTTCCCAAAAATCTCCGCGAACTTCCCCTCCGCAAACGCCTTTCTCACCGCCGTGACATTGGAATCATAGCGCGAAGAATCCACGCTCAACTGCGCCAATACCAAATCCAAATTATTTTCTTTAAGCCCCTGGCGAAATTTGGCATACGTTTCTTCCGGCGTTACGCGCGTCGGCACGTCGGCATTTTTTACTTGCGGATAAAGCTTGGCCAACTCGGCCTCGCTTCGATCAAACCAAGGAAAATTCGGATTGGCCAGGCCCAGCGCGATTTTATGCTGTTTCACCTGCCACCACTCCGCGCCCATATAACGCCAACAAAGAAAGCCGGCAATTAACACGGCTACGACCACCAACACGACGACGAAAATTTTTTTAGACATACAATAAATTTATTTTTAAAAAAATTAATCCGCAGCTATTTTCCGACTCTCCCCTAGCCCCTCTCTTGACAAGAGAGGGGGAGCGTTCGCCTCCCTCCTCTTACGAAGAGGAGGGCTGGGGTGGAGTCCTCTTTTTCAGCTCATCTATAAAATGAAATAAATCAAAAATTATATCTTCAATTTTTCTTATCACATCACCGCTATTATAACGCCGGACAATCACTCTGAGACCTTCTAAATATTTTTGTCGCTGTTCGTCTTTGGCAAAAACTTTCTCATCGCTGTGAGTAAGGCCGTCAATTTCTATGGCGAGTTTTAACTGTGGACAATAAAAATCCACTATGTATTTCCCGATGCCATATTGGCGACGGAACCTGACACCGAGCTGGTCGTTTCTAACACGGCTCCAAAAAACCACCTCGCTCTTGGTCATTTTATTTCTCAAATTTCTTTGATAACTCAAGAGGTGTTTTTTGTTAAATAATTCCGGCATAAGACTCTCCCCTAACCCCTCTCTTGGCAAGAGAGGGGAATATTTTTTCAAAAAACAATCCGTTTTGACACGAATTGTTTCTCCCCCTCCTTCTTCAATGCATATATTATATCACGCCACACGCCCGAACGGGCGCCGTGGCTGTGGATAACCTCCCGGACTATCCCCTAGCCCCTCTCTTGGCAAGAGAGGGGGAACATAAAACAAAGACGCCCTGCAGGGCGTCTTTGTTTTACGATTGTTAGATATCGAGAAACCTTTTGACTGCTTAACCTATTAGTCCTTACAGACTGTAGGTGACGTTGCCGCCAGTGACCGGGACGCCGGTGACCGGAGAGGTAACGGAGTCGGTAGCATCATTGTTGCCATCTTTCCACTTGTAGGTGGTGACGACGCAGCCCAAAGTCTTGTTGGAGCCAGCGACAGCGTAAAGATCGGTGTCGGTGGTGTCAACGACGACATGGACATTGATGGTGCCTTCGAACTCATTCATGTTCGTGAACGTAGCGCCAGTGGCGTTAGTCGCGGAAGATGAAGCCACATCCAAGAGCACCGAACCCATCAAGTGGGCGGCATCATAGGTGGCTCCATTGTAGAACGAGGCGGTGACAACGGTGTCGCCGGTCGGGGCAAGGAAGCTGCCTTTCAATTGGATGGTGGTACTAACCAAAGTGGACTTTTGGTTGCTGCCCGGTTCACCGGTTGAGGTGAAGGAGAACACACCGACTTTGTCGGAGGTCTGTTGCGAGCCGCTGCGGTCAGCCATGTTATTGGCGACAGTCACTTTGGTCTTGCTGATGGTCTGGGCATTAATGTTGGTATGGTCAATACCAGAGGACGCACTAACGATAGTGGTGCTGTTGGTGTTGCCGTACAACTTGTTGTTGGAACTCACGCCTAACGCGATGAAGTTATCGGACAAGGCGTTGTTTCCGGCGGTGGTCGTGGTACCCCACTGAGCCAAGAGGGTCTCTTTCTCTAAACCGAGCTTGAGAGTTCGGCCAGAGTAAGCGCCTCCGGTGTCAGTGTTCAAATCACCTTTAATGGTGATGTAGGTATCCTGGTTGATCGGCACCGGGATCTCTAATTGACCATCGGCGAAAGTCAAGGCGCCATCGGACAGGTAACCGTCTTTAGGAACGGTGTTGCCGTTGGCATCCTTGTATTCCACGATAACCTTGGTGAGGTTCACATCTTTGTCGCCGGCCGTGCTGGTATAATCAGACACGATCTTGGCGCCAACGATGGTGAAGGCCTCATTGGTAGCGCGGAGTTTGTACTTGGTGAACGCCACACCGGTGTTGCCCATGACCGAGATGTCGGCCTGCGGGGTAGCACCGTCAACAGATATAACCAAGCTACCACTCTGGTAGGCGGTCAAGTACGGGGACGGGGTGAAGTCGGTACCGCCGTTCAACTGCGCGGTAGAGATCGTCACCAAATTACCGTTGCTATTTTCCGCTTCGATATCAGCGTTCTTATCCAAGTCGGCGGCTACATATTTGGTGGTGAGATAGGTGTTGGTCAAATTGACCTTAACCACCAATTTTTTCTGGGTTCCCTTCGGGATGGCGTAAGCCAAGTTGGTGAAGGAAGCAGTGTAGTAGCTGTCGTCAGCAGTAAAGGTGGTACCGGAATCCAAAGTCAAGCCCTTGAGAGTGCCGACTTGGGTGGTACCGTCCCACAAACTGGCTGAGGTGATAATGGTGTTGGCTGCAGTGTCTCCAGCGCCGGAAGTGGCACCAGCAGTACCATGGAAGGTAGCGGCGGTGTCGGCGTAGAATCTCACTGTAACCTTATTCAACTTCAAGCTGTCGGAAGTGCCGGCGGCGAAGTTGATACCGAGCAATTCAACATCTTGAGTGCCACGGACAGCGGTGTTGTTGGCCGGAGTAGCTGTCTTGGTGATAGTCAAACTGGCGGTAGAGCCGGTGATGTTGTTGCCGGAGATGGTGTTCGGGACGATTTTGGTGGCCGCGACATATTCGGACGCGTCATTATCGTACACGAAGTTCGCACCACCCAAGAAAAAGCCGGCCTTTACCACGGCTCCGTCAGTCAAGCTGGTGTCAAAGTCAGCGCGAATCGCCAAGTGGCGAGTGGTGCCGGCCGAGACATCAAAGGAGTCGGATGAAGTAACGGCATAAATGCTCGCCGTGTCCGCGGTCAGAGAAGCGAGAGTGGAATAAGGACCAACCAAGGTGTTGCCAGAATCCAAGTCAACCACTTTGATGTTTTTCACGTGGGCATTGTTGAAGATGCCGGCCGTGGTGGTGGTGATGGTGATTTTGGACTTCTTGATGGTGATATTGCGCTCTGAAGACAGGGAGAATTTATACAGATCAAGGTTGGTGGTGTTCGCCGCGTAGGTGGTCGCCGCCGGGCCATTGGAGGCCAGGGTGATTTGACCACCAGCCATGGTCACGGTTTGATCATTCAACGCAAAATTGTTGGTGATGTCCGCGCCCACGCCGTATAACACATCAGTCACAGCCACATCGGAATCTTCATCAATGTAGAAGTTGATATCATCGGCAGTACGACCGCCAACGATGTCAGCATACAAGGTGAAGTTCTTTTGCTGGCTCTTCGGGATGGAGAACGGTACGGTGAAGCTCATAATGGCCTTGTCGCCGACCAAAGCATCGGCCGTCGCAACCAATGTGGAACCCTGATATAATTTCAGGTTCTTCAAGTTGCTGTTGGCCAATGAACCGCCCTGGCGCAAAGTCACGCGAGAAACGGTTTGGTCATTGGTGCCACCGGTGATGCTAAACTTGCCAACTTCCGCCTGGCTGGTGCCTAAAACGACTTCCCAGCTGGCAGTAACTTCCGCGACGGTCGCGGTAGAAGCAGAGATGGTAGAGTTGATGGTAAAGTAATTACCCGCAACATTTACCGTATCGCTGTTCACTTTAACGACCGAGAAATTGTTGGTGTTAGCACCCGGAGCAGCCGCGATGTCAGCTACCACGGTCAAAGTGGCCGGAGCAGTGACGCCCAAGTTGGTGAAGGTAACATTGCCGGTATCAGAAGCCACGGTGCGTCCGCTGGTTAAGCGGGTAGAACCGTTGTACAGGTAAACAGCGGAGAAATCGGTAGAAGCACCGACGCCACCACGTTTAACCACGACTTCACTGACAGTACCGGTACCACCCACCACGAATTTAAGCATGGATAAGTTGGTAGTTTTAGCCGGGATGTTGGCGCCAGCCGGGTTGTCAGAAGCCAACGACACGCTGAAGTTGGTGGTCTGACCGCCGGTTACGCCGCCGGATTGGGTTTTATCAGTGACGGCCTTAATTTCGGCAGAGATCTCCGCACCGGCAGTTAAGCCGGCGATGGCAGCGGAAGTAAGAGTGTGAACAAACCTCTCTTGGAAGCCGTTCGCAGTCATACCGGCCGCAGTAACCACGCGGAGTTTGCTGTCGGAATCAACATAATAGGTGACTCCGTCCACTTTGGCCAAAAAGCCCGGGTGGGCAATGCCGGTGGAGATATCTGAACCGCGACTAACATAATGCGGCCAGAAAGTATCAGCCACGGTCATCACCTTGTAACCGGCGCCATACAAAGTGGTGGCGGCGGCCGCGGTGATTTTGGCTAAGGTGTTGCTCGGCTCCACGACATACAATTGGTCGGAAGACGGGCGCTTGACGACATAGGAACCCGGGTGATAGTTCACGGCGCCCGGATAGGCGGTCGGAACGCTAAGGGAATCGAAGCATTCCTGAGTGATGGAGATATAACCACCATAGGTCGGTCTCCAGGACTTGAACTCATCACCGGAAGGGAAATACAAAACTTTCAAATCGTTGTTCACGGCATAGATAGCCGCTTTACCGGTGACTTTTACCATGTCACCAGCCGCCAAAGTCGGACAAGTCGCGCCTTGAGCCACAGACGGGATCAAAGCAGCCACGCCGACCGACCACATAATGGTCGAGGCGACAACGCTGAAAGTGAAAACTCTCTTAATGACGTTGTACATAATAAATATATATACCCTACTCTGTTGCGCACTCCTGTTCCGCATAAACGAAACCGAAGCGTCAAAGAAATTAGGGTTTGGGTGTTACAACGCACCACTTCGCCCTCCTTAACGGAGGGTTTCCCCTCTTTAAGAGGGGCTAGGGAGTGTGTTGTAAACACCTTACAAAGATCTTCGCGAGACCGTATGGTCTCTCGACCTTTTGCAAAGACCGGATAAACAAATTATCTCTCTCCTCGTTCAAGCCCCACTTGGTGAGACGCGAACGAGGAAAAAGAAATTATCTTTTCGTACTGCTGGCGCTGGTACTCGGATTAACCACGATAGTCGGTGAAGTGGTGACGATCACCAACACCGGCAATTTGCCCGGTTCAATCACTTGCGCGGTAGTGCTGACAATTACTTTTATACCCGCGGTGGAACTCACGGTTTGAATCGCCGTGGTCACCTGTTCTTTGACTACCGCCACCACCGGCGTCGGCAAAACACCTTGCGCCGTGGTCAGCGTGCTATCTTGAATTTTTTCCACCTGTTTGGTGGTTTCGGTCGCCTCTTTTACTTTATCCATAGCCTTCTCCAAATCCCCGCTTTCCACCAATGATTTGACTTCGCTCACTTGTTTATCAATTGCCACCGCCGCCGCCTGTGTTTGCACCGTGGCTTCTTTGGTTTTTTCCGCCGCGTCAATTAATTTATCCGACTCAACGGAAGTGGTCGCGGTCTTATCTTTAACTTCAGCGCTCACCGCGCTTACCACGGTATTCATACCCTCAACGTTTTGTTTGGTTACACCGACTTCGGTCACCACGTTTTGCATAGTCTTGTCAATCGCTTCGGCCACTTGTTCTTTGGTCACGGAAACATCACCTTCCAAGTGTTTGGTTACTAAAACTCCCACCGCTTGAACAGTGGCGTCTTTGGCCATATCCTTGGCCTCGCTGATTTCTTTGGAAATCGCCTTGCTCTCGGTGGAAGTGCCGACGCTCAAATCATCCTTTACCTCTTTAAGCACGGTATTGATTTGTTCGGTATTTTTTTGAACTTCCTTGGCCACATCGCCGGTGCCGCCTTCCTTTATATTTTTTATCTCTTGCAGATTAGCGGCCACGCTGGTGATTTCCACTTTTAAATCGGAAACAGTTTGGGAAACCTTGGTATCTTTTTGCGGATCGTTGCCGGCCACCACTTTCTTTATTTCCGTGGCGCGGCGTTTGGCGAATTCAGAATGCAATTTCGTCTCGGTATTTTTCGCGCCGAAAATCGTGGCGGCGGTAACTTGCGTTTTTTCCATGGCGCGCTTGGCCGGATACAGCCAATCACCGGGCAGGGCTTCATACGAAGCGTCCACGGTGGCGATCCAACCGCTGGTACCGACCAGAGCGACGATGAACAACACCGCCATCGGACGGACCACGCTGAAAACAAATTTTTGCGGCATAAAAACGGATAAGCCGAACCAAACATTATCCAACGCGCCGGCCTTTTCCGCTGGCACGGTATTTTTGATTTGGGACAGCAAAACCTCGCGGCTGGATTTCAGCCACTCGGCGCGCGGGCTCACTTCGCCCGTCTTTAAAGATTTGAGTTGTCGCTTTAATTCTTGCGACATAATTTTAGATGTCTTTGTTCAGCAGTTCTTTTAATTTGCGCATGGCGCGATGGATAGTGACTCGGACCGAGATTCCGCCCTTGCCGGTGATCTCGGCAATTTCATCCACGGATAATTCATCTACGTATTTCAAGGTGAGCACTTCCTGGTATTCCTGCTTTAATTTTTTAATCGCCTGAATAATTTTTTGCGCTTCTATCTGTCCACCAATTTTTTCCGCCAAATTTCCTTGGTCCATCGGCTCCACGCCTTCGGGCAATGCCGAAAGGTATAACGGATTAGATTGAAATGATTTTGAGCGATAGAGATCAATAATGGAATTGCGGGCGGTGCGATAGAGCAAACCGCTAAAACTTTTTACTTCCTTTTTTTCAGCGATAAAATTCCAAACTTTAAGAAAAACTTCCGAAGTTAGGTCTTCCGCCTCCTCGTGTCCGGATACTTTAAAAAAAACGAAGCGGTAGATTCGTTTTACATATAGGTCGTAGAGCTCGGCAAAAGCTTCCGGATCTTGTTTCGTCTGCAGCCGATACAGGAGTATTTTTTCCGTAATTTTGCCTGACATCTTAGAAGACGTAATAATGGTTAAATTGTTACACCACCAACACCCTTGCCACCATCCCTAGAAGCAAGAATATGGATATAATAATAGCAGGGATATAAGGGGTGTGTCAAACCCCTCACTCAGCCCCACATTTTGCGGGCTGAGTGAGGGGTCAAACCCGCGAGGCTATTTCTCCTTTTTAACCCTTTTAACACTACCTGTCCTCGGCTTTCGGCAAATGTTGTCATCGCCGTTCGTTCGCCCACCGTGCTCACTCACTACGCAGCTCGCGGTCTCGTCCCGACGTAACGTCGGGACACCCTGGCCGACCGCTTCGCTGATGTGCGCTGACAACAATTACCGAAAGCCGGTAAAGACAGATAGCTCACTAAAGTTTTTTGTATACACTTGTGTATACAAAAAATGGTAAAAAATGACAAAAAAATTTGGCTTAAACAGCGAGGTTATATACCGATTTGTATACACTTGTGTATACAAACTTTTCAATAAATTAATTTTCGATCATTTTTTACCTTTTCCGATTAAACCCTTGACAAAATCTGCCGATATGCTATGATTTGTATACACTTGTGTATACAAACTTATGGTGGAAACAACCAACAACAAAGAACCGAAGGAAATGATACGCCTGTCTATATCCGAGGCGGCTAAGATTTTTGGCGTAAATGCTCAAACAATACGCCGGGCCATTGCCTCCCAAGAGATCACCTATGCCATTGTCGGCGCCAGATATAAGCTAAATTTTGAGAGTTTAGTAAAATGGTCTCAAAGACACACTACCATTAAAAATAAACTGGCAAAACGCGGTATCGGCCAATTTGTGGATAAGTGGCGGATCAAAAACCCCCTCTACTCCCCCAACCCGAAAACTATCAAAAAAGAACCGATAAAACAGCTCCCTGTGGATAACTCCGAACCGACCAAACAAACCTAATAATCAAAAGACCCCGCTCGGGGTCTTTTGTTGTTTTAGCCGTTTATTGGTGATATAATCTAAATACAACTATATGCTCAAAACTATCCACAATTTTTTTCGCAAACTTTATCATACCCGCTATCACGGCATTTATCGCCATGCCAAAAAGCTTTTTGTTTTTGATTTGGCCCTCCTCGGATTAGCCGTGGTTATGCTGGGTGCCAGTGTATTCTTCTTTTTCTGGAAACCGACGCTAATTGATTTAGTGGATCTTTCTTTTAATTTCGGCGGGGAACGAGTAATTAGCGGCGAAGAAATAAAAATCACCATTGATTACCAGAACCGCAGTAAACATGATTTGAATAACGCAACATTGGCTGTCCATTTGCCAAAAGGTTTTGTGATTGACCGGGCAAAAACACCGGTCGAAATTTTTTCCGCCAACTCAACTTTTAATCTGGGTAAAATAGAGGCGGGTGGTAAAAATCAAGTAGCCCTATACGGACAAATATTCGCCGAGCCGAATCAGGAAGAAAAAATTACCGGTTATCTCTCCTACGAGCGAGCTGACAATAACGCTAAGGAACAAAAAATCAGCGCCGCTTTTTTCAAAACCGGTGGCAGCGTGCTGACGGCGGAAATCATCATGGACAGTACCGCCTTCCCCGGCCGTGAACTGCCTTTAACCTTAAAAATAAAAAATAACGGCAATAGTTTGGTGGAGCATATTTATATCAAACCGGCCACGACAATAATTTTCCCCGATGAAAAAACCTTGCAAGACTTTGCCCTTAAACCGGGCGAAGCTAAAGTCATCTCCGGCGCGGTAAACGTACCGGCCCAAACCGGCGCTCTGACGCAAAAAATATCGGTCGGTTTGGTGATAAATGATGTCCAAATCACCCAAGCAACTGCCGCGAAAGAATTATCAGTTTATTTTCCCGAACTTGTCTCTGACATCAAACTGACCGGCGATACCGCCTATGCCGATTCCGGGCAAATCCTGCCGGCGACAATTTCTTGGAAAAACAACAGCCCTTTCACGCTGAATAATTTGCGTTTGATCATCTCGCCCACCCCGGGAGTGGTTGATTTGCGCGCCACGGCCCGCGACAACAATTTAACCGTGGTCGGCACCGAACTGGTGGCGGATAAAAAAACGAGGACCGCGCTGGCCAGCGGCCTGCCTGGCACGGCTGACCAATTTGAAATAAAATTAAAACTACTGCCCCGTTTTAACGCCGGCAACCAGACAAACTTGGAAATAAAAACAAAAATGGAAGCGGAAATGAATGACGTGCCCGGGCAAAAATTTACCCGGGACGGCTCGGCTGTTATTCGCTTGCCTTTAGTGACCCAAATATTCATGTCTGTTCTGCCGATGTATTACACCGCTGAAGGCGACCAGTTGGGCCGTGGCGCTTTGCCACCGACCGTGGGCGAAACCACCAAATATTGGATGGCCGCCAACATCTCCAACACCACCAATCCCATTAGCGGCAATGCTTTCCGAGCGGTGTTAGCCGACGGCGTGGAATTTACCGGCAAACAAAGCGTGACCATCGGCCCGGTGCTTAAATATGACGCTGGCTCGCGAACCGTGTCGTGGAATTACAATCTAGCGCCGGCGCAAAGTGAAATCGGCCTGTATTTTGAAGTGTCAATTAAACCGACGGCATCACAAGTCGGTAAAAAAGTATTATTAATAAAAAACGCCGCGTATAACGCGACTGATGATCTTTTAGGCAAACAATTGGAAGCGCGAGTTGGCGCGGTGGACAATACTTTGGGAGCGAACGATCGCGGCCGCTTGGTCGGGGCGGAAGTGACGGAATAACCAGGCAATAATCAACAAGGAGCTCGGCAGATATATGTTACGGATCCGCCAGAGGCGGACAGGCTTTCGCGGAGTCCCGATGTCAAAATCGGGACGAGCGTAAGGGCGACGAGCCCTCAGGCGAGGAGACCCGTGTCCGGAACGTATATCTGACGAGCGGGGTATGGAATAATTTAAAACATTTTAAACACGGAATAAATCGTCGCCACCAAGAAAAGTATTAGCACCGGAATCGCCGCCAGCCAAAAATAATTAAAGCCATAACGAGAGGCGCCCAACGCGCCTTTTTTTCTTGCCTGATAACAAATCAAAACAATCAATAGGGCCTCGATGCCGATGAACAATCCACCTACCACGTCCAGCACTTCCACAAAACTACGAAAACCGAATAAAAACAGCAACAGAGGCACGGTAATCACCGTAATTTCAGCCAAATGCCGACTCACTTTGTGGTCCCACATCAATGATTGTTTTAAAGCCAACCCCATGCCCATAAAACAAGTACCCATGGCCAAAACGGCAAAAGCATTGGCGATTAAAGAAACCACCGGGCCAAGCGCGCGTCCCAGGCCGATAGTGGCCAACTCGGTGGTACTTAAACCGGAAAAACCCACCACGGCTAAAGCAAACACCGTGTAAACAAAAACCGGAATGAGCGTGCCGAAAATAATCGCTTTTTTAAAACGTCGCTCCGAGCCGGGCAAAAGCGCGTGGGCTTCGGCGATAGAAGGCGTGGCGTGCATGGCAAATAAAATTACGCCAAACGGCAAAAAGAAATTGGCAAAATCAATCTGAACCAAATTGGCGGTGCTCATTTTCGGCAAAAGAAAAATCGCCAAACCGATAATCAAAATGATAACGGACAAACTTAAAATTCTTTCCGCCGATTTTACTGTCTGCAAACCCATCCAAACAAAAAAGCTGGCGATAGACCAAAAAAATACGCTCCACCAAAATGGCAAACCGCCGAATATCTCGGCCAATACCTGACCCTCGCCGATGATATAGGCGAGCAAGGTACCGAATCCGCTGAAAATTATAACCGCGCTCAGTAGGTACTTAGCCCACGGCCCGACATATTTGCCGGCAAAACCGGGCAATTGAAAACTTTCCTTGGTACGCACGGCGATATCACCCAGCATCAAATTGAGTAACAACATCACCAACCCCCAAAGCAAAATCATCATTAGGCCGACGGCTAGGCCGGAACGAGCGATAACGTAGGGCAAGCCTAAAATACCGGCGCCAATGGTCATGCCGGTAATCATAAACACCGCCTCGCTAGTCGTGGCGGTCTTTTTGTATACGCCTCGGTGTAAAACTACGGGATGATCGATGTGGTTCATGAATATATTATAGCACAAAAAAACGAGACGGAAAAACAAAAACAGCCTTTGATTAAAGCTGCTTTTGTATTTCGTCGTCTTGGTACTTCCTCCTTAGAATTTCCCAAGACGACGTGTTGATGGCGACTGTGCCTACGATTCTCACTTACCGGGCCAATATGCCGAGCATCTTATCAAGGAGCTCGCGCCTCTGTACGACCGCCTTAAGATGCTGTTCTCGTTTGCGCTCGGCATCAGCCAAAATCTCACGGAGCCCAGCGACCAAATCGCAGAACGGTAAACGCTGCCAAGATTCTTCACAATCTCCCGCGCGCTTTACTCTTCCATTGTTGCCTGTATATCCCGTGACATGGAATCTTTTGTCTCTAGTACCTGACCCAAGAGCACCAAAGAAGGCACCATCTTCAGAAAGGAACAAGTGAAAATTACTGATGGGCTCTCCTACCGGAACGCACCTCTTGGTATACATTCCCCCGCTGGGCACACCGTAAAAATGGACACCTCTACAAACATAACGCAGTATTGGTTTGAGAGAATCCATTAAGGCCATAATGATACGCTCACACTTTTCCGCGATTTCACGGTCCTCTGAGTGCCGTGATTTTCGCAAATCCAGTACCGAAACACTCAACGGGCTGTTGGACGTATCCATTGTCAGCCTTCCTTTCTGCTACCATTTTGGTAGCGATTTTTGAAAAGAACAGAACCCATAACTTATGACACGATATAGCATTTTATTTGCGCTGTCAAATATAATCAAAAACAAAAAACGACTAAAACTATTTAGTCGCTCATGTGGGTGTTGGGGGATTCGAACCCACGACCCTCGCGATGTAAACGCGATGCTCTAACCAACTGAGCTAAACACCCAAAATAAATTATGTACTAACCAATCCCGACGTCCGCCTTTGGGCGGAGTCGGGACCCCGACCCCGACCTTGCGGCGGGGCGTCGGGGCTGAGCTAAACACCCTAATTTCTGAGAATACTAACACAAAATTTCCAAAAAGTCAATCGTTTAAGGGCGTGTCAGATTTTTGTTGAGGATCATCGCGGAGTTCCGGCGTCAAAGCCGGAACGAGCGTAAGGGCGGCGAGTTCGCAAACGAGCCGACCCGGGTCCGAAACAAATGTCTGACACGCCCTAAAAAAATTCATTCCTTTTTTAGCGTCTTCGCAAAATCCACAAAATCGGACACGCCTTTTACTTCTTTCATCCAATACCACCATTCCGCGCCCCAAAGATAAGCGCGCGGGAAACCGACTCTCTGCGCATAGTCCACATTGGCCTTAAAATTGGACGGAGTCATTGTTTTGTATTGTTCCGACAGGGCCAACGCCTTAATATCATAATCCGGCACCCACGGTTCAGCCTGTAATTCGGCAATAAAAGTATTAGCCGTTTTTTGCCCAGTCAAAAATAATTTAGCGCGATAAAACATCGGCGAAAGCCAACTGTAAGAAAAATAGCCGAGGCTTTCATTCCAAACATTGCGATAAAGCGTAGTGCCAAAATAATCGCCGGCACGCGCCGTTTTCCACCACATGGAGAGTTCGCCGCTATCAGTAATTAAAATTTTATGTCCGCTGTCAATGGAGCGCACCATGGCAATTTCCGACTCCAGCATTTTCTTATCAAACTTTCGACAAATGCCGAAAGCCAGATAGGGTTCATTTTCCACCTGCCATATTTCCAGCGCCGGATGGTCTTTATATTGTTCCACCGATTTTTTAATCAGCTGTTTAATCGCCGCGCGGTACTCGGCATCAGATAACGAGGCCGCCCACTTGGGCGGATGACACTCCGGCCAACGCGGAATTTTTTGTCCCACCACCAAAGTTATTTTTGCTCCTCGCTTCGCCGCCTCGTCCATGTACCAGTTTAGTTCGGAGAAATTATAAATCCCCCGTTGCGCTTCCACCACATCCCACTGTACCGCCAAACGAATATACCGAAAACCCCAATCGTCCAAAAGAGTGGCAAAGGTTTGGTGCGGGTCAAGCCCGAGAAAAGCGGCGTATTCATCGTTGAAATTCGTGCCGTAAATTTGCGCCGTGTTTCTTTTCTGCGTGCAAAAATGGATAACCACGCCAATCAACAGCAAGGCTAAAATTATTATCAGGACAATCATAAGTTTTTTATGGCGGAACATAATATAAAAAAATTAAACCAACAAAGCCAGGCCGACAGCGATTAATAATACGGCAAAAAATTCTTGTGCTAATTCCAGGCGGGCGTAGTCTTCTTTAAAAAATTTCGGAATAAATTTGCTTAGCAAGAAAACAAAAATCACCAACAAGGCATACTGGACGCCGGCTAAAGCGTACACCAAAGTGACACTGCCCAGCGCTACCGCGTACTGCACTAAAATTAAAGAGACCAAGCCGAGAAATTTATCAAACACCACCAGCGCGATTTTTTTACCGTTTTTATCTGCGGATGTTTTATCGGAACGCGCAAATGTGTGTCTCACCGCCGGGGACAGCAACAACAGGGCCGCGGCCGCCCCGACCATGCCTTGGCTCCAAACAAAACCGGTGAAAAAATCGTAGGTATTATAAAGATATTTGGAAGCGACGGCGAAAATCGCCCATAAAAAACCGCTTAAAATACCCCAGGCCAAACCGCGATGGAAACCGTTATTTTTCGCGCTTTTTTCCATGGAAATAGACAACGAGCCCAACACCAATAGCGTGATGGCGATAATTTGATTGCTGGAAAAATTCTCGGTAAAAATTATTTTGCTTAAAATTAAAGTGAAAATCGGAATAACCGCGCCGGACAATGGCCCGATATGGCTAACCTCGCTGGTTTGAGTGCCAATGTATAAAGCCCATAAGCCGGCGACAAAACAAACGCCGGCCAAAACAGCCACGGCATAATCAAACAGGCCGACCAAACCGCCGGCTAGTGGCGTGAGCAAGAAAAAAATCAAAGCGAAAATCGTGGAATAAAAAACAAACACCACCGGCTTGCTTATGGTTTTAGCCAAAACATATTTATCCAATATATTGACGACCGCGCCGATGGTGAAACCGGCTAATGCCACGATTAACCACATAAAATTAAAATTTTAATTTTTTCTCCGCGCAAACGGCGGCGTTGTACATCAACCGGGCCACGGTGATCGGCCCGACACCGCCCGGAGTCGGCGTAACTCGCGCGCCTTTTTTATTTAGCCCGGCGACATCGGCGTCACCGAAGGCTTTACCCTGTTGAAAAGAAAATCCGGCATCAATCACCACCGCGCCCTTTTTCACCATATTCGGTTTGATTAAATTTTTCTGACCGGCGCCGGAAATAATAATATCGGCCTGACGACAAATCACGCTTAAATCTTTGGTCGCTTTGTTGGCCACGGTCACCGTGGCTCGTTCGTTCATCAACAACATTACCAACGGCTTGCCGACTAAAAGACCGGAACCGATGACAACAATTTTCTTGCCAGCCAAATTAATCCGTAAATCTTTTAAAATTTCCAACACCGCGCCGGCCGTCGGCGGTTCCACAATGTGATTAGCTAAAATCAATCGCCCTAAACTGACATCGGATAAACAGTCAATGTCTGTTTCCGGTTTCAAACACGAAAGCACCTGGTAGGGGTCGAGGTGCTTGGGCAAAGGTAATTGGACGATGATGCCGGAGGTGGTTTTTTTGAGTTGCAAACGTAAAATCGCCGCAATCAAAACGTTTTGTTTGACCTTGGCCGGCAGGCGTTTAAGTTCAAAACCAAAGCCCAGTTTCTTGGCCAGTCTTTCTTTTTGCCTGACATAAATTTCCGATTCTGACCGATGGCCAACTAAAAACACGGTTATCGTGGGGCGAAAACCGCGCTTCAATATCTTTTTCACTTTCGCGGCAGTGATTTTGTTGATTTTCTCCGCAATTCTGCGGCCATCGATTAACATAGATGCTGATATTTTAACATAAACAACGTCCGAGGGCAAACGGCTTGAAGAGGTTGACAAAACCATTAAAATGTGCTATATTTCACAGTTATCCTTAAATTTCCTATGAAAATCATATTCATTGGACAAAAAGGCATTCCGGCCGTCTACGGTGGTATTGAACGCCACGTGGAGGAATTGGCCGCTGAACTCGTGAAACAAGGCCACGAGGTTTTTGCTTATGCCCGAAAGTGGTATACGCCCGACACGCTCAAAGAACATCGCGGGATTAAGATTCTTTACGCTCCGACCATCCGCACTAAACATTTGGACGCGATCGCGCATACTTTTACCGCGACCATCCACGCGTTATTCCAAAAACCCGATGTCATCCATTATCACGGCGTCGGTCCGTCTTTACTGTCTTGGATCCCCCGTTTGTTCGCTCCCAAAATTAAAGTAATCGCCACTTTTCACTGCATTGACCGCTACCACCAAAAATGGGGTTTATTCGCCCGCATCATGCTGGCGCTCGGCGAAAAAGCCGCTTGCGTTTTTCCGCACCAAACCATCGGCGTTTCCAAAGTGATCCAAAAATATTGTCTTAACGAATTTAATAAAAATACCGTTCACAATCCAAATGGCGTGACCATCGAAGACAATCCGGGCGCTAAATCTTTGGCTAAATGGAATTTAACGCCGGGAAAATATTTGCTAATGGTGTCGCGTTTGGTCAAACACAAAGGCGCGCATTATTTAATTGACGCCTGGCAATCAGCGCGGCGCGATTATCCGGAATTAACGCGTGATTATCAGCTGGTGATTGTCGGCGGGAGTTCGTTTACCGATGATTACGTAAAATATTTGCGCCAGCTCGCCGGTCACGACCAAACTGTAATTTTCACCGACTGGCAAAATGGCGAGGCGTTAAACGCGCTCTATGCCAACTGTACGATGCTGGTCCATCCGTCGGAAAATGAAGGCTTGCCGATTACCGTGCTTCAAGCCATGGGCTTCGGTCGTCCGGCTCTGGTCTCGGATATCGCCGAACACCAGGAAGTGATTAACGACAGCCGATTTTGGTTTATGAACACTTCAACCTATTCGCTGGCGGAAAGAATCGTGGAGCTGATAAAAAATCCGGCGCTGTTGGCAGAAGCCGGCCAAAAAAACCTGAAAACCGTGGAACGATTTTATCAATGGAGCAACATCGCCAAAAAAACCGCGGAAATTTACCGCGCGCCGACAATTGATAAAACCTTGAAAAAATTACAAACAGCTTAAAAAAACACCCCGTTAAACGGGGTGTTTTTTAAATTTTATCACTTGTTCCTCGCCATTTTTTTTCTTTTTTCCGTCGCGGGTTTGATATTCAATCCGATATGATTGTCCTCCGGCCATTTTAATCAGACGACGGAGTTCGCTATCGGAAAAAAGGTGCAGATAGCGCATTAAAATTTTTTCTTTTGTCGCCTTCCATGGCACTTGCACATCGCCCGGATCAAAACCCGGCGCCGGATTTTTTAATTGTTCGGCAATTTTAAATCTTTTCTTCGGCCAAGGATTGTTCAGATTCCAATTTACCACCACCGCTGTGCCACCCGGTTTAAGCACGCGAAAAATTTCCGCTAAAAACTTAACTCTGTTTTTTTCCGACGGGATATGATGCCAAACGGCAAAGGAAAAAATAAAATCAAAAAAATTATTTTTGTACGGCAATTTCAAAGCATCGCCCACCACAAATTTAGCTCGGCCGGTTTTGACGAGTCCCCTATTTTTTTTTCTGGCAATGGCGATCAATTTTGCTGAGATGTCCAGACCGTAATATCGGGCTCCACGCGCTAAAACCGGCCCGGCCATCATTCCGTTGCCACAACCGATATCCAGGGCTTTACAGCCCGATTTTAGGCCTTTAAGCAGGCTATTTTTCAGGCGGCTGGGTCCAAAACGGCTGGTATCCCATTCCCGGGCGATGGTATTGTAAATTGCCCGAGTTTTACGTATAATTTGGAGAGCTTTAGCATTATTCATATATGGCAAATATCGCGAAAGAAATCATCTTGGCGGCCTTAAAAAAACGGCCGACCGACGTTGAGCAATTCAATGAATTGAAGCGGCGGATTTTGCGCGCCGACGGCCAAGGCGCTAATTTCCCGACCACGGCCGAACTGCTTAAAGCATACCACAAATTAAAAAAGAAAAACAAGGAACTGGAGGCGCTCTTGACCAAGCGGGCGGTGCGGACGTTGTCCGGCGTTTCTATTATTACTGTTTTGACAAAACCGCATTCCTGCCCGGGAGCTTGCATTTATTGTCCGGATGAAAAATCCATGCCCAAAAGTTATCTGGCCGATGAACCGGCGGCGGCGCGGGCGCTGGCTTTACGTTTCGACCCGTATGAACAAGTTCGCGTCAGAATTGATGTGTTGAAAAAAAACGGCCACCCGACCGACAAAATTGAATTGATCGTCAAAGGCGGAACTTGGAACGCCTATCCCCTGTCTTATCAATACTGGTTTATTTTGAGATGCTTCATCGCGTGTAACGCGAAAAATCAAAAATCTCCTCCCAAGGCGGATCCGCCTCTGGCGGAAAAAATTAAAATTAGTGAACTTAAAATAAGATTGACCGACGAACAAAAAAATAACGAAATCGCCAATCACCGAATTGTCGGCTTGACGCTGGAGACACGGCCGGATCATGTGACGGAGAAAAATGTTTTGGCGATGCGCGAATTGGGTTGCACCCGGGTGGAGCTCGGCGTCCAAACTACCGACGATAAAATTTTAAAATTGATAAAACGCGGGCATGGCACGGCTGAAACAATCCGCGCCACCGCTTTGTTAAAAAATTACGGCTTCAAGGTTGACTACCACTTGATGCCGCAACTACCGGGGGCGACGCCGGCCAAAGACGCCAAAATGTTGGCGGAAATTTTTTCCAATTCCGCCTATCGCCCGGATATGATTAAAATCTATCCCTGCACGGCGGTAAAAAATTCTCCGCTTTATCGTTGGGTCAAGTCGGGGAAATATAAACCGTATAGTGATAAAAAATTAGTGGAATTGATTATAAATTTCAAAACCCGCGTCCCCCGCTATGTCCGCATTTCGCGGGTGATACGCGATATCCCCGGCCACCACATTGTCGCCGGCAACCGGATGACTAATTTGCGCCAGGTGATTCAAGCGGAGATGGCACGTCGCGGTTTGCGCTGTAATTGTTTGAGATGCCGGGAGGTGGGACATCAAGACCAGTTCACAGTTCATAGTTCACAGTTCACGCCGAAACTATTTATTGACAAGTACGAAGCGAACGGCGGAACCGAGTATTTTTTGAGTTATGAGGATACGAAGAGAGCGGTTGTCTACGCCTTTTGCCGATTACGAATTTGCCCCAACAATCGCAGACCTGTGAACTGCGAACTGCGAACTGCGAACTACCCCGCCTTCCTCCGCGAATTGCACACTTACGGACAATCGCTGGCGGTAGGGACAAAAAATACCCGCGATTCGCAACATCGCGGATTAGGCAAAAAATTATTGGTCGAGGTTGAAAAAATCTGTAAAAAGAATAAAATACCAGAACTGGCCGTGATTTCCGGCGCGGGCGTACGCGATTATTACCGAAAATTGGGCTACAACTTAATAAATACTTATATGATAAAGAAAATTTAAAGAAAAAAATATATGCACCAACAAAATCTGGAAAAATTTGATTCGGAAGTATACGTCGCTATCGAGAAAGAAAAACAACGACAAGAAACCGGACTGGAAATGATCCCGTCGGAAAATTTTGTCTCGCCGGCGGTGCTGGAAGCGCTCGGCTCGGTGGCCACCAATAAATATTCCGAAGGTTATCCAGGCAAACGCTATTATGGTGGGTGCGAGTACATCGACGAAGTGGAAACGCTAGTGATTGAACGGGCCAAGCAGTTGTTTGGCGCCGAACACGTCAATGTTCAGCCCCTTTCCGGCGCGCCAGCTAATATCGCCGTGTATTTCGCCCTGCTCCAGCCGGGCGACACCGTGCTCGGCATGGATCTGGCGCACGGCGGGCATCTGACTCACGGCCACCCCGTCACCTACATGGCCAAGTTGTTTAATTTTATCCGCTATGGCACCGGCGCTGATGGTTTGATTAATTATGACGAACTGCGCGCCACTGCTCTGGCACACAAACCAAAAATTATTTTGGTCGGCTACAGCGCCTACTCGCGAATTATCGATTGGCAAAAAATCAAAGACATCGCCGACGAAGTCGGCGCCGTGACCATGGCTGATATCGCCCATATCGCCGGATTAATCGCCGGTGGAGCGATGGCTAATCCCGTGCCGATTTTTGACATCGTCACCACCACCACCCACAAAACTCTACGTGGCCCGCGCGGCGGCATGATTATGTGCAAAGAAAAATTCGCCAAAGCGATTGATAAATCAGTTTTCCCGGGTTTCCAGGGCGGACCGCACGAAAATAATATCGCCGCCAAAGCCGTCGCCTTCAAAGAAGCGCTGGAACCGGAATTTAAAGAATATGCCAAACAAATTTTGGTTAACGCAAAAACTTTAGAAGAAGAATTAAAAAAACGCGATTATAAAATTTGTTTCGGTCAAACCGACAACCACCTGTTGTTGCTTGACTTAACCAACAAAAATATTTCCGGCCAAGAAGCGCAAGCCGCTTTGGATAAAGCCGGCATTACCGTCAATAAAAATATGGTGCCGAACGACCCGCGTTCACCCATGGATCCCTCCGGCATTCGCCTGGGTACGCCGGCGCTGACCACTCGGGGCATGAAAGAAAATGAAATGCGCCAAATCGCCGGCTGGATTGACGAAGCGATTATTAATTGGCAAGATGAAACACGATTGGCGGAAATAAAAAATCAGGTCATTGACCTGACAAAAAAATTTCCTTTATATCAGTAAATAAAAAATTGCCCCGCATCTGCGGGGCAATTTTTTATTTTAATTCTCTCACTTCAATCAAATTCGTACTGCCGGGCTTGCCCACCGGTTCACCGGTAATCACCACCACCCGATCGCCTTTTTTAGCAATTTTTTTCTTTTTTACAAAAGCCATAAAACTTTTAATCAGCGTTTCCACACTTTTCTTTTTCGGCAACAAGAACGGCCGAACACCCCAAGACAAACAAAGCTGGCGCACGGTCCGTTCGCTTTGCGCCCCGACAAACACCGGCATCTCCACTCGTACCCGACTGACTAAACGGCCGGTATAGCCGGTAGCCGAAGCCACCAGGGTCGCTTTGGCGCCGACCTGCGCCGCTAAGATGCCGGAAATGCCGGCAATCGCCTTGCTGATCGACTTATGCGGATGTACTTCTTTATACAAATCCACATCGTCATATTTGGATTTTTCCGTAGCTAAAATAATGTCAGACATCGTCTTGACCGTTTCTACCGGATATTTCCCCGAAGCGGTTTCGTTGGACAACATTAGAGCATCGGCGTGGTCAATCACCGCGTTGGCCACATCGGTTATTTCCGCTCGAGTCGGCCGACGGCCGATTTGCATGGAATCTAACATTTGCGTGGCGACAATCACCGGCTTGACCCACTGGTTGGCTTTATCAATAATGGTTTTCTGAATCAGAGGCATCTCCGCCAAGGTTGTTTCCATCGCCAAATCGCCTCTGGCCACCATCACCCCATCGGCTTCTTTAATAATCTCGTCAATATTATCCAGCGCCTCGTTGCGTTCAATTTTCGCCACCACAAAAACCGGCTGTTTTTCTTTAATTCTTAATTTCTTTTCATATTTAGCGACCAAGCGGCGCAAATCTTTGATGTCCGAACCTTTGCTGACAAAAGAAAGAGCGACAATATCCACGCCCATTTTTACGCCGAACATTAAGTCCTTTTTATCTTTGTCGCTGAGAATCGGTACGTTCAAATGGCTGTCGGGAAAATTCAAACCTTTGTGCGATTTGAGCGTGTAGCCTTCCACCGTCTGACAAATAATTTTCGCGCCTTTTTTTGATTTAACTTTAAATTCGGCGTGTCCGTCATCGGCTAAAATACGATCACCAACTTTGACGAATTTCTCCAACCCGGCATAATCCAGCGGAATGGCGCCTTTTTTTAAAGCGCCAGGCGAAGAATCCAAAACCACCACGGCGCCAGTCTTTACTTTTATTCCTTCTTCCGGCAAAACACCCAAACGAATTTTCGGCCCGCGAATATCCTGCATAATCGCCACCGGCTGGCCGGTGACCCGCTCGGCCCGGCGTAAATTTCTGATTAATTTGGCGTGATTGGCGTAGGTGCCGTGAGAAAAATTAAGACGGGCGACATTAACGCCCGCTTCAACGATTTTTTTAATTATTTCATACCGCTCCGATGACGGACCGATGGTGGCGACTATTTTCGTAAACTTTTCCATAAAAAACTATTTAACCAAAGCTTTAACCTGATCTTGGTTAACTTGGTCCAACGGCAAAAGCTTTAAAATACTTTCCACCGTAGTTTTATCTAACGGCCGACCCGGACTAAACTGGTTCATCAACAAAGAATATTGTGCCTGCAAATTTTTAACCAACGGCCAGGCAAAATAAGTGCCCAGTACCAAGACCGCTAAAATGATGGCCCATTTCACCCAGGTAAAAATCACGCCCAACCACAAGTGGCGATAAATGCGCCGGTTCTGTTCGTAAATAATCTGCGACCATTTTAAATTTTTTTCCAATAGCTCGCGCACGTCGCCTTCATTTTTTAACGGCAATTTAGTCGAAACAGCGGGCGGGGTGACCGGCGTAGCTAATTCGGCGGGCTCAATTTTTTGTTGTTGTTCCATATTTATTTTTTCTTTCCGCCACGAATTTTTTTCAATTCTTTTTCAAAAGTTTTTACGTCCTTAAAATCCCGGTAAACACTGGCGAAACGAATGTAGGCGACCTTATCAAAACCGCGCAAGTGCTTCATGACGATTTCGCCGATGTCCTTACTTTTTATTTCGCGTTTCTTTTTCTTCTGAATGTCGCGCTCAATAGAATGAATCAAACGGCTAAAACTGTCCGCCGTATAGGGACGTTTGCTTAAAGAATATTTTATTCCGCTTTCCACCTTTTCGCGCATGTAGCTTTCGTGCCGGCCGTCGCTTTTCACCACGACGATATCCAACAATTCTATTTCTTCTACCGCGGAAAAACGATAAGAACAACGGTCGCATTCGCGCCGTCGACGAATAGTCAAGCCATCGCTCGAAGAACGCGTGTCAACCACGCTCGTTTCCTTATAATTGCAGACCGGACAACGCATAAAAGAAGTGCTCCTTACATCTTTAAAATTAGATGCCCATTTTGCGCCTAATAAAAGCCGGGATCTCCAGGTCATCCTCGGGCGCGGCGGTAGACGCGGGAACAGCGGGGGTCGGCGCCGGCGCCCGATGCGGCGCCACTGGCTTGGTATCATGGGCCCCGGCGTCAGTCGAGGACCAATCATTTTTCGCCGGCCGTTTGTTCACTATTTCATTAAAAAACTTCTTTTCCTCCGCCTCTTCCTCGCGCTGTTTGAATTTGGAAGATAAATTAACCGTACCAAACGGCGAATATCTGGACAGGCTTTCGTCGTCAGATAAAGAAGGTCGACGATCATCAAAACCGGTGGCGATTACCGAAATTTTCATTTTTCCACCCATGGTTTCGTCAATGATCGCGCCAAAGATCACCTTGGCGTCTTCCGAAGCCGAAGAAGTAATTATTTTTGCCGCCTCTTCCACTTCATTCATGGTCAAATCCGGACCGCCGGTTACCGTAAAGAGGATGCCACGGGCGCCATCAATGGACATTTCCAAAAGCGGGCTGGAAATAGCCGCTTTGGCCGCGTCGGCCGCCCGATTTTCTCCGCCGCCGATGCCGATACCCATCAAAGCCGAGCCAGTGTCTTTCATAATGGTTTTGACATCAGCAAAATCAACATTGATAATACCGTGCATGGTAATCAGCTCGGCAATACCCTGCACTCCCTGGCGCAAAACGTCGTCAGCAATTCGGAACGCGTCCAACATGGTGGTTTTTTTATCAATCACTTGGTTGATGCGATCATTGGGAATGGTGATAATTGTGTCGACATGTTTGACTAAATTGTCCCAGCCTTTTTCAGCGATATCTTTGCGCCTCAAACCTTCAAAAGCGAACGGCTTGGTGACTACCGCCACGGTCAAAGCGCCGAGTTCTCTCGCTACTTCGGCAATCACCGGACTGGCGCCGGTACCGGTACCGCCACCCATACCGCAAGTGATGAACACCATGTCGGCGTCTTTCAAAATCTCCCGAATTTCATTTTGCGCTTCTTCGGCGGATTTCCTGCCCAGTTCCGGGTCCATGCCGGCGCCCAGACCGCGAGTCACGGATTTGCCGATATGGAGTTTTTGCGGCGCTAAATTATGGTGTAAATCCTGCACATCGGTATTCATGGCGATAAAATCCACCCCGCGAATTTTAGCCGCCATCATTCGGTTGATGGCTGAACCGCCCGAACCGCCGATACCGACCACTTTTATTTTAGCAAAGGTCTCAATATCCGGTTTTACTTGAGGCATAAAATTAAATTTATAACTTGGATGAACACTTTTAGTATTCAACTATTTAAAAGCAAACGGCGAGGAGGTTCCTCGCCTTATATTGTATAACTTGTATTTCACAATGTCAACAACTTATGGAATCAACGAATTGATGGTTTTTCTTAGTTTATTCTTAATCCCAAAAGTTTTTTTGATCGCGCCCCAAATATCCGAACCGCCATCGCGCCGTTCGCCGATATTGAACATCTCGCTCCCCCATTTCACCAAGCCGATGGCCGTGGAATAGCCCGGGTCGTTAATCTGATCGGCCGAACTCATCAAGCCAAATGGGTGGCCGATACTGGCCGGCAGACGCAAATTCTTCTTGGCTTCATCAACGATGCCGGGGAGTTTCGCTCCGGCGCCGGTTAAAACCACTCCGGCCGGCAGGAGGCCGGACCGTTGAACTTTTTTTAATTCTTGATCCACCAAATACATAATTTCCTCCACCCGCGCCTGAATAATCGAACTGATGTCGCGCGCTTTAAACAAATCATGATCTAAAGCGCCCAAATCAAACAGGTCTATTTCGTTTTTCTTTTCACGCGCGTCAACCGAACAACTGCCGTATTCTATCTTTAATTTCTCCACCACTTCCACCGCCACCCGCAAACCCACAGCCAAATCATTGGTGATATGCGCCGAACCGATTGGCAACACCGCGGTGTGCAACAGATCCCCTTCTTCGTAAACAGCCAAGCTGGTGGTCTGACCGCCGATATTCACCAGCACCACGCCCAAATCTTTCTGGCGTTCGGTCAACAAAAGATTGGCGGAAGCGAGAATGGATAATACCAAATCATCTATTTCCAAACCGGCGCGATAAATCGCCCGAGTCAAATTTTTAATTTGTGAAGATTGGCCGAGAATAATTTTTGTATCCACTTCCAAACGCATGCCGGTCATGCCGACCGGGTCTTTAATGCCCGTCTGACCGTCCACATTATAGCTGCGCGGAGAGACATGTAAAATTTCATAATTAAGCGGGGTGGACACCGATTTTGACGATTCCAGAGCGCGCTCCACATCAGTGGGAGTAATTTCGTTGTCCGCTTTGGACACCGCCACATAACCATGACTATTTTGCACCATAATTTGCGCGCCGGAAATTCCGGCCCAAACATTTTCCACCGGTATGCCAATAATGCGCTCGGCTTGTTCCAAGCAAGAAGAAACCGAAGAAACCACATCTTCGATGCTGGTAATTACTCCTTTATTAACGCCTTCCGAAGGAACTTCGGTTAAGCCCAATATTTGCAAGGCGCCATCCTCAATATCCCCGCCCACGGCTTTACCGATGGCGATCCTGACATTTGAGGAACCAATATCCAAACCGGCGATAACGCGAAACTGGTCACGAGACATAAGATAAATTATGGAACAATTATACCCTATCTAAACAACTTAATAAAGTACGGTAAGAAAATAATGACACCAACCACCACCGCGCCGAGCGAAGTGAGCAGAACCGCGCCGGCCATAATATCTTTCACCGCCTTAACGTAATAATGCAAGCGAGGTTTGAGTAAATCGGTAAATTTTTCCAAAGCCGTATTTAATAATTCCACCACTAACACCATAAAAACCATTATCACTATCAGCAGGGTCTCGGAAATTTTGAGCGGAAAATAAGCGGCGGCAACAAAAACCAGCAGAGCAAAAATCAATTGAATGCGGAAATTTCGCTCATTTTCCGCGGCGTATTTTATTCCGCCAGCGGCATCTTTAAAACTTTGCCACAATCGTTTTATCGGCATATTTTTTCCTGTAATTTAAACATCTTTGTCGCTTCTTTAATTTTCACATGGTCATATCCCGCCAAATGCAGGAGGCCATGGACCAACATTCGAGTGAATTCTTCTTTGACGGAAACTTTGTATTCTTTGGCTTGCGCTTTGATCCGCGGGAAAGAAATTATAATTTGGCCCAATAAATCTCCGCTGATTTTTTCCCCCTCACCCCAAGAAAAAGACAAGACATCGGTCGGTTTATTTTTTCCACGCCAAACATGGTTTAATTTTTTTATCTCCGTGTCCCCCACCAGCGCGATTTCCACCGCGCCTTTTATCTTTTTCTCAATCTTGGCCGCTCGGACGACAATTTTCCGCGCCCAAGCCGGGCTGATCGAAAAACGACGCGGATTTACAAACAGCACTTTTATCATAGAACTTTATCAAAACAACGGCATCTCGCCTTCCGGGGTGGGCGTAGCCATTGATTCAGTAGTAGTGCCAGATTCAACATCGGCCGAAGCGGTCGCCGTCGGTGTGACTGCTTCCGGGAAAACAACCGTTGTGGCCGGCGTCGCCACGGTTTCCGGCGGGACATCAGTCTGGAAACTCCGCGCCATTATTTCCAACACAATTTTGTAATTCACTACGTTGGAATTGGTGGTGTGATAAACGAGAGCGTACAACCGGTTATTCGAAATGAAGTAATAAACCAATCCATCTTTCCGCATTTTTCCCAAAGTGGCAAAACGACCGGTAAAATCCACCAAATCGGCCAAGCGTTCCGTCGGCGCGTTTATGGCCAGCCAATCAACCAGGGTTTCGCCCGGAGACAAATCAAACGTTCTCACCTCAATATTTTCTCCGGTTAAAGTGCTGAAAAGCACTTGGCGACCCTCTGTGTCCACCAGACCCAACGCCCAATTGGCCGGATAGTACAAGGCGTAATTAAACGAAGGATTTTGAAACTGTTTAACCAAGCCGGAATCAAGCAATTTTTTCGGTTCAAACCCATTGGGGTTATACAGGTAAAATAACTCGTGCCCGTCCGGATATTTATCACCATCGGTATCCGGATTAGTCGAATCGGTGCCAAAAATTTCTTCGGCTACATCGGATATTTTGTCGTTATCAAAATCCGGGCTCTCGCCTAACAACATGGAAGGAAATTCAATGGCTGTTTCTTTGATGGCCGGGATGGCTTCGGTCGTAGTCGGCGCGACCTCTTCAGTGGTGGTAGGAACGATTTCCGGCGCCGAAGTGGTCGGTATGACCGGCTGAACAACGGCTACGGGCGGCGGAACATTTTCCGCGGTCGTTTTCTTCCCTTGCCACCAATAATATCCTCCGACAGCCAAACAAAATATGATAAACAAACCGATACCGGCCATAATGATAAATTTTTTGCTGGTTAAGATATTGGCCGGGTGAACCGGCGATTCCCCGCCGGCTACGGTCGCTTTGTCTAAGGCCCTTTTTTCCGAAGCTTTCACTCCACCCTCTTCAAACTTGGCCATATCTACTGTCTTCTCCACAGCTTTAAATTTCACCGCCGGGTCTTTTCCGCCGTAAAAATCCGTCGGCATAGTGACGACTTTTATGTCAGATGGAACAGGGGCGGGATTATTTTCTTTATGGCCAAACATATTTTGGTGTTTTATATAATCGGAGGCGTAGTGGTAGTGTCGAGCGGCGTGGTGGTGGTCGCGGGACCACTAAATAATTTTCCCGGACCGAGCGGGTTGTAGCCATTTCTCACTTCTTCGCCATCCAAATAACCATCTCCGTCGGTATCCGGTTTCAGCGGATCGGTTTTCCAAATAATTACTTCATCACCGTCATTCAACCCATCGCCATCGGTATCCGGATTATTCATATCAGTTTTCAACCCTTCTTCACGCGCGTCGTCTAAACCATCCTTGTCGGTATCCACCGGCTCGCTAAAAAGGGCATCGCCGTTCGGCGTAGCGGTCACGGCATCACCGCTGTCTTCGACCGGCGTGGTAGTAATAATATCTTCCGTCGCCGGCTGTTCGGTCGGCGCGGTCAATGCGCCGGTATTTTCATTCCCGGCCGGAGGAGTGGCGGTTGGTTGACCCGCCACATAGTTGGCATAAACAAACCAAGCGCCATAACCGACGCCGACAGCGACTACTAAAATAATGACAATAGCAATAATTTTACCCACCATCGGTTCTTTGGTCGGATAAAGTACCGGCTCGCTGTCGCCACCGGCCAATTGCGCCGGCGGAGTTTGCACCGACGGCATTTTTGGTTTTAAAATACCGGCGTCTAAAGCCGTGGCCGGTTCTCCGGCCGGCTCCACATCGGCAAACATGTCCACCGGTTCGGTGGGCAAATTCTGCGGCGGAGCGGGATTTTTTGCGGGTGTGTCGTCAAACATATGATGGAAAATTAAATTTAAAAATATTTTAATCTGGTCCCGGTGGCTCTGCGCATTTGCATTCACCATTACAAACTCCATTCGCGTCTGCGTCACAAATACCGATGTCAGTACCATCACAGTCCTCGGCTGAATCTTTTTTGTTATTACCGCATGTTTGGCATTTGCATAAAACACACACTTTACCACCAGTACAGGCTGAATTATCGCAATCCTCGCCAGAATCCAAAACGCTATCTCCGCATTTTGCCGGTTTCGGTTTAGGTACGCACAGACACGAGGCGGCATTACACTCTAAGGGGTTATTCAGCACGAAAGGACACTGGCTAGGTGAACTATTGCCGATATCACATTTCTCCCAACCATTCACTCGGCCATCGCCACAATAGCCCAGCCCGGCTTTATCGCAGGCGCTATCTTTCTTATTCGAGCTTATACTAACAGAATCACATTTACTGGAGCATACCGAACACTTATCTACCCCGGCTTCTTTGTGACGCCAAGATCCGTTTCCCGCGGCATAAAGAGCGCCCATAAAATCACAGGCTTCTCCAGGGTCAAGTATGGCGTTACCGCAAACAACGTCGCGCGTTAAAACATTCCGACAATCGGCCGAACAATAGGTGCAGTTTTGACGCGGATAAACAATCGTGCAGGCAACACCGTTTTCACCCCCGCGGTCACAGGCCTCATCTTCATCCACTATACTATTGCCACATGAGCCTTCGTAGCCGGCTTCTGACGACGCCGAACAGTACCAGCCCTTGCTGTCATAATGCTGTTTGATGGCGCTGGCTGAAAGAGCGATATTGTATAAATAAACTTCATCAATTTTTCCTCTAAAATAAGCCGACGTGCCATCATCTGGGTTCCCGGTTTTATCATAACACCGCACACCCATACACATCGGCAAACTATTGGCGGTAATATTGGCGGGTTTTGTTCCGAGAAGGTTGCCGTTCAAGTAACCCTTAACAACACCGGAAAATGTACCATGGCCATCATTGCTTTGACTTTCAAAAACCATGGCTAGATGATACCAGGCGTCTTTGGGAAGCCCCGACGGCCAGAAGCCCACTATACTACTGTCGTCTTTCCCCCAAACAGCATAACTAAATGTGCCGTTCTTACTGGCGTTGTTTTTATCGTTGGTCCAGAAAAAATAAAAGCCGCCCGTATTTCCCGCCGACCCCGTCCGAGTGCCTTTTTGGACAATGCGCTGTTGATCTTCATTGGTTAAATTTGCCGGCCTGACCCACATCTCAAAAGTAAAATTGCCATTAATTAAATCTTTATTGGGATCGTCAACGCGCGTCATGGAGTAGCCTGAAAATCCATAATTATAAGCAATACTGCCAATAGAAATTCCGTCGGTTCCCTCCGGGCAATGCGCGGTACTGCCATTAAACTTACACGTGCCGTTCCTTGCTCCTTTGGTGTCCAAAACCTCACCGGTCGTGTCATCCACCGAATCAAAATTCCACAGATGCGCTAATCCATCGGTATTCCTATTATCTTGCCGACAAGCGGTGCATTTTTGCTTGCCTGCTTTGCCATCAATAGTGCAGGATTGGTCGGTTTCGCAAAGTTCGCCCCATTCGGAAGAAACCACACCGTCACCACAATAAGGTCCGCGCGTCTTACAATCGTAATTGCAAGAATATTCTTTTTTCAAACCGTAAAGGTCGCCGGTAATATAACAAGCGCCGGTGTTGCACTCCGCATCGGTATCACACGGCTTATAAGTAGACAATAAATTTGCGAACAAATAAGGCCCGCCCACGCACCAACCATTTTTGCCTCCGCTCTTTCCCCAAACATCCGGGTCGCAAAGCTCATAGTACGGGGCGGCGCTATTTACCGCTCCATTACCACAAGCACCGACGCTGGCGCTCTGGCAATTGGTATTGCAACGGCCCATTTGCCCGTTTAACGCGCCATCGTCGCATTTCTCACCTAAACTTGATTGTACCTTGCCATCGCCGCAACGACCAAGCGTTGAACAATTTTCCTGATAACCTTCCCAGCCGGAACAACTGCTATTACAGCGCTGGCCGGAAAATTTACCGGTATAGTTACCGTTGCTATCGATAGATGAGAAACAACTGGCGGCGGCACCTTCGGCATATTGTGTACTGCCCGGCGGGTCGCAGGTTTCAGCTGCGCCCTTAATGCCATCGCCGCAAATTACATTATAGGGCGAGGATACTTCTTCGTCGCCC
>JAQTYG010000016.1 GCA_028688375.1 Patescibacteria group bacterium | reverse complement strand
TGTTTGGTGAAATGAATACATGATTAAAATCATAATCTGTCAGTATCATATCAAACGGCCGGTGACCGATGGCATGGCTTAGCATGGCCGGCGCTAAAAAGTTGGTGCAAACGATAATATCCGGATTCAGCTCGTCGATTTTTCTTTTTACTCGATATAAATCCAGTTTTAAAATCTTGGCCAGAATGTAAATAATTTTTGTGCTATCCTGAGAATTGAATTGACGGTATATTTCTCCATAAATACTCGGGACATGGCGGGCGGCGAATGAATACGACGAGATGGTGGTTTTTTTTGTCAGCCAACCTAAATATGCCGCCAAATCGACATGATGGGCGACAACATTCGGATATTTATCGTGGCAGGTAGCAAGCAAGGCTTCGGCCGCGCGAACATGGCCGGCGCCGGCTGAAAGCGAGGCAAAAAGGATTTTTTTTGGTTGAGGAGGCATAGGCGGTTTTTACTATATCAAGTTGGCCAGTGTTTTACAATGGTTATAGATAGAAAAAAAATCGCCGCCGGCGGGAGAAGCCCGCGGGCGGCATGGTTGCGGTCAGGCGTAGAAGCCTAATCGTTGGAAGAAGTGTGGCGGATAAACCGCTGAAGGAGCGAGAGTTTGGTCGGTGTCGTAGGATGAAACACTGGGGTAGGGGTGGCCGATGTAGTTAATGCCTTTCTCTCTGTTCAAGAAGAACTGGAAACGACAGGGTCCCCTTCCGAGGTAGGTTGAGATTACCGCGACCCACTCATCACCCTCTTTGCGGGCATCGGTCTGGCCGTAGTAGTCAAAACCGGTGCCGAAGATGGGAATGGTCAGCTCAAAGCCGACAAGCACTGAAAACGATTTGTCCCAACGGATTACGATGTTGCGCATGCCGCGCTTCCAGCCGTGTTCGCGGACACCCTGGAAGTCAAACTCCAAGAGCGAGGCGCTCCGCCCGACGAACTGTTTCATGAAGCGGAACTTTTTGAACATCTCTTTGCCGAGGAACAGCGCCAGGCCGAAAAAAATGAGCGTCGTCGCGATAAAAATCCATGTCAGCCACGTCATCTTATTCTCCTTCTCGCAGTCATGCGGGATTGAATTGTTGGTATATTACCATAGCGCAAAAAAGCCCCTTTGTCAAGCCCGGCAGAACTCTTGAAAGATTCTACCGGGTCAAGGGTTTGTTTTGTCTAATTTAAGAAATAAAAATAAATGAGCGGCGTGCCGGATGGCGCGCCGCTTGAACGAACAGGTTGGATTGATTGGATTGCTACCCTTGCTTGCGTTGGAGGTACTCGCGGCCCTTGCCCACATCGATGTTGATGGGCACGCCCGCTTTGCACAGCGGGCAGTCGGCCTCTTCGTAGGCTTTGAGTGGGATCTCGAGCAGGGAGACGAGCTGGGGGACGTCCAGGTCGCCCGCGGTGATCTTGCCGCGGTTGCAGAGAGCGCCGACGCCGATGACTTCGCCGCCGCAGGCGCGCGCCGCTTCCACCACCTTCTTGACCGAGCCGCCGGTGGTGATCACGTCTTCCACCACGAGAACCTTCTTTCCCTTGATGAGCTTGTCATAGCCGCGCTTGATGACGAACAAGTCGCCATCCTTCTCGGCGTAGAGGGCGAGGGCGCCCAGATGGTGGGCGGTCCACTGCGAGAGAATGACGCCGCCGATGGCCGGGGCGATGACCACTTCAGGCCTGGGTCCGTTATCGGTCAGGTTGGTGAACTCGCCGGCGAGATCGTAGCACAGGAAAAAGATGTCGGCCGTGTAGGGGTAGATGGCATCCTTGTTCACGTAGGCGTCGCCGTGCTTGCCCGAGGTGTAGACCACGTGGGTGTCCGTGATGATGGCTTGGCGTTTCGCGAGAATCGCCAGGATTCTGTTTCGGTCCATCGTCTGCCTCCTTTTATTGGCCCATGGTCTTGGCCGCAGCCGCGATCTCGTCGATGATGCGCTTGACCGCGTCCACGGGCGTGCCCACTTCCTTGGGCGGGTTGGTGATCGGGCGGCCGATGACGAGCATACGCCGCGCCGGCTTTGATCGCTTCGCCGGGCGTCATCACCCGTTTCTGGTCGTTGGCGGAAGCCCACTCGGGGCGAACGCCGGGCGTCACGAACAAGAAGCCGGGGCCGAACTCCGGCCGCTTGGCGAGCATCGTGAGCTCCTGCGGCGAGCAGATGATGCCGTCCATGCCGGCGAGCGTGGCCTCGCGGGCAAACTGCATCACCTTGGCCTTGGAGGGAGCGCCGTAGATGAGATGGCAGCTGTCCTCGTCGAGCGAAGTGAGCACGGTGACAGCGAGCACGTGCGAGCGGCCCTTGTTCATCACGGCCTCTTGCATCGCGTCGATGCCGCAGTTGGCGTGGACGTTGAACATCTTCACGCCGAGGTTGGCGGCGGCCTTGGCCGCCTTGCCCACGGTGTTCGGGATGTCGCAGAACTTGCCGTCGTAGAAGACCTTGCCGCCGAGTCCGTGCACGAATTGCACGATCTGCGGGCCGCCGACTGCGGTGATGAGCTCGAGCCCCACCTTGAAGCAACCGACATGCGGTGCCAAGGACTCGATCAGCTCCTTGGCCCTGCCTAGGTTGTCCACGTCCAGTGCCACGATAATCCTGTCTCTTGGTTTCATCCGGGTTCTCCTTTCGCTCTTTTTAGGGTAGGTTGTGAAGGTGCATCCGGCTCTTGCCGGTTACCTCCTTTGTTGCGCTTATCCTAACAGATAAAATAAAAAAGTCAATGTCCCGTCACCCCTGCCTGCCGGCAGGCAGGCCTTTGTTCAATTCCCAGAAAATCACTTAAATAAAATACGTCCCAATTTTGGGACGTATTTTATTTAGGGCGACTACTGGGAATTGAACCCAGGTATCTGGTGCCACAAACCAGTGTTCTACCATTGAACTATAGCCGCCATATAAATTTTAACCTTTTGATTTTATCAACATTTATTGAAAAAATCAAGATGTCCGGGTCGTTTTACGCGCGTATCTGTGCGATAGGCCGATGCGGCGCCGCAGTTTATCTGGTATGGTCGATAACGCCATTATTTATTTTGCCAACAGCGCGGGCCAATACCCTAAACGCGGTTTTCAGTTTTGCCATCTCCGGTGCTGTAATGTTTGTCTCTTTTTCTATTTTGTTCATCAATGTCATGACTGGTATCAGGTCGTCTATAGCCGGAAATCGTATTTTGTATCTTTTTGCGTCTTCCGGAGCAATGGCAGCGAGCGCAGTTTCTATTTGTTCAGCAGACATGTGTCGGGCGTGCGAAAAAAGATTGTCTAGTTCGGGTGACACATTTTTAATGGCGTGGAGCTCTTCAAGAGAATGCGCCGTTTCAAATTTATCAAAAAGTATCTGCAGTTCTCTTTTTTCGTTTTCGCAATCACGCCGTGTTTCCACTGGAGCGGTTGCTTCAGGATGATCCTTTAAAAAGCACGCCAATATCTCCAGCATTTCTTTGGTTGGTTTCTCGTGTAGTTCACTTTTTTCTGGTGTTATTACAGATTTGCTGTCTGCTGATGGTTTGGGCGCGTAATCCGGGTTACCTTCACGCATATTTATACAAAATTATGTATTTAGCCGGTGCTGCAATTCGTGACCCCAGTAGGAATCGAACCCACATTATCTCGTTAGAAGCGAGATGTCCTATCCGTTGAACGATGGGGTCGTGTTGAAAAGATTATATTTTTTTTGAAAACCCAATTTCCAACCCATTATTTTTCTGAATAGATTTTTATCATATACTCTAATACTACAAGTGCCATTATACAATGGATTTTTTCTATGTTTTAACGTAGTTTGTTTTATTTGCGTCTTATGGAACTGTATCAAAGGAACCCGTGTGACATTGGCCCAAAATTCTTTGGTGTCTCCATTACAGTGCAAAGAATGGATGTGTAGCGCAATTCTGAATTTGTCTTCCGGCACTTTACAAATTTCTCTGAACCACCTCATCATGAATTTTATCATCGCCGGATCGGAATTGCTAACCTTAACCATTTCGTTGGCCGTTGTTTTGTCACCTTCCGCCCAATAGATCATTAGCCCCGGTAAAAATAATTCGTTTCTTGTCATCTGTCCATACTCGCGCATGGATTCATTGATGATTTTTTTCGTAAGGTCGCGTTTTATTTGTTGTTTTTTTTTCGCCAACCGATGCGCATTATTTTGTTTCAAGGTATGATATATGCGGCGTTGTTGGGCTAAGCTCAGTTTGACGTTTTTCAACCATAAGCTCAAGGTGCTTTTGGAAACTTTTATTATTTTAAGTATCTCGCTATAACTTCTTCCTTGCCCTCGGAGTTTTATGGCGATTATTTTTTCTGCAATTTTCATAATAATCGAATGTAAGTATATGTTATTAGAATAATAACATATATGTTCGATTGTTACAAGCTACTTATAACCGTAAAGAAGGAAGTTTGCTCATTTTAGCATATTTTGCTCTAAAAATCAAGATGCGGTATAATATACATTGGAAAATCCCAAATTCCAATGACCAATAACCAAATTTGACAAATTTATATGCTTAAAAAATTCTTTTTTACTCTCGCGATTTTAGCCGCCGCCTTGACCGTCATGGCCTGCCCCGTTTATGCCGCCGGCGGGTTCGGTTTGGAAAGCACGGCCAAAGAAGCTGGTTACGAAACCACCAAGAGTCCGACCGCCCAAACCGCGGAAACAATTCAAAAGATTGTTTCCACTGTCCTTGGTTTTGTGGCCATTGTCTTTTTTGGCATGACTCTTTACGGCGGTTTTGTGTGGCTGACGGCGCGAGGCAAGGAGGACAAGGTGGAGTTGGCGAAAAACGTTTTGGAAGCGGCCATTATCGGTCTGATCATTGTCTCCGCCTCCTACGCCATTTCCAGTTTTGTTTTAAATCGTATTGGCGGGTCGCCCGAAGACATGGTTTGCTATTATCAAGAGATAGGCACCTGCTCCGCCACAACAGATGAGGCACAGTGCGCGAGCAGCGGCGGTACTTGGCAACCGGGTCCGTGTCCGGGGCAGTAGTTGATTCCTTGACAAAACCCCGCTCTTCTGATACCCTGTAAGTACTTTATTTATAACGCCATAGGAGGTGGCCCCGAACCGGACGAGCACATGCCTCATCCACGCTCGGTAAATATATGCATGTATGTTAGAAACTAAGAAGAAACAGCAGCTAATTAAGAAATACGCCGTCCATGAAGGCGATACCGGCTCAAGCGAAGTGCAAATTGCCATTTTGACAGCCGAAATTGAGGAGCTAATTAAGCATCTTAAGATGCATCCGAAGGATCATTCTTCGCGCCGTGGTTTACTCCGCAAAGTCAGCGCCCGTCGCCGTTTAATGAGATATTTAAAGAAAGAAAATCCGGAATCATACGATGCTTTGGCCAAGAAATTGAAAATTAAACAACCGCGCCTGACGCTCAATCCGCGTCTGGCCGCTGCGGTTAAAGATGAGGAAGTTTTGGAAGAGGAATTAATTGAGAAAGAAGATGAAATCCAGCCCGAGTAAAAAGAATCATCCGCTCAAACACCCCGACCAAAGAGTAGGGGTGTTTATTGATGTGCAGAATATGTATTACAGCGCCAAGAATTTGTTTGGCGCTAAAGTTAATTTTGGCAATATCGTTAAAGAGGCGACGGCCAATCGAAAATTAATTCGCGCCATCGCTTACGTGGTTTCCACCGAAAGCAAAGATGAACAACCGTTTTTTGACGCCCTGCTTAATTTGGGCATTGAAACAAAAGAACGGCCGTTACAGATTTTTTTGGGCGGAGAAAAGAAAGCCGATTGGGATGTGGGTATCACCGTGGACGCCATTCGTTTGTCGCCCAGCTTGGATTCGGTGGTTTTGGTTTCCGGCGATGGTGATTATGTGCCGTTGGTGGAATATTTGCAAAATCAAGGCAAACAGGTGGAGGTGATGGCTTTCGGCGGAACCTCTTCCGGCAAATTACGCGAAGTGGCCGATGATTTCACTGATTTAAGCGCGGACAAAGGAAAGTTCTTGATTCAGGACCGAAGATATCCGAGGGCGATTAAGCCGAGATAATATATTTAAAATTTATTTATTAATGAAGCTGGTACACGGACAGATAGACTCTTCTTTGGAGGCGTCTGTAGCTCGTGAATCAGCTTCCGTCCGCCTTCGTCCCGCACGGGATTTCGGCCGGACAAGAAAGGCATTCTTATGAATGTAAAGAATTGGTCCATGGAATGGGGTGGCAGAACCCTGTCTGTGGAAATGGGGAAGCTGGCTCTTCAGACTCAGGCCTCGTGCATGGTTCGCTACGGCGATACCGTGATTTTAGCGACCGCCGCCATGAGTAAAAATACTCGCGACGGCATTGATTTTTTTCCTCTGATGGTGAACTTCGAGGAAAAATTATACGCCGCCGGCCGGATCAAAGGCAGCCGGTTTATCAAACGCGAGGGCCGGCCGAGCGAAGAGGCGATTTTATCCGGCCGGATGGTGGATCGGGCGATTCGTCCGTTGTTTGACGAGTCCATGCGCAACGACACCCAGGTAATTTTAACCGCCCTTTCTTGGGACGGAGAGAACGACTCGCAAGTGCCGGCGTTTGTCGCCGCGTCCATTGCTTTGTCTATTTCGCCGATTCCGTGGAACGGCCCGATCGTTGGCGCGCGCGTGGGCAAAGTGGACGGTAAATTAATTCTTAACCCGACTTTTGCCGAGCGAGCGAATAGCGCCATGGATATCGTGGTGGCCGGCACGCCGGAAAAGGTGGTCATGGTGGAAGCCGAGTGCAAAGAAGAGCCGGAAGATGAGGTAATCGCCGCTATGGAATTTGGCGCGAAGAGTTTGGCGCCGCTGATTGAGTTTATTAATAAAATTGTTAATGAGGTCGGCCAAACCAAAGTTAATTTGCATGAAAATTTAACTGAGGCGGAAGCCAAATTGCGCGAGGTGGAAAAACAAGCCCGCGAATTTATCGCCTCTCATGTGGAGGATTGGATTTTTGACGCGCCGAAAAAAGGCCGCGCCGAAAGAGTGGCGATGGTGGATCGTTTTTCCGACGCGATTAAAGAAAAATTAACGGCGGAAGCGGTGGATGAAAAAATTATCACCATCGTACTCGGCCGGGTGAAAATTTATGTGGAAGAATTTATCACCCAGAGAATATTGGAAAAAGGCCAACGTCTGGATGGCCGTGGTTTGACCGATATCCGCGATTTGTACGCGGAAGTCGGCTTGTTACCGCGTACTCATGGCACCGGTTTATTCCAACGCGGTGACACACAGGTGTTGTCCGTGGTCACTTTGGGCGCGCCGGGCGATATGCAGACCCTGGATACCATGGAAGAAGAAGGTAAAAAACGCTACATGCATCATTATAATGATACGCCGGCGACTTATGGCGAGACCGGGCCGCTTCGCGGACCGGGCAACCGCGCCATTGGGCACGGCGCTTTGGCCGAGAAGGCCTTGGAGCCGGTTTTGCCGGAGGAAAAGGATTTTCCTTATGCTATTCGCGTGGTTTCTGAGGTCCTTGGTTCCAATGGTTCGAGCTCGATGGCTTCAACCTGCGGTTCTTCTTTGGCTTTGATGGACGCGGGCGTGCCGATCAAGAAACCGGTGGCCGGCGTGGCTATGGGGCTGGCTTCAATTAAAGGTGAAAATTGGAAAATTATTACCGACTTGCAAGACATCGAAGACGGTCCGGGCGGGATGGATTTTAAGATCGCCGGCACGGCCGACGGTGTTACCGCTATCCAAATGGACACCAAAACTTTTGGCTTGAGCTGGGACATTGTTAAACAAACTTTCAAACAATCCCGCGAGGCTCGGTTAAAAATTTTGGATACCATGAAAGGCGTGTTGGCTGAGCCGAGAAAAGAAATGTCGCCGTACGCGCCGCGCATCGTCACGATCCAAATCAATCCGGATAAAATTCGCGATGTGGTTGGACCGGGCGGGAAAATGATCAATAAGATTATTGATGAAACCGGTGTGTCCATCGACATCGAACAGGACGGCCGGGTGAACATCACTTCCAACGACGCGGTCGGATTGGAAAAAGCGATTGAATGGGTGAAAAGCATCACGCACGAAATCGCCGCCGGTGAAGTTTACGAAGGCACGGTGGTGCGGCTGGAAGATTTTGGCGCGTTCGTCAATGTGTTGCCGGGCCAGGACGGTTTGGTGCACGTGACCGACATCGCCTATGCCTATACCAGCAAGCCGAGCGACGTGATGAAGATAGGCGACAAGGTAAAAGTTGTCGTGAAAGAGATTGATAGCATGGGCCGGGTGAATTTAAGTATGAAGGCGTTGTTACCTAAGCCAGAAGGCTATGTGGAACAACCGCCGAGAGAACGTCGAGGGGGATTTAGTGGCGGACGTGGCGGCGGAGGCCGTGGCGGACGTGGCGCTTTTGGCGGCGGTGGCAGAGGTAGATAAAAAATTAAATACAGCGAGCCTGATGGCTCGCTGTATTATTTCCGCGCCTCACGCATCGAACATTTGTTTCGGGCCCGGGTCGGCTCGTTTGCGAACTCGCCGCCCTCACGCTCATTCTGGCTATGATGCCAGAATTCCGCGATGACCCTCAACAAAAATCCGATGCGCTCGGTCTGTGCTTTTACACTTGAATCTTGTAATTTAGCGTTATTTGTGATATAGTGCGCTGTACGCCGGGGTGGCGAAACTGGTAGACGCGCATGCCTTAGGAGCATGTTCTCGAAAGGGGTTGGAGGTTCGAGTCCTCTCCCCGGCACAAAAGAATACGGCCAATGGTCGTATTCTTGACTTTTAAATACACTCATGCTATCATTCTTTGTTCCTTGGACAATCAACCAATCGGCCCATAGGGTCGTAAAAAGAGAGGAGAACAGCGATGAAGCTTTATGATTTCATGCAGTTTCTTTTCCGCGCCTGGATGCTTTTGGGTTTGGTGGCCGCCATGGCCTGCGAGTACAACTATCCGGAAGGGCACGAACCGACCGTGATCGAAACTCAGCCGGATGACCAGGCCGATGCCGGCACGAGCAACACCCACCGCGAGTATGCCGAGGTAGAGGTGTGTTCTGTGGCTATTCGCCTGGTATTCCAAAATGGCGAGGGCGTGGAAGCACAGTTCGACAACGGCAACGACGCCACCGTGATCGTAGAGATTACGAACACGACTACCGGCGGGTTGGTCGTCAAGAACTGCCTCTGGCCCGATGGTCAGGATCGGGAAGCCGCCCATTTTCACAAGGGCGAACGGCTTACCATCGAGGTATATCTGGGGGAGGGCGACCTCCTACAGTACACCTGCTCGGAACTGGTCGGCGACGCCTTCGGCTCGTTCAACTTCTGCGATGACATGGATGTCAGCATCCAATAATGTCCCCTTCGCCCTGTTCTTTCGCCCCACCCCACCGGCTGTCGCTCTCGCGCCAGCCGGTCAGTCATTTTTAGGCCTATTTTAAGCTTATTTGCTTACCCACCTACCGGTTTTTCGATTTAATAATTATCCACATTTTGTCCCTCTTTTGCCTCTTGACAATTTTTTCATACTCTGTTATTATTTGCCTACGATTTATCCCGCTTCTGGCGGGGTTAAAACCCCTTCGGGGACCACGTCCAACCTTTGGATACAAATCGTATCCGTCTGGACCTCTGGGTAAGACTTTTACTTAATTGTAAAAGACAGGTAATGTCTATCATTATCAAACAACTCAAATCTTACTCATAGTATCCAAGCGGTTAAACTCATAGAAATTGGGTCGCTTGTCGCGGCTCTTTTTTTATCTCACTCTCCGGCCAAGTTATTGGCGGGAGTAATGAGCTAAGAAACGGAAGGAACTTTGACAACTTATCAACAATAGCAATTCATTCTGTTAAATTTTCCGCCCGCAGGCGGAATGGCCCAGCGTGGCAGTTAACAGAATAATAGGGTAGACGCAACAAAGCACCGTTTGGTGTTTTCGTTGTGTGCAATTTTACAAAGAGCATATGGTGGATGCCTTGACACTAAAAGACGAAGAAGGACGTTGCAGGGTGCGATAAGCTACGGTGAGGTCCCAAGCAACCCGTGACCCGTAGATTTCCGAATGGGGAAACCCACCCGCGTTTTACGCGGGAATTGTAACCTGAATACATAGGGTTATAAAGACAACCTGGTGAAGTGAAACATCTCAGTAACCAGAGGAATAGAAATCGCAGAGATTCCCTTAGTAGCGGCGAGCGAAAAGGGAACAGCCCAAATCGTATAAATGTTTTTGTCAGAAGTGGTTGATCTTCGGATTAATTATGACTGGCAAGATAAAGGACAGGCCGTTGTTTATACGACGTTGTAAGGCGCTGGTGCCGGTTACCTGTTAAACCGGGCGGTAAGTTGGTTTTTAGCGGAACCGTTCTGGAAAGAACGACCAAAGAGGGTAATAGTCCTGTACGCGAAAGAAACCAATTTATTCGTAGTCAGCGATCTTGAGTAGGACGGTACTCGTGAAATGCCGTCTGAACCCGGGCCGACTATGGTCCAAGGCTAAATACTTTTAGTGATCGATAGTGGACAAGTACCACGAGGGAAAGGTGAAAAGCAGCCCGGAAGGGCGATGAAATAGTATCTGAAACCATATGTTTACAAAGAGCGGAAGTGGATTTATTCCACGACCGTGTTCCTATTGAAGAATGAGCCTGCGAGTTTGTGTATGTCGCTTGCTTAAACCCCTCTGGGGTGGAGGCGCAGCGAAAGCGAGTCTTAACGGGCGTTCGTGGCATGCACAAGACCCGAAACCGGGTGAGCTATCCATGGCCAGGATGAACCCTGACGAAAGTCAGGGGGAGGTCCGAATCCACCAGCTGTGCAAAACTGGGGAATGAGCCGTGGATGGGAGAGAAATTCTAATCGAACTCGGTGATAGCTGGTTCTCCTCGAAATAGCTCTAGGGCTAGCCTCGAGTGTTTCTTCTGGTGGTAGAGCACTGGATGAGATCTGGGTCCTTCGGGATACCAATCTTAATCAAACTCCGAATACCGGAAGCCATAACTCGGGAGTCAGACAGTGACGGCTAAGCGCCATTGTCAAAAGGGAAACAGCCCAGATCGCCGTCTAAGGCCCCTAAATCCATGTTAAGTGTAAAAGGTGGTTCTAATTCTTAAACAACCAGGAGGTTTGCTTAGAAGCAGCAATCCTTTAAAGAAAGCGTAACAGCTCACTGGTCAAGAGTTTTAGCGCCGAAAATGTACCGGGGCTCAAACATGGTGCCGAAGACGCGAATTCATTTATTATTAATTTAGTAGGTGACTGGTAGAGGAGCGTCCCCAACACGCCGAAGCCAAAGACGTGAGTCATGGTGGAGAGTTGGGAAGTGAGAATGCAGGCATGAGTAGCAAAAAGGCAGGTGAGAATCCTGTCCGCCGTAAACCCAAGGTTTCCAGGGCAACGAGAATCGTCCCTGGGTTAGTCGATCCTAAGGCGAGGCCGAAAGGCGTAGTCGATGGATGAGCAGGTTAATATTCCTGCACTTTGTGCGGTTTGGTGGCCATTTCGCATCGTCAAGCTTTAAGCGTGTTTTGATTATACACGTCCCGCAAGGGGAAGGTGAAGCCTCCGGGTGGAGCCAACTTAAGGGGAGAAGGTGCCTAGAAAAGGTGGCCATCGTTAAGCCGTATAAAATCGTACCGGAAACCGACACAGGTGGGTGAGTCGAGAAGACTAAGGCGTACGAGAGAAACTTCGTTAAGGAACTAGGCAATACAGCGGCCGTAACTTAGGGATAAGGCCCGCCTGGTCGTGCCTCACTGCGTTCGGCAGCGACAGTTATAAAGTTAAAAGTTCATAAAGTTCGTAAAGTAATTGGAATAAACTTGTTCAATACTTTATAAACTTTATAACTTTATAAACTTTCAACTTGTCGCCCGAGCATAGCGAGGTGCGACTGGGTTACAACAAAAGACGCACTGCGACTGTTTACCAAAAACACAGCTCCCTGCAAAAGCGTAAGCTGAAGTATAGGGGGTGATGCCTGGCCAGTGTCAGAACGTTAAGGGGAGAGATGCGAGTCTTGAACCGAAGCGCTGATGAACGCCGGCGGTAACTATAACCGTCCTAAGGTAGTGAGTTGATTTCAATCAACCCACTAGGATTGGGACGATTATGGCGGAATGGTAAATGGGAAAATAATCGCTGCCCGTTTCATGAAAATGAAATGTCCTTAAATTGGCTATATGCTGGAAAGTCTGGTGTATCCGACAATACTATGGTATAATGGACACATAGAAATTATGTAAATAATTATGCCAAGTAAAAAATTGTTCGGTGCAGACAATCAGCAGGAAAGACTAAAAGTTGGATGGATCGTTGGTTTTGTTGATGGGGAAGGGTGCTTCTCCGTCAGTATAATAAAAAACCACACGACCGCCTCCGGATGGCAAATATTTCCGGAATTCGTTATTACACAAGGTGAGAAAAGTCGAAATACGCTTGTCTTCATTCAAAAATATTTTGATTGTGGCAACGTGTACATAAATCGACGTAAGGACAACCACAAAGAAAATCTTTGTCGCTACTGTGTAAGATCAATCAAAGAATTGAATGAAATAATTATTCCTTTCTTTCGGAAAAATCAATTGAAAACCGCAAAAAAATTTGATTTCGAAAAATTTGTGCGGATAATAAAAATGATTTTGAAGAAGGAACATCTGAACAGGCGCGGAATGATAAAAATCGCCAAATTGATTGAAAAAATGAATCGCCGGGTGCCGGCAAGACTTTTAGAATCCTCAGAGACTAAACGCCAATCCGTTTAATAACGGAAAATATAGTCCGGACTGCATAGCGATATGCAGGTATCAGAATTATGCGCTGATACGCCAAATAAAATTGGTAACTATTCGAGCGAAATTCCTTGTCGGGTGAGTTCCGACCTGCACGAATGGCATAACGATAGTGCGACTGTCTCAACGAAGTACTCGGTGAAATTGCAAGGGAGGTGAAGATGCCTCCTACCCGCAACTAGACGAAAAGACCCCGTGAAGCTTTACTACAACTTGCTATTGGCATAAGGTTCGGTATGTTGAGCGTAGGTGGGAGCCGCAAGGCGCCAATGAGACACCACCCTTACCGTACTTTATGCCTAATCCTCCTCCGTGAATCCGGAGGAAGAGACAGTGGCTGGTGGGTAGTTTAACTGGGGCGGTTGCCTCCCAAAATGTAACGGAGGCGTTTACAAAGGTCAGCTTAGCTCGGATGGAAATCGAGCTGGACGCGCAAACGCACAAGCTGGCTTTACTGCGAGGACTACAATCCGAGCAGTCGCGAAAGCGGAAGTTAGTGAACCGACCATCCTATGTAGGAAGGTGGAAGATCAACGGATAAAAGCTACTCCGGGGATAACAGGCTGATCGGGCCCGATAGCCCATATAGACGGCCCGGTTTGGCACCTTAATTAAAATCGGGGTGCACACTGAGCGATCAGTTTTCTGGTTTTTTCGTCAAAAAATTAACAATAGATAGGATCAAAAGATCATAATCGGCTTATAACGGAGAACCCGTCACCACGTAAAATGGATTTGTCATCACGTGGCCGGTAACCCCGTGGGAAGTCTGCGCCTCTTCGGCGCATGACCCCGTAACGACTGACCCGAAAGGGAAGACTTGCTCTCTTTTTTAGAGCAGGTAATACGCCGACTCTTGTAGCATCAAACTGAAGATTATGCGGGTCACGAGCGCCTTATCGGTGCTTCCGCTAAAATCCAGTACAAGAAGAAGATATAGTCTGCCCCATATGAAAATATGGACCATGTACGATGTCGGCTCATCGCATCCTGGGGGTGAAGAAGCTCCCAAGGGTTTGGCTGTTCGCCAATTAAAGCGGTACGCGAGCTGGGTTCAGAACGTCGTGAGACAGTTCGGTCTCCTATCTGTTGCGGGCGTTGAACGTTGAGAAGGCTCTTCCCTAGTACGAGAGGACCGGGAAGGACGAATCTCTAGTGTGCCAGTTGTCCCATCAGGGGCATCGCTGGGTAGCTATATTCG
>JAQTYG010000015.1 GCA_028688375.1 Patescibacteria group bacterium | reverse complement strand
ATTTACCGGTATAGTTACCGTTGCTATCGATAGATAAGAAACAACTGGCGGCGGCGCCTTCGGCATATTGTGTACTGCCCGGCGGGTCGCAGGTTTCGGCCGCGCCCTTAATACCATCGCCGCAAATTACATTATAGGGCGAGGATACTTCTTCGTCGCCGGTACAAATACCGGATTCAAAATTCACTTTACCGGAAGTAAATTTATCCACAAAATTTTCAACATTGGCGTCGCTGGGATAATAACTGCCGAAGAAATTATCGTTTTCAAATTTTGCCCTTAAGCCGAAATCAACGGCGGGAGTGGCAGGGCCGAAATAACGGTAGGCATAAGACGCAGTATTACAGGCGAAACTAAAACGGCGGTCCTCGGTGCTCCAGCCGGTGGCCGGGTCGTGCAGAATACATAAACTCTCATAAATCCTGCCCATGGAAGTGAAATCAAGCATTTTTCCGTAATAAGCAACGCTGTCAATCCGGCCGTTAAAATTTTGCCCAATTTCAATATCCAAGGTATTAACGGCCATTGAAGCGGCAGTGGTAAGCGTCGGAACAGTCGTAAATGCTCGCATACCATCATCCGCTTTTACTCCGTCAATAGTTAGATAGCCGGGTCGGCCCGGCTGAGTGCCCCAGCGCGCCAAAATATGGTGCCATTTATTCAACTCCAAAGGCGTGGCTGAATCGGCGGCATAATATTTTATCGATTCGCCGGCGCGCGGGAATACGGCAAATCTGATGGTGCCATTATTAAATCTGGTTTGGTCGCCATTCCACGAAAGCCCGCTGTATTCCAACACAAATCCACCCAGACTATTGTTGTTCGCGTCCCAGCCGCCTTTTTTAATAATGGTGGCGGTATTTTTTTTGGTCGGATAAATCCAAACGGAAACGGTGAAGCCGGCCTCTAAATTATTGTATTCATCTTTTGACGGCGCCGTAATTTTCGCGTCAGAAGCGCCAGTGAAATCAAAGGCTTTACCGTGTCCTTTGCCATCGGCCGTACCGACGACCCCGACAAAACTGCCGTCGTTTTTAAGAGGGCCGGCGTCTTTCGCGCCGTCTTCCGCGTCCCAATAACTCAACAGGTCTCCCATCGGCCGAATCGCGCAATCGTCATCTTTGAAACATGCCTGACCTTGATTTTTAAAACAGGTGCCGCTTTGGGCCAGTTTGTTAATCGGATCAACCGGCATGAAGACACTCCCGAGTTCGTTGCCAAATTCCGTCCAAGAATCTGTCCAGACACTCAACGCCTGACCGGGTAAATAAGTGTTGCCTTTCATCAGCGGATAAAAATTTAACGAAGACGTATTAACGGCTTTTTGATTCTGGTTATAATTATTTAATGTCTCTTTGATTAAACGCAGGTCTTTCAAGCGTCGGTAATTATTTTGCAGTTTATTTTTTAAATTCAAACAGGTAAAAGCGTCGGTCGGAAAACCGGGATTTTGCTTGTTGTAAGCTGTCACGCCGGCCAAGCAATCTAGATCATTAGTACAACTTAGACCGTAATTTATACTACCTAATTCAAAATTTTTGGCGCAATACGGGACGTTGGTAATGGCGGTGTTAAATTTCAAATTAGCAATTAACTGCTCGAAAATACGGCGCGTTTCCTGAGTGGCGTCACTATTGATATTAAAGGAATAAATATTGGAATAAATCGACGCATTTTGTTGTGGCGCTGGCGCTTTAACATTGAGCGCGTCTATATAAATATTATTACCGTCGCTGATCGCTTCATAGCCGTCAATTTTCAATCCGCTCATCGCCCCGCTAAAACCGCGCGCGGCATACCAATCGCGCACCGATAAATGGTCCGGATTGGCAAAAATTTGTATACCAATAGCGTCTTTATTGTCAGTATTGGTAAAAAGATAGCGCTTACGGTAAGTTGAGCCGGTATTATCAGCGGTGGTCCAAACTGCTGTGGAAGAGACGCGTGGCAAATCATCGGCCACCCCCGGACCGCCATCATCCATACAATAGAAAGTGGAAAAATCATAAGCATCATCGCGGAACGGCATGGTTTTTAAACTCGGCCATGGGTTAGAACAGAGAAACACGGTGATATGCGACAAACCGGTCAAAGACGGTGAACCAAGCGAAAAAATATTTTCTGTCATTTTGGTGGTGGCGGTGATGTCCACTTCACCATTGCGATTTTTAGCTCTGACTGTATTTGGCGTATCGGTAGTAACATCCAGAGACACGAAATCACTTTGGGGCGGACCCCAAATATATTCCCAACGGTAACCGTTAACCGGCTGGATCAACTGGCCGTTAACGGCCGAGGCCATGGCATTTAATTCCGTGGAATCGCCGGCCGTTTGAAACAAATATTTATCCGGCGTAATTTTTAAATCACTTAATTCACAAATTTTTTCTCCGGTTGTGAATGTCCATTGAACCGGCCGGCTGTTTGTATCGCTTCCCACGCTCACCCCGCGAGTATCACGCACTCCGGGCGCGAACAAAACCACATAGTCACTGCTGGTGGCCAGGGCGTTATTGAGACGGAATATAACGGTGGAGGTGACATTCGGTTCGGTGGAAGAGGCACTACCGGCGTTGATTACTTCCGGACGGCCGTAGTCCGCGCCCATGCAGTAAATACTGGATTTAGCGCTGGCGGAATTTTTCCAATTAAACAAATCTGCTACCCAAGCAACAATTTTTGTCCAGATTTTTTTATACCACGGGGAATCGGCTTGAGTGGTTTTAAAAATATCATCAACCAAATGATTGACATTTTCTTCTCCGGCCGGACAAGCGGTGGTGTTAGTAAGCCCACGAGCAAAAAATACATTGTTTTGCAAAGTCGCCGGGTTAATTCGTTTATCAAATACCGCTTCAATATAAGTGTTTGGACAAACGTCTTCGGCATTACCCACCGGATAAGTGCTTAGCAACTTCGGCTTGGCATAACAACAGGAATTATTAGCCACGCCATAATCGGCGCTATTTGGGATATTATGACTTTGAGCGGCCGACTGGCATTCGGCGTCCGTCTTGTAACCGCAAACGATTTTAAATTGGCCGGAACCGGTTTTTTGTTTTATCCCGGCAGACACTGTCTGTTTGCCGGTACCGTCGATATCGGTGATTTGCGCTCCATCGGTGTCTGTGTTCCCCTCTCCGACCCCAATCGCCAAAGCCCACGGGTCAGTGCCGCTATGGGAATAAACAAGGTTCTGCTCGCATTCTGGGTCTTCACCGATGCTGGCATGTCCATCGCCGCAAGCCGACGGCTCGGAATATAACAAAGACGAACCGATGTGCTGGCCTTGAGCGCTGCAACCTTCGTTGGATTTTTTAATATGAACGCCGTTCTCTTCCACGCTGATGAACGGAGCGCATTCCTGCCGGTCAAGAGAATTAAACAGACAGAATTGGTCGCAGAAATCGCTTACTTTCCCACCGCCCAAATCGCAGCCTTCGTCTTCATCCGGACCGGTAATGCCGTCGCCGCATTGGCTGACGGCTTTGGCGCAAGCGGCATTATAAACGGCGTCGCCAAATCCGCCATTTCTTACCACTATGTTATTTTCCGCGTCCATTTTATCTCCGGCGTGCGCCACACACCAACCGAGAGAAAGGCGCGTGCCCAAATGCGTGCATAGCGGCGAACAATTTAAGGCCGAATTGGAAACGGCACGATTTGGCGCCACTCCTAAATCACAATCCTCGCCCGCGCCCACCATGCCGTTGCCGCAAATAGATGCGCCAACTTCTTCCGCGCCAGTGGCCGGTTTAGAACCGGCATGAGTGCATATGCTGGTACAACTATCTTTTGTCTTCGGGTCGGCAATGTCGCATTCTTCGCCCATGGCCGGAGTAATATGGCCGTCTCCGCAGTATGGGTTGGTAGTGGTGGGAGACAAGGTATTACCTGTCCGCAAACAATTCAACGAACAGCCCACCCAATACTTTCCCTCAAAAAGAACCGTAGATGGCGGATCGCAATCTTCCCCCGCTTCCACTATATTATTCCCGCACAACGGCTCTACCGCTCCAACTCCGGCCGGAATATTACTGCCCTTTTTTATACAGTTCGCCGTGCAGGCCGGACTGTGGCCTAAAGTGCTGAAAGTTTGAACTTCGGCCACTGCTTCATCTTTTGGACTCCACGCCCAATCAAGCGACCACGGATTAAGCCGCTGACCTTTCGCATCGCAAGCATCGGGCGCGGATCGCGCCTCTCCGCTGTAAACATGGCGATCGTTGACAAACACGGCACTGAACAAAGCCGGAATTACGGACACGCTGTCAACCGTGCATTTCTCTTTTTTAGTACGGAAACGCCAGGTAAATTCCTGTTGATATGGTTTGGCCGTTATCGTGTCATTGGACGCGCTACCACTTGACCAGAGCTGATAAAATTGGTCTTGAACCGTATCACCATTACTTGAAAGAACTACTTGATAAATAGTGCCGGTGGCTAATTCTAAATTTAGAATACTAAAAGGAATTGATAACAACCGGCGATCGGCCGAATTAAAACTCGGATTAATCGAATCGGCCACCGCCTCGGTGGAAGAACAATTTTCGTCCAAACAGCGTAATAATTTCACTCCGCGCTTAACATTATAATTTGACATTAAAATGTTAAATCGAGCGCCGATCTCCGCGTTGGTGCAGGCCTCCAAACATTTCGGCCAATAATCCACCACCCGCGGTTTAGATAAATCAATGGACAGAGGGCTCTCTCCGGTTGTAATTTTCTTGGTATCCCTTTCTCTGGCCATCGCTTTTACCGCCACCGAATCATCGGTTAAGCCGATAGCTACGGTGTTGGCCAACGCCGACACCTGGGCGGTGTTATCTTTAGCGCCGAAAATCGTAGCATATGCCTGGTCTGCTGTTTTCCAACCCCAATCGTAATTTTTCATATCCATCACAATACAGCGTTGGTCGCTTAGTCCGCTACCGCGCCAATCCAACGGCTGACCGGCATCATCGGCATTATCTTTAATAGCGCGATATCTGATTGGCGTTTCCAATACGGCCGTCCAATAATCCGATGGAGTAACAATTACTTTTCTTAATTTACAATTACGCTCGTCGGTTTTAAAAACAAAACAATAAGCTGTGCCGGCGCCGCAAGGTCGGAGTGACCGCAAATTTTGCGGCTCCAATTTTATTGTTTCTTTACCAAAAGAAAATTCCGTCGCCGCTGACATCACGGTATTTTTCAAAACCACATGATACCAAGTATTATCCGCCCATTGGCCATCGCCCGATGGTTTCAAAGCCAAAGCGCTTCTATTCTCTGTGGCTGTGCCTTGGGAAACGAACAAGGTGTAACTGCTTGGGTCAATCGCAATCGGATCGCCGTCGTGTTCGCAAGAATTAATGCTGTTAAAATTAGTGGAAGCAACATCCTTGCATTTATAAATTTCAATATTCTGCGCGTTAACCGTATCCTGTTTCATTAACATGGAAAATTCCACGGAAACCACGGCCGTCCGACAGACGTTATATTGATCCACATTGCCATTGCCATTCCAACGAATATCGGGCGAGGGCGACGGCAAACCGTTCCCGCTCTCGGTAACGGCATCGCAGCGCTCGATCACTCGCGGGGTGGGCGGAAAAGGTCCGGTGCTGAAACGCCACATATAGCCGGCCGAGCGCATTTCTCCCACACAACGTTCGCTATTCGGCTTGCAAACACCGGATTCCAACCCGGTGGCGCAACAATGTGTGTCCGGAATATTGCTACAATCGTTGTTGTGTTTTAAACAATCATAAACCGTAAAATTAATGCTGTTGCTCATTTTTTTGTCATCATCGCGATAAACCACCACCGGGCCGGTTTGCATTTCCGCCGGCGGTAGTACGGTTATTTTTCGGTCGGTAATCGTCCCGACCGCGGCTGGCGCCAATCGGTCGGTAATACTATCAGGCGAAGCTCCGTTCCACCAAAAATACGGTAAAGCGATATTGGTGCCGGCAAACGCGTCAATCGTTAACGGCGTGGGCAAACTGTCCGGATTAAAATATTCGCCGTAAATATTTAAATAATTGTCGGCGACAAACGGCACCGGACCGGCGCTGGGATCAATTTTACAAATACCCGGACCGGGACGGCCGGTTTGGTAATCAAACGCCGCGCCGATCGAACTTTTCACGTCGTCGGCGGAACGCACCACTTGGACCGAATAAGAACCCTGGGGCTCGCCTTCGCCCAATTCCGGGAACTTAACAATAATTTTTGTGTCGCTCCAAAGATTCCCTTCGCATTCTTTCGGAAACTTAAAAGAGCCGTATTTGGTTTCACCGGTACCATCGTGTTTAAACCACACTTCCCCCATATTGGCGCCGAAATTTCGGCCGGCGATGGTGATATATTCACCTTTGGCCCCGCGGTCGGGAGTGATGCTCTCAATCATCGGCCCGGTATTATCCAGTAAATCATTAACAAAAAATCGCACGGCATTGCTGGGCGTGGCGCCTTTAAATAATCTGACGGCTACCGCGCCGGTGCCGAGCGACGGCACGCGCGCCTGCACGGAAAGATTATGCCAATTGTTCTGATTGGTAATGGCTCGAGCATCGCCGAACATTACTTTATCCGAACCACTCTGGGTTGAACCAAAATTTTCACCGACTAAAAGCACGTCGCGATATGGCGCATCAGCTGACGGCCGGACCGCGCACAAACCGGGAACAATATCATTATTAACCGTGAAAGAACCCAAATTCGGCCCCCAAGCATCATCGGTTCTGTCTTCCCATTTTCGTTCCACGCCGTTAACGGTAGTGCTGGCCGTCACCACTAAAATCGGCCCGGTCACCGCGTCGGCCGGCACCTTGACAATTAATTGCGATGGCGTCCAATTATCAATGCCGGCGCCACAATTGGCGATACGGGCCAAGACCCATTCACCAGCGGAATTTTTAAAATATACTCCCCCGCCGTCTTCACCAAAAAACTGGCCGGCAATGGAAACGTAGGTGGTGCTGGCCGCGCCCTTGGTCGGAGAAACACTGATTATTTTCATTCGGTCAATACAGATTCCGCTTTCACAAAAACCGCTGGCGCAATCTTTATTTTCCGTGCAAGATTGTCCGCTACAAGCGCCACAGCCTGAACGCGGTTCGCCACACGCCGGCGGACCGGCGAAAGTCTCACCCTTATCTTTATCCAGCGTATTGTTGTAACACCAACTGGGACGCAAAATGATATTACGGGTTTCCACATCAGCCAACTTGGCGTTATCAGTGGCAATGGCGGTCAGCGCGTGAGTGCCGGTGGGAGTACTGCCACTCGGCCAGCTGATGGAGATGGCGCCTGATTTTTTACAACCGGTCATCTGACGGCTCTCCACGATGGAACCGTCCACCTGCAAAGAAACGTTCTGCAAACCAAAATTATCGGTAAAAGAGGCTTCCACCGGAATCACCTGCCCTTGCGGAAACTCCTGCAATTCGGCCGGGCTGGAAATGGTGATGGTCGGCGGTTCAGTATCCACATCGGCGCCGGTGGTAAATTCCACCGACGGATTATTTAAACAAGGTTTGGTGTATTTTATATTGCACCGCAGACTCAACGGCGGAACATTCTGGCTCTGGATGCCGGTCGCTTGGTCAAAAACAATTTGATAAGTGGTGTTGGCATCAAGACAATCGGTTTGCCCGCCCACGCCACAATTACCGACCGGGTCAAATACCACCGATTTCTGTCCGACACCGGCAAAATTCCACTCACCGTTGGCTTCACCGCCACCGTCCTTTTTCCGCAAGTGAAGATTGGCGCGGACCGTATCCAAATTTACATTTTTGCTAAAAACAATCAGTGGGTGAGCGTTGCGAATACCACAACCAAAATCATTGCCCGGCATGCTCATGATGTAAAGCACATTGAGAGTGCCGCTGCCGGTCCCCCCGGTCCCGCCCTCGTTCTCTCCCCCGGTCCCGCTGGTCGCCTGGATTAAACTGCTGATCACAAAACTGACGATGGCGTAAGCTGATAAAATAATCGCCAAACCAATGGCCGCGTTAACTAAAATCTTTTTCGCCTTGGCGATGTTTTCTTCATTCCCGCCGGCCGTCATCCACACAAAACCGCCGTAAAGTATCAAACCTAAAGCGATTATCCCCAGGAAACCCAAGGCAATACGGATAATCCGAGCGGCCACCAAGCGAATATCAGTCGCCGGCATGCCCAAATCCTGCCCCACCTGATTAATGCCGGTATCAGCCACCGTCAACGGGCCGGTTGTCTGGGACAAAGCATTTTGCGCGAAAAACAAACCGCCGGCCAGTACGGCCAGAAAAACCAGAGAAAAAATTATTTTATTTTTGTTTGCAATTCGCATGTGGTTATTTCTGTGGCGCCATGTTTAAATTTTGTGAACATAACGCGCTATCATTTTCTTTTTGGGCTGTGGCATTGCAACAAAATACGGCCGTGCCATCCTTGATACAACATTTTTCAGAAACCGGGTCGCAAAATTCCGAAGTTTTGTCGGTATCGTAATTTTCTCCCCCGATCGGCCCTTGCCCGGGATACATACAATTGAAGTGCGCGTCTTCCACCGCGGAAGAAACCAGCGGAATATACCCCTGCGGGGTGCCGTCTAAAAACGGGCCGTGGCGCATGGACGTTCGGGTAATCGGCGGGGTGGGCGGAGTGGAAGAAACAAAAGTCACAAACGGTACTTGCCACAACAAATCCAGCACGCAGGCATCGCCTAACTTATAATAAACACAACGTTCCGCCGGTGTGGGCGATTCTTCCGCGGTAATAGTGTACATCGGGTCAATGCGCATGCGTTTGCTAAACCACATGCTCCAATCCTCGCCGGCCGACACCCAAGACGCTTCCGGCCCGGGAATTATTTGATTAAGATACGGCGGAATCAAATCCATTTTATTTTCAATGCCAAAACCCCACCAGTAGTTATCCGGCGCTTTCCCATTATCATAAACCGGCTCCGCGTTTGGAGCGGTATCAATTTTGCCATCGTTATTGCCGTCCAGCGCGTTGCCGCAAATATCGGCGATGCCGGACAAAGGTTGCGACTCAAAGGTGCCGTTGCCGATGGTAACGGCCGCTTTAAGCAAAAGTTGGTAATTATCCAAATTACATTTCGTCCCGGCCTTATCGCAAACCGGCAGACAATAAATCGTTCCACCACAAGCGTTGGTACCGCAAGGAATTGACGGGGTAAATTCCAATGTTTGATAATTATTCACCAAATTAAAACCGCCGAGTGGCTTTGTGCTATTGTCGCTTTTCAAATAAACGAAGCCATTTTGCAAATAATAATAACCATAGGCGGTATCGGTGGCGAACATGCCCTGCACGCCGATCGGATCCATCGGCTCGTTGAAACTAATTTGTAAAACCGTGTTTTTCACTTCCGTGGAACCGGCGTAAGGATAAACGTCAGTCACGTGTGGCGGAATTAAATCCAGCTCCGTACTGCAGGTGAAATTCCATTCGTAAAATTTTGAACCGGGATTGTTGGCAAAAATACCCGGATTATTCGGAGCGTCGCGTTTGATATTATTACCTAGGCGCACCTTATATTTTAATTTTTCCGTGTCACTGCCTAAGTAATCGTAAGGCCGAATGACAATAGTATAAATACCCTCCACGCCGGAAGCGTCCGCTGATTTGCTGATTAATAAATTAGCGCCTCTAATCGGTGTTTCCGCCGCCAAACCGGTAGAAGAAGGAGTGACTTGAGCGATATTGATATAATTATTATCCAGCTTGAGCGCGTCGCAATCTTTTTCCCACGTCCAGCCGGAGTATGATGACGCTAAGCAGTCGCCAAAAATGCCGTTGCCGTTGGTATCGGCCACCCAGCTCCCATCCACCACAATCGGTTTAAAAAATGTCACGATGATTTTCGTGTTGCGAGGCACGTCAATTTGCCCGCGCGTCGGATAATGATCTTTAACCACCCGTCCGAGGGCACCGCTACCGGTGAAATTCTGCACTCCGGGCGGGGCGATCCCCACTCCGCTCGGTGCGCCCACACCGATACCGAGCATACGCATAACAAACAGCACGATGGCATAGGCGGATAAGATGATGACCAGGCCAATCACCGCGTTGGTCAAAACCTTTTTCGCTTTACCGATTTGTTCTTCATTTCCGCCCGCCGTCATCCAAAGAAAACCGCCGTAAATTATGATTACCACTAAAACGATGCCCACCAAACCGAGCGCGATGCGAATAATATTGGCGATAATCTGACGGATGTCGGTGGCCGGCAAACCCAGTGGCTGTTCAATCACCTGCACGCCCTGCAACAACTCGCTATTGGGATCGGCCTGGCTAACCACACCGGCGGTTTGAGCGAAAACCTTATCCCCGTTAAAAGAAAAATAAAAGCAAAAAACCGCCACAAATATTACCCCCAATATTGCGGCGGCCTTTTTAAAATTGTTTCCTGGTTTATTTATCCATTGAAGCATGGGAACAATGAAAAAATAATTACCCGGCCCGATGGCTAACGTCTCTTGGTCTTCTCTTCGGGCATGCGGCCAATTTTTTTAAGATATTCGATTTTGTCGGCCATCTGTAAGCGATGCAAAGCGCTCTTGCGGCGCATGTTACGGCTTTTATCTCGCGCATGAAATTGAATTTTTTTCACTTGCAAAACTTTGCCGGATTGCTGCCAGCGCTTCTTCACGCGACGCATGAAGGCCTCAAATGATTCATTTTTCTTTCGTTTGATTTCTGACACAAAGCCACCTCTCTTTCTTAAAGGTTAGAATTAACTATACACTAATATTATACGCTTCTTTATCCCCATGGTCAAATCTTTTCCAGCTTCTTTTTCACGATATTTTCGGCCTTTTTCTGGTCGACAATCTCCTGAATGCCTGATTCCATGTCCCGAATGATAATCGTCCCCTCTTGGACCTCTTTTTGACCTAAAATCAAGGCGCAGGGCACTTTCAAATCATTGGCCAATTCCAGTTGGGTTTTTAGCGAATTCTTGTAGAAATTGAAGCCGATTCTCAATCCGCTCTGGCGCAAATCTTCAATCATTTTCAAGGCCCGTCCTTTGGCCCGCTCACCCAATTGGGCGAAATAAATATCATATTCCGGTTTTAACAAATTGATCGGGTGCTTTTCTCCATACTGTTTTAATACGGCCACTGAACGATCAATGCCCAAAGCCACACCGGCCGCCGGCGTAGGCCGTCCGCCCATTTCTTCCATCAGCAAATCATACCGCCCGCCCCCGCCCAGAGCGCTTTGCGCCGTTTCTTTCGCCGCGCCTTCTTCCGCCTCGATCACCGGATAAATTTCAAAAACCGTGTGGGTGTAATAATCCAACCCGCGCACCAGTGTCGGCTGTAAAATATATGGAATGCCCAATGCGTCCAAATATTCCAACACTTTCATGAAATAATTTTTTGACGTCTCGGACAGCCAATCCACAATCTGCGGCGCTTCATCTTTGATCGGCTGGCACTGATCTTCCTTGCAGTCCAAAAGACGCAGAGGATTTTTCAACAAACGTTTGCGACAATCCTCGCAAATATAGCTTTTTTTGGCGCGGTAATAATTGGCCAATTCGGCTTTATAGCGCTCGCGTTCTTCGGGCAAACCGATACTATTAACGCGAATTTCCACCGGCAAACCCAAGTCTTTATAAAAATTATAAGCCACCAAAATCAATTCCGCGTCCATGGCCGGGTCCGCCGCGCCGATAATTTCGTAACCGACCTGTCTGAATTCGCGATAACGGCCGGCTTGCGGGCGATCGTGGCGGAACATCGGCCCCCAATACCACATTTTCACCGGTTGCGGATAATTGAACATGCCGGCGTTGATATAAGCGCGAACGACCGAGGCCGTGGCTTCGGGCCGCAAACAAATTTTACTGCCGTCTTGATTTTCAAAAACATACATTTCTTTTTCCACCACATCGGTCCCCTTGCCCAGCGAGCGGACAAACAAGCCGGCTTCTTCCATCACCGGCGTCTCGATCCGGCCGTATTGAAAATAAGCGGCCAAATTTTCCGCCACATGAAACATGGTCTTCCAATATTTTTCCTCGCGCGGAAGAATATCATGCATCCCGCGCAAAATATTATGCGCGCGCTTCCCCTTTTCCACCACCGCGCCCTCCGCTTCTTTCTTTTTCGGTTTTTGTTCTTTATTTTTTCTCGGCACGAATTTCTTTTTTTCTTTTTGTTTTTTTGGCATATTAATTTTGAGATTACTAAATATTCATCGCCGGCGCTTTAAACGTGGCGGCGCGAGACACCGGCCAACCACGCAACCAGGCGCGGCCGACAATCAACGACCGGTCAATCGGACCGAACCGGCGCGAATCATAGCTATTGGGGCGGTTATCCCCCATAACAAAATATTGGGTGTCGCTAATTTTTATCGTCCGGTCACCTTCGGTTTTTAAATCCGCCGGCAAATACGATTCATCCACGGCCACACCCTCGGGATGTTCTTTGTTGTAAACAATCACCTGGCCGAGGGAGATTTTAATTGTTTCGCCGGGCAAACCGATAATGCGCTTCAAAAAATATTCCTTGGGATTTTCCGGATAACGAAAAACGATTACTTCGCCTCTTTGCGGCTCGCGGAAACGATAAGATAGTTCATCAATAATCAAATATTCTTTTTCATAAAAGTTCGGCTCCATGGAAGCGCCCTTAACGTAGAACGGTTTGAAAAGATAATAGCGGATAAGACCGATAGTGATACCGGCCAACACCGCGATTTTTACCATCTCAAACAAAAACAACCCGGCCGATACCAAAAATTTTAATATCCTCTTCCGGATTGCCAGCCATTTTTCATTATTATTTTTTTGTTCTTCCATACTATTTTATTTACGCTAAAAATAGGGCTGAGCCCGTCTTTTGCTCATTTTAATATACACCACTTTTTCTGGTTTGGCAAGGGGCGGAAATGGATAAAAAAATCCCCGTTGCGGTTCGCGCAGACGGGGTAAGATGGGTGGGTATTTTGAAAGGAAAAAGGGCGGGCTAGAGGCGGGCTTTGGTGCTTGCGGGTGTTGCTACTTTTTTCTTCCCGGCAAACTTGACGCCAGAATCGGCTCCCTGCCGAGGTGAATCGGTTCCGGTGAGCCATTCAAGAAATGGCGCCGGATTTCCTCTCCGGTTACCGGGCCGATGACGCCCGCTACATTGAAGAGGGCCGTCGCCCCTGCGGGACAATCACACGGTAGCTCGTTGTTGCCGGTGTCTTCCAAACCGATGTCGTTGCACTTCAAACATTTCGGCATCGTATTCCTCCTTTTTCAAGTGCCGCCTTGACACTTTGGTGGGCAATGGAGGAATCGAACCTCCGACCTCGTCATTATCAGTGACGCGCTCTAACCATCTGAGCTAATTGCCCGTTTCGTGGGCGTATCCCGACTTGAACGGGAGACCTTTTCGATGTCAACGAAACGCTCTAACCAGCTGAGCTATACGCCCAAGGTTCTATCATTTTAGCAAATCAACGACAAGCATACCAGTAATTATAAAAAAAATCAAGGGCTTACATGTGGAAAACCTGTAACAAAAGCCCGCCTAATTGGCGGGCTTTATTTGACCATACAAAAGTGACAAAAACCATAATCGCCTACCCCAGCTCCGATAAGAAGTTAATCTTAGCTCGGAACTCGACTTGGATTCACTTCGCGTTAGCGAAGAGTTCTCCAGAAAGGAGGTGATCCATCCACAGCTTCCGCTACGGATGCCTTGTTACGACTTCACCCTAGTCATTGACCCTGCGTTCGTCCCATAAATGGAATATTGCGCATTGCCAACTTCCGTGGTGTGACGGGCGGTGAGTACAAGACCCGAGAACGTATTCAACGCGCCGTGGCTGATACGCGTTTACTAGCGATTCCAACTTCATGCAGGCGAGTTGCAGCCTGCAATCTGAACTGAGACCGGTTTTGATAGGATTAGCTCCGTCTCGCGACTTGGCGACCTATTGTACCGGCCATTGTAGCATGTGTGTAGCCCTGGACGTAAGAGCCATGCTGATTTGACGTCGTCCACCCCTTCCTCCCAGCTCACAAACAAGATTTATGATTTGTGATTTCATGATTTATGAATTAACGCGGCATGTTCGTATTATTCTAAAATCAAAAATCTACAATCTTAAATCCGATCTTTGAGCTGGGCGGTCTCGTGTGTACATTTAACACACGACGTGGGTTGCGCTCGTTTCCCAACTTAATGGTACACCTCACGGCACGAGCTGACGGCAACCATGCAGCACCTATCTAGCACCCTCGAAGG
>JAQTYG010000028.1 GCA_028688375.1 Patescibacteria group bacterium | reverse complement strand
CCGAAACACCGCCCGCCGAGTCGCTTACCGAGAAGCGGTTAAAAAAGCGGCCAAAGCCACCGGCGCGGATGAAGTAAAAAAACTGATTCGCGAAGCGCAGAAGGCCTTGGATAAAGCGTCTAAAACCCACGCCATCAGAAAACAGACCGCCGCCCGCAAGCTCTCGCGCTTGATGAAGAAAATCAATAAAAAGAAATAACATCAAAAAATTGTCCGCCAGCTGGCGGACAATTTTTTATTCACTTGTCATCCCCGTGAAAACGGGGATCCAGTGTCTGGATTCCCGCCTTCGCGGGAATGACACTCACTGGACGGCTTTTTCCTTATTCCTTACTCCTTATTCCTTTCATCAAATTTTCCCCACAAACAAATCAATCAACAGCGGCTGGTCGGCCAGACCGGTTTTTGTTTTTATATCCACTTGCAGTAATTCATCGTAAACTCTTTTCAGCTGTTCCAAATTATACCGCTTGACCAAAGGCAAACTTTTTTTGGCGACAAACGGATGCAGGCCGAGCGTTTTGGCCATAGCATCGCTCGTCAAATTATCCGCCTGCTCCCATAGGTCGCGCATCTGCAACAAAATTTTAAACTGCCGCAAAATCATGGAAAAAAGATAACCATCGTCCTGACCGATGCGCCGTTGTTCTTTAAGCAATTTAAACGCCTGTTTTTTATTGCCGGCGACAATCGTGTCCACCATATTAAAAATATTGTCGTCCACTTTTTCATCCAAAAATAACCGCGCGTCCGCCGTGCGGATTTCCTCGCCTTTTTTATAGGCGATCAACTGGTCAATCAGCGAATGCAATAGCCACATATCGGCGTCTATATTTTGCGCTAAAAATCCGGCTGTCATCCGGTCAATCTTTCCGCCACGATTAGTGACTTCTTTTACCACCCAACCAGCCAATTCCGCCGGCGACATTTGCGGAAATTCGTAAGCATATTTTTCTTTGGCCAAAATTCCGGCTAATTTTTTCGCTTCGCTGGTTTTCCCGATCGGTTCGGCCTGCCAAAAAATCACCACGTTTGATTCGGGAATTTTTTTGTCGGCCATCATGGTGATAATCCGCTCCAAAAATTCCTTATCCGAATTGGCCAGCACATTCTGCAAAACAATCATTCGCTTCTCGGCCAAAAAAGGCGAAGCGACAATCTCGCCGAAAATCCGGTCCGGCGCTTCTTTGACCACGTCAAAAATCAGGGTATTCAAACCCTGGGGATCCCGTTTGCTCTTAAATTCATCGATACTTTTCTTAAGAAACTGCCGGCTTCTTAAAGTATCATCGCCGTAGATATACAAAATCATAGCAGGGGCATTGTAATACTTTTTCTCGGCCAACGCAAAAAAATTATTATTCACCTTTTTCCCACAATTATTCGGAGCGATTATTTGGCCATTTTAATCATCGCCTCCACATTCTCATTGGCATTGACATAATCAATTTTTTTGTCCGGGTAGCTGTTGTGCCAGACGCGGAATATTTCATCAGCAAATCCTTGGCCCACGGTTTCCACATCTTTAAAGTCCAATACAATAGATTGGAATTTTTCTAAGCCAACAACAACGCGCCGTGCTTCAGAACGGGAAATAAAACTTTTATTTATGTTGAACAATTTAATCCAGACACGCGTCTTGGAAAATTCGTAAGTTCCCGCAGTGGTATATTTATCAAATAATTCTTTGGTATTAATATCGTTACTTAAATTTATAAAACAAAATACCTGCGTCCCTTTTTGCGATACTTTTTTGTTAGAAACAAAAACATCATCCAATGCTCGTATAAAATTTAATTCTTTATCGCCGCTAGAAATGAACATGGAATCGACCATTTTGGAGGTAAAGAATATACCAATCCCGGTGTGTTTTTCCGGGTCGGTGGTTTGTTTGCCTTTAATCAACTCTTGGATGGCAGAAATCGAATCGGGCAAACCGAACTTCTTTTTAATATTCTCAAATATGCCTACACCCCTATCATCTACCGCAAAAGACACTTCTTCTTTCTTGCGGTTCATAAATACTCTTATCTTGTCGGAGCCGGAATGGTCAATGGCATTATTTAATATTTCTAAGAAAGCCCACTTTATCACATTAAAAATATTATCGGGCAAATCTTCCAAAATACCCGTCTCCTTATTTATCGTATCAAAAACTTCGTCTTCTCGAAGTCCTTGTCTTTCATATTCTTTAAAAAAATCACCAATTTTTTTCATTGCCTTATCAACCGCTTCTTTTTCAGCTATAACATAACTGGCACGGTTAGCCTTGCCTATAAGTATTATTTTCCCCTCTGTTCTTAACTGTTTTAAAATACGACTAATATATGTACGCGAAAAACCGGTCTCTTTTACAATGTCAGAGGTCTTAATTTGCTTCTGTTTCTTAATTTTAGCTAAAATATGCGCTTTTATGTCCATATTTATTTAAAATCTATTGACAACTTTTATTGTAACATACAAAATAAAAGTTGTCAACTACTTGACAACTAACGCTTCAACAAATAAATTACAGCCACAAAACGTGTCTTCGACGAAGAGATGGGGGGTCATCGACGCTGTCATAATACAATTCTTTGCCAAACTTGGCAAATCGTAATTAAAAATGTATTATACTTAATATAAAAATAACCTACAATTTATATGGCAAGAGAACGCTCGCTAGCCGCCTTATTTCATCAAGCCGGAGAAGATGAAAGTTTTGGCTCTGCGATTGAGCTATATGACCTTCACAAGATTGCCGAAGAAAAAGATCGCGAAAAAGAAATCGGAGATACCGTAAAACATTTGGAAAAAATTTTAGCCGATATTGATAATATCCGGCTTGAAAAAACTGACGCCAGACAGCAGGACATTTTGGAAAAACAAAAAGACACGGCCCGAGACTTGCTGAACAGCGTAATTGAGCGGGCGATAGAATATCTTGGCGTGACAATGCAGACCGGTGAGTATAAATACGGCCGGGGCCGCATGAACCAAAAAGATTATTTGGAGGGTCTTAAAAAAATAGATATGACGCGCGAACGAAAACACAATCTTTTAATTGACGCTGTAAATATCGCCAATCGTTACATAGTCATGCATTTCTCTAGATTGAGGAACTCCGACCTCGACACGTTTCTTGAGAAAGAGGCCGACGAGGGAAGAGAGGCAATTGATGTGGAAAGGATAAACTTTCCTTCTTCCGGGATATGTACACCCGGAGTAAACCTGCGTAACAGAAAATCAATCGCCAGCTGGGCCCACGCATTGACTTCGGAACTATCTGATTATAAAAAAATTAGCGGAAAGGACTATGCCTTCCCGCCGCAAGATGGGGACGATGAGAAACGAGGTTAAAGAGCCTGGCGGGCCACTCCCTGGCAATATAGGCGGACTTCTCTTTCCATATCGATTCCAGCAGAACACCCGATCGCGGCGCGCAATGTTGCGAGATTTATGGAAATCTTCTGCTCGGTGGGAGCGG
>JAQTYG010000014.1 GCA_028688375.1 Patescibacteria group bacterium | reverse complement strand
TAGTGAGAGCGTTGTAAACCACGCCCCATTTCTTCCGCTTCTTCCGGCCGAATAAAAATACCGGTTGTAAAAACAAAAAGCGCAAATATGATAAAAGGTTCAACATGGACAACGCCGGCAAAGTGGCGACCACGGCCGAACCGAGCGCGATCGGGGCCACGGTTTGCCTGGCTGTTTGTTCCACTGCCGGATCGTTGGCGCTATCAAGAATTTTTCCAGCCTGTTCGCCGGCCACTTCGGTGATGTAGGTGGCCTTATCCGCGACTGAAACATTGGTATCCAACAAATTAACCGCAGTAATCAAATTAAAAGCGCGATCAATGATGTGATTAGTCACGGCGAAACCGGCAGTTTGTTCATTGCGGAAGCCGTCGCTCTTAACTGATATGCGATAAGTGCCGTTGGGTACGACAAAACCATATTCGCCATCGCTGTTGGTTTTAATGGTACTGACGGATACATATTTTCCAGCCGATGAGCGCTGTTCCAAAGTCACGCTGGCGCCGGCCACCGGCTTAGCGTCATCTTTGCCGATTATTTTTCCTTTGGATAAAGTGGCCACCGTAAAAGGAATCGTCTCTTGGGCGCTGATGCCATGCTCAATCACAATCGCGCCATTGGACGCGCCCGCCTCAATCAAATCCAGCACATCCACGGCATAAAGTTTCAAACCATTATCATAAAACATCCGATAACTTTTATCGCCCAGCAACAATTTCGCGTCAGACACCTGGTCGCTGATTGATTTAATATCAATCGCCACGGTCAACGGCACGCCGCGCAAAGTTTCCACCACGTTGGCAGAGTTGGGAACAGTCTCCACTGAACGATTGGCTAAAAAGAAGCGCGCGTCTTTAATGGACAAGCCCTCTTCTTCCGCGATAGTTGATGGCGTGACTACGGCCGTAGTGGTAGCGACACAAATCGGACATTGCAATTCGCCAAAAACATATTCATTGTTGTCAGAATTATTGGCGCAGCCCAAATCGGCCAAATCAATCAACCCGTCGCCGTCATTATCCAAGCCGTCAGCGCATTGCGGGGTGACTCCGCCACCGGTCCCCTGTTCACCGCCGGTCGTAGTAGTGGCGACCGAACAAGCCAACGGCGGTTCGCAAACAAAATCCGAGGAAATAAATTCGTTATTGTCATCGGCTTCGGAACAGCCGGCGTCAGCCGGAAAATCAATTCGGCCATCGCCGTCGTTATCAATACTGTCTCGGCACTGCGGGGTAAGCCCGCCGGCCAGACAACCAAGTTGAGAGCAGGTTAAATCATTGAATTGGTAAGTTCGCGTCATGGTGTTGCCGGCCTTGTCATTCACCGCTACCGTTACCACCACTTTTAATTCCGGAGTCAAATCACTTGTCGGGTCAATGACGATGGAATACCATTTACTGTCAGTGCCGTGCGCTGTGGCCGTTTGATTGAAAGGCACGTCAACATTATTTTGCTTTACCGTCACGCTCAAGGTATTAATATTAACTCCGGAATCAGCATCGCGAATATCAAATAAAATATTTTGTCCGACCGGATGATTTGGCTTGTCCGCCACGGGATTCAAATCCGACAAATACGGCGGTTGAGTTTCGCAATAACCGTCGATTACTGTATAGGAGCCGGAGGCCACGCTGGTTAAAATATCGTTGCTGGAAGGATGCTCGGCGATTTTACTGGCCGGGTCGGCGGTGTTCGGGTGCACGGTTAAAGTAAGTGGGCCGTTGGTATTACTGCGCACTCTGATGGTGGCGTAACTCAAGCCATTGCCGGTCGTCACTCCGCCATAACCGTAAATACCCAGGGTGCTCGCCGGCACGCCGGGTGGCGTGGCATAGGTGCTAAACAGGCCGGCGCCGGCGATGTTAATGGTGCCGCCGCCCAGCGATGAATAATCCACATAGGCCTGAGCGCCGTTGGAACTGGCGCCATCAGTGGACAAGCGCAAAGTGATATTAGTCAGACAACCCCTGATCAAATCACCCGAAGCCGGTTCCAAATAAAAAGTGGCGGCGGAAACAAAATCCGCCCGGAAAAAAATCAGAGAAAAAATTATTAATAATGTCGCGCGGAAATATTTCAACATAATTTTATGAAATCGGGTCGCCTGACTTGTTGTAATTTACTAAAATGATACTCATGTCCAAAACATCCACGATGCCGTCGCGGTTGAGATCGTTATTTAAATCCGTGGCGCGAAATTTCACGTCCTCGGCAGAAACATCTAAAATATCCACCTGGTTATCTTTCAAGCCCGTACCTTGCACATCGCCGGCCAACAGATAAAAAGCGCCGGCATCGGAAAAATCCAAAGTCATGTCATTGCCGGCGACGATATTCACGCCGATAATTTTTTTAGATAGATGCGACTGCCCCTTCAATACCGCGTTGTAATGCCCGGTCGGCACGGCGGTATCGCGCAGAGTGGAAGAGCCGGCGTTGTCCAAAGAAATATTTTTAGTATAAACCGTTTGGTGCGTGGTCGGATTTACCAAAAGCAACTGCGCGTCCACGGCGGAATTTCCCCCCGTTTTAGTCACACGCTTTTCCGGCAGAGCGCGGATGTGTATCGTGCCGGTAAAACCCGGGGACAAAGTCGTAAAAGACCCGGCGCTTTGCGTTTGGTTGCTGGAACCGTCCAGACAGGTGATCAAAAAATAATAATTTGTTCCAGCCTGCAAGCCGGAAAAATTCACCCAAAAATTCCCGCCATCGCGATTGGTCGTGGCCAGAGTGGCATATTCGGTCGTGGGACCATAATTTAAATTGCAAGAACTTAAACTGTAATTATCCGTCGCCGTCCAAGTAACGGTGGAGGTGGTTAAATTTACCGTGGAAGTGACGTCGGCGATAACCGGCGGGCTTTGGTCGCTCGGCTCCACGCCACCGCCCCCGTCCGGCGGAGTAGTGCCGCTACTCGGCACGGTAAACTGCACGTTGATATCGCCATTTTCCTGGGCCATGTCGGCTTGATTACAAAAAATCAACCAACCCCCGACGAGCAGGGCAAAGGTGAAAATAATTGTAAGGCGTTTTTTCATGACAGCACTTAATTCTTGTTTCTAAAAATGATATAACCGGCGATGCCTAACGCCAGCGCGCTTAACCCCCAAGCATAAAATGGAAAGTACCAAACCGAACCGGAGGAAATCGCCATTTGCGTGGTACGCCCGTAAAAAATTCTGATGTCCGCGCGGTAAGGACCGGGCCAATACCGACCGGCGGTTAAGGGCAAATCAAAATGGAAAGAACGTTCGGCGGACGGCAACATCAATTCACCGACATTTATTTTATTTTTGTAAACCTCTCGGCCCAACCAATTGGTCACCGATAGCTCGGCGGACAACGGCACTTCGGTCGGGCTGGCATTTTTTAGCGACAAACTCATTGGCCAAACTTTCGTCAGGGCGAATCCGGGTGGCGACCACTCGGCGATTTCCAATTTTTCCTCTACCACCCCAGACACTTGTAACAACAGCGGGGCGATTAACTGGCCGGTCAGACCGATTCTCTGACCTCCGCTGGAGCCGACCGATTCCACGGCCAAACCGAGCCAATGCGACCCGGGCAGAGCGTCCGCGGGGACATTCAAGAAAAAAACCGCTTCCTTGTTTTTCCCCGGTAAAATTTCTAACGCGCTTTTTTCCGGCTTCAGCCATTTTTCCGCTTCATCCCAATTCGCGCCGTAAACCACTTGCCCTTGGTCGTTTTGTTTCGCGCCGATTATTTTCAAACTGAAATACTTGGTCACGGCTTCGTCATTGGTCACGCGCAAAATAATTTTTTGATTGGTCGTCCCCGGCGAAGCGGTCAAATGAAATTTAATCGGACTAATGGTCATGGCGTCGGCCGTAACAGGCGCGAATAAAATTCCGACAACAACCGCGACGAAACACATCAAAAATTTTTTCATAGAATCAGGCTACGGGATACGGGTTACGGGTTATGAGTTTCGGGCTACAAATTGGCCGACGCGGAAACAGTAACCGTCTGACTATAACTTCCGGCAGTGGTGGAGGAAGCCATCGAGGCCTTAAAATTTAAAACCGTCAAACTATTTGTGACCGGTCCGGTGGAAGCGGCCAACAACACGCTCGAGGCCACGGCCACATCGTTGCTGAATTGGCTCTCGTTACCGCTCACGGTAAATCCGTATTCTTCCGAACCGGCGCTCACCGTGCCGTCAGCCACCGCGGTGATTACCGTGCCGGCCACGGCCGTGGTGGAAAAACTAAAACCGGCGCTAGCATCCGTGCTGATGGTCGCCGTAGTGGAGGCGACGTTAACCGCCGAAGCGCTGAGCGTGCCCAGGTTCAAAGAAGTGGCGGACAACTGCAAAGTCAAAAATCCCTTCTCCATGTGCTGATAACCGGCGCGAATTTCATAGGCGCTACTGGTGGAAAATCCGGCTGGCGACTCTCCAACTGTATCTTGCAGGATATAACTTCCACCGGCACTCAATCCCCCGCCGGAATCAACTGCATCAGCATAAATCGTATAATTGCTGGAGGTCATTAAAGCCGCGGTTCGCGTTGGCGCCAACAGTACCGCCAGAATAAATATTAGAACCGCGGTCTTTTTCATGAGATATATCGGACGCTTAATTATAGTAAGAATTAGAATGACCAAGCCCCAATACCCAATGACCAATCAAATCCCAATGACTAAATCCCAATTATAATTGGAAATTTTGTATTGGATATTGATTGGAAATTGGAAATTTGACATTGGAAATTTTCCCACTGATTATTCCGTTGTCCCGCCGACCAATGCCCTGATCTTGGAATTAATGTCTTTATTATCCGGATTCAAATCTTTCACCTTGTAGTAATATTGCAGAGCGGCGGTTTTGTTACCACGGCTTTCATAGAGCATGCCTAAGCTGTACAAAGCGTTGGAATAGTTCGGCTGTAATCGCACCGCGGCGAGCCACAAGGCCTCGGCGTCGTTGCGGTCGTTGCCTTTGTTGCGGTTGTAAAGCAAGCGCCCGAAGTCAAACAAAACCATGGAGTTGTTGGTGCCACCGTAAACCAGCGCGGTTTTGTAAGCGCCCACCGCCTCTTCGATTTTGTTCTGCTGTTCATACACGCCGGCTAAACCGACATAGGCATCTAGATAATCTTTTTTCAAACTGGCCGCTTCATTGTAACTTTTTATCGCGTCATCGGCCTTATTGGACAGAGCGTAGTTGTTGGCCAAGCGCAAAGATAAAACCGGATTGGTCGGCTCCAACTCTTTGGCTTTTTGCCACGACTTAATTGCCCAATCGCGCGCCTCCGGCACAATCACCGCGGCGTTCTCATACATCACCGCCAGATTTTCCCAAATGGCCACGGAGCGTGGCGACAATTCGGTAGCCGCCCGCGCCTCATTCACCGCCTGCGCCATGTAACTGCTGATCGCCTGTAAATCGCCGCTTTGCCGATTGGCCGCGTCCGCCGCTTCCATCAAATAAACCTGGGCCAAGGCGGCGTGATAAACATCGGAGCTGTTGCGCTGATAAAGAGCGGATTTTAAATTTATTTCCGCCGAGGCGTAATCCTTGCTGTTCAAAGCTTTGGTGTATGACCTCTCCGCCATATACATCCGCGCACCCCACACACCAACCATAATTAAACCGGCCAGCGCCACGATCATGATGAAAGAAAAAGTCAGACTGTATTGCGGGGTGTCTTCCACTTCCCACTCGCGATATTTAATTATTTCGGAATTAACAAATGACAAGCCGGACATCACCAGACCGAATAACAGCCACCAGAGCCACCACATCACCGGCCCGAAATAAGTTACCGCGCTGGCGCCGCAAAGCACCAGCCATGCCGCGGCCACCAAAAACACATCAATGCGAAAATCTCCGTCTTCGAGCGACACTCTTTGCGCCGTGAAGAAAGACGATTTTTTAAACCAAACATTGAAGACATGCCCGAGCGCGAACAAAATCAAAAATAAAAATACCAGAGCCAGTAGAATGCCGCCTTCGGCGATTAAAGCGAAAAAGGTGTTGGACGGCTGGCTGAAGCGCAAAGACCAGGCCACCGAATCATTGTTGAAATCCACTGAACGGAATTGAGAAAAATCAACATTGAACGTGCCCAGACCGCTGCCTAGCATAAAATTCTTCGCGCCGGAAAACAGTGAGTGCGCGGTGATTGACCACGAAGGTTGAGCGCCGAGCGAGACCTCGGCCGGCACCGTTGTCTGTAAATAGCGCGGTGTGCCAAAAGTAATGAATACCACCACCAGAATCAAAACTGCGAACAACGCCGACACCCAGCCCAATCGAACTTCTTTCATAAAACTAACGCCGACCAACAACAGAAGGACCAGGCCGGCCAGTAAAATCCACCAAAGAATATTGAAGCTAAGCAATACCAGTGAAACAAAAGTTAAAATCGCGATAAAGAAATAGGCCAGCGAACGCCCGACGGCGATATCTTTTTTTAACAGGCGTCCGGCGGAAATCAGAAACACCACAATCATCCACAAACCAAACGGCGTATTAATTTTATCAATTGTGTTGAGCGCGCCCGGGATAAAATATGATAGCGCGTCCAGCTTGAATACGGCTTTTAAAACAAACAACAGCGCGGTAAAGCCGCCGGTGTAAATCAAGGCCTCGTTCAATCCGTTCCAGCGCGCGCGAGTGCTGACAAAATTAGTAATGAGAAAATAAAAGACAGCGGCAAAAATTAAGAAAATGTAATTTAAAACAAAATATTCATTGCGCCCAAGAAACGAATCATAATGATTCGCGGAAAAAATCGCGGAGAACAAAGCGATTAACAAAACTCCCAGGATCGGCAAGTCCATGATAGAACGGCGATAAACCAGCGTCTTGGATAAAATTGTTTTAGCCACGAACAACACGACGTTTACCAGCAGCAAACAGATGAAAACATACTGTTTTGGTATGATATACAGATTGGCCAAACTCTTATCCATGAACAAAGGTATGGCCACGACGTTTACCAGCAAAAAGATGTACGAAAATACATCCAAGAATTTTAACAGCCTTTGATTCGCCAACATAAAAATTTAAATTAGATTAATTACTAATTAAAAGAATTATTAATAATGTAATATGCCACAAATGGCGTTCGGGCTAGAACGCTACTAAATAATTATAGCACAAAAAAACATTTTTTTCGCTGTGGACAACGGAAAACCCGCAACCCATAGCCCGCCTCCCTTCGGGAGGTCTCCTGTAGGGAGGTAACTCATAGCCCTTTGCTGACGGAGGGGGAAGTCATCCCGCCTGCCCGCCTTGGGCGGGAGCAACGTCAAGGGGTCCCTCCGGCGGGGGGGGGCTCACCCCCCTCTCCTTGCTAAAGAGAGGGGGGTGAGGTGAACGGCCCGCCCCGACCTCGCGTCGGGGTTCGCCTTCCCCCTCTTTTGAAGAGGGGGACTGAGGGGGAGTCCACACCTCTGCATATCCCGATTTGTATACACAAGTGTATACAATTATCCCCCTTTGACCTGGCTTATGCACAGAGTTATCCCCATTTGCGAAACATTTAACGAGGCGCGAAATACCATAAAACAATACAAAAACAGGCCTTTTATGGGCCGTTTTGCGTGTTTTGGGTGTATTTTTGGAGAAAACACCGGGGGGAATCGGCCTCGACTCGCCTCGTCTTCCGACTCGGCGGTCTGGCCACCGCCTCGCGGCCTCGCTCGTCAGCAAACTCGCTTGGCATCGCTCCGGCGTTCGCTTCCCCCTTAAGCAACAAAGAAAACGACTGACACTCGTCAGTCGTTTTCTTTGTGGACCTGGGGGGAATCGAACCCCCGCCTCAGCAATGCGAATGCCGCGTAATACCACTTTACTACAGGCCCAATTGTTCTACGTGAAACGATTTTAAGGTGTTTTTCGCTGATTTTTAGCCATTTTAGCACAATTCTAGAATAAATCAAGACCAAATTGTGCATAATTTGTTCAACGTGGAACATTATACACCATATTTACTTGGAACTTTCGACTTTATAACTTTACAAACTATCACTAGTGCCCCCGGTATGGAATCTCACGTCGCCCCTTCGGGGCTCCCACGGGAACCTTCCGCCCAAGGCGGACAGGTCGGGTTCCCGTGAACCCTCCTCGGCATGAGAAAACTCCCGTTTTCTCCCTTTCCCGTTCAATTCCCGGACGGTCTAATATTTTTAAAGGCGGTACCGCCATTGGTGCCCCCGGAGGGAATTGAACCCCCATTTTATCCTTAGGACGGATCTGTTCTATCCGTTGAACTACGGAGGCTGGAATGCGCATATAGGGTGGAAACTATCCCGACGCCCCTCATGGGGGTCGGGATCCCGACTCTGCCGAAGCAGACGTCGGGACGGAGGCGCTGTCTCCCTCTCCTTGATAAGGAGAGCCCGCCTGCCGCCCGTCCTTCCGATGAGGCGAGGCGAGGCAGGGGCTCTGGGGTGAGGTTGTTATTCTCCTTCCCCCTCTTGTGAAGAGGGGGACTGAGGGGGAGTCTAAAAAAATCACCACAACTCGCCGTATTATACACCAAAAACAATTAAAAATCAAGGCCTAAATATTGGCTAAAATTAGAGAAGCAATGATAAATTGACACTCACCATAACCGGTGCTAAAATACCGTTATTCCTCACTAAATTTTTTTATTCTATGCAAACCGCTCTGATAATCGCCCTGGCTGTTTTGACGCTAACCACCATCGCCTTGTTGGTTATTCTTTTATCCAAAAAAGGTGGCCGTTCGTCTGACGACAAGAATCTTTTTATGCTTCTCCAAAACCAACTCCAGGAACTTTCCCGGATGGTGGATCAAAAAATGGGCGAGACAAACCGCGCCATGAACGAAACGCAAACCAATCTCCATAAAACCATTCAAACGCAATTTGGCCAAAGCGCCAAGATCATTTCCGACGTTACCGAACGCCTGACCAAACTGGACGAGACCAACCGCCAGGTCATCGGCTTTGCCGACCAACTGCAAAATTTAGAAAACATTTTACAGAATCCCAAACAGCGCGGCATCCTCGGCGAGTATTATTTGGAAAATGTTTTAAAAAATGTTTTACCGCCCGGCTCGTATGAAATGCAATATAAATTTCCGGACGGGGATATCGTGGACGCGGTGGTGTTTGTAAAGGATAAAATCATACCAATTGACTCCAAATTCAGTTTGGAAAACTATAATCGCGCCGTGGGCGAAAAAGACCCGGAGAGACGGGCGGAAATGGAAAATGATTTTAAAAATGATTTGAAGAAAAGAATTGACGAAACCAGCAAATACATTAAACCGAAAGAGGGGACGATGGATTTTGCTTTTATGTTTATTCCGGCCGAAGGTATTTATTATGATTTGTTAATCAACCAGGTCGGCGCGATGAAAGTAAATACGCACGATTTGATTGAATACGCTTTCAAAGAAAAACGCGTTATCATTGTTTCGCCCACTTCTTTTCTTGCTTATCTGCAAACGGTGATGCAGGGCTTGCGCGCTTTGCAGATTGAGGAATCGGCCAAAGAAATTCGCAAGCGAGTGGAGGATTTGGGCAAACACATTTTGGCCTATGATGATTATTTAAAAAAACTCGGCGGCAATCTTTCTACCACGGTCAATTCTTATAATTCCGCTTACAAAGAATTTAATAAAATTGATAAGGACGTTATCAAAATCGCCGGGGGAGAGAAGCAAATAGACCCGGTGCTGTTGGATAAACCGAATGTGGAGGAGTAAAAGTATTAAATTTTTGCCATTTATTTCACACGTTGGGATAAAGGTAGTTATACGCAATTCAAAAAATATTTTTCTAACTAACTATATTTAAAAGACGAACATATGGATTCCCATGATATTTATAAAGGTGGCTCACCTATAGAGCTTGGAATAAATAATTATGCAGAAGAAATTGGGAAATTGAGGGATGGTTTCATTGAAAGATACGACATGACTCCCGATCGCAAGGAAAAAATAAGCACTATGCTTGAACATGTTTTGAATTTTCTTGATTCTAGAAACCCGGAACTCATCGATGCGCGGACTGATGCTTTTGAACACTATAAAGCAGAACAAGAGGCAGCCTTAAATAAATTACAGGTTAAGGGGGTCGTTGCTGAAGTGCAACCATTTTCTATCTCAAACTTTCTGAGCGTAGTAAATCACCCTATATTTGGTATTAAAGGCAAGGATCGGTTTTTGGATGCATGGATAGGCCACATACAACCTCCAACTGACGAATCGATTGCGGGTTTCAGTTCGGATGATAAGGCTCGTCAAACAGAGATTTATAAGGAATATGAAGTGAATAAATTGGAACGAATTGTCACGAGTCATTTACAAAAGCGGCTGGCGGCCATTCTTAATCCGATGAGCCCGTACAATGACGCATGGTCACAATCGTTTAATACACAAAACGGCTCAATGCATCATGCTGCTTGTAACATAGGTTTTGCGCTGTTATTCGCAACACAGAAGGAGAAATCTGAAGTTATATTGGATGCCTCTCTGGCCGTGGTCGATTTGATTACAACTGGGCCATTTCCACCACTTCAAGGCTGGCCTACGGAGATTACAGATGGGATCAATCGTTATTATGCACTCACGAAGTAATAATAAACGGCAACGCGGTTGGGGGACCTGCGCCGAATGCGGTGTCGTACCGCTTTTATATAAATTGCACAAGGGTATTTTGCTGGGAAAACCGGCGGAAATAAGAAAAGTAAAAAAATTTTTAAAAATATGAAAAAAAGACCCTTTGTTTTCCTCTGCACGGGAATGTCTTTGGACGGGAAAATTTCAACCGCGAAACGCATTGATACCAGAATAACCACCGATGACGACAGAAATTTTTTGTACGACCTCCGTGTGCCGTGCGACGCCATAATGATGGGCGGCCGGACAGTCATTCTTGACGACCCGGGCCTGACGGTAAAGTCCGTCCGAAGACAAAAACAAAGATTGGCGCTGGGCAAAACCAAAGAGCCCGTCAAAGTCGGCATCGTTTCCGATATTTCAAAGTTAAAAATAAACGGCGATTTTTTTAATAAAGGCGACGCCAAAAAAATTATTTTTACAACCGAGCGCTCGCCAAAAACAAAAATCAATGAGCTAAGAAAAATCGCCGATATCTATGTTTACGGAAAACAAAAGGTCAATTTGAAAAAAGCTTTATCCAAACTCTACGAATTGGGCATAAAATCGGTTATGGCGGAAGGCGGGGGAGAATTAATTTTTTCTTTGCTGAAAGACGATTTAGTTGACGAGATAAATTTAAAAATCGGTGATTTAATTTTGGGCGGAAGAAACGCCCCGACTTTGTGCGATGGAGAAGGCTTTGCCGGAACAACTGCCAAACAAGTCAGGCTCATTAGTTTAAAACGAAAAAACAGTTATCTGATGTTAAAATATAAGGTAAAGAGGGTTAATTAATAAAAGAAGGCCCGCGGATGTTCGTCCGACGGGCCTCGAGGGGAGGAGATGCTGGCGATTGCCTCTACTTGGAAGAGGCGGGTCGCGCACAAAACGCCTGCTGAAAGGCGGCTTCGGCCTTGGGTCCGAGCACCGTCTCGCCGGGTAGGAAGTGCGCCTCTCCAACCGTCACGCCCTGTTCCTCGGCGATGGCCGCCCAGATTGGTTCCGCCGCTTTGCCCCTCCTTTGCCGGGTTTCAGTGGTGTCATTGAAACCCATATAACACGCATGTCTTGCCAGGACCATCCTACAGTTAATGTCCCCAACCGTTGCCATTCTGGCCTCCTTGTTTGTCTAGCCCATCGTGAGCCAGAACATATTACGGTACCACTTTTTCCTATCTACGTCAAGCCCCTTTCCCTATCTGACGAAAAACTAAAAAAGAGCCTCCAAATTTTTTAGATGTTTAATCACTAGACGGCTTGTTATGACAGAATATATTCTAAACGACAAAAAGGTATTTGAAGTTTTTTTCAGAACCGAGCAAGTTTTGCAAAGCGGCCAATTTTCGGCGATGAGTAAATTTGAAACGGAAGAAATAAAATTTTGGATAAAATCATTTAATAGGTATCTGACAAAAAAGGATAAAATTATTGAGATGGGTTGCGGAAGCGGCAGGGTTCTTAAAGCACTCCGGTCGGCAGGTTTTTCAGCCATCGGTCTTGATAATAATAAATATTTGGTTAATTATTGTAAAAACCGCGGCTTTGATGCCTTTTATTCCGATGCGGCTAAGCGAGTTCCGACGAAACAAATAGGTAAATTCAAAGCAGTGGGGATCGCATTTAATACTTTGTTTAATTTTCCTAAAAACATCAGGAGAAAATGGGTGAATAACGCCTATGATTTACTGGCTCCGGGTGGTATTCTGGTATTTTCCGCCTACCGCAACTCAAGATTTTCTAGCGCCCTGATAAAAGAGAGGGTCAAATTTTACAGTACGGTCATTCGACCTCCAAAAAATTTTTCAATTGACTTTTTTGATAATCACTCCATAGGGGGAATCCGAATGGTTAACCCCAAAGGAAAAACGGAATGGTTTTCCGAATGGAACAACAAAAATGATCTAATTAACGAGTTTCACTCATGGAAAAAATTTAAAATAATCGGAATGGAAAAAATGAAATGCGGCATTGCGTTTAATGTGTTATTACAAAAATGTTAAAAAGTTTTTATTATGCCCGCCAAAAAACTCACTTGCAAAACCGGCTTGAAGAAAAATGTTATTAAAAAAGACGTGTTTGAACGCGAGCTGGCGCTTTGTAAAAAATTATCAAAAGAAAACGGCGGCAAGTGCGGTTGGGGGACTTGCTCCAAATGCGGGGTCGTACCGCTTTTATACAAATTGCACAAAGGCATTTTGCTTGAAAAACCTGCGGAAATAAAAAAAGTGAAAAAATTTTTATATGGTCATAAAAAGAATCAACCATAAAACTGGCTTGTATCGGAAATGGATTTTTGTCCTTTAAAATAGAAAACTAGAATTGGGATGAAAAACACCGTCACAAGGAGGTCATTATGAAAGCGAAGGATCTAGCCATCGGTCAGCACTGCGTTTTTATTTACGAAGGAATGGCGGGGATCTTCCGGGCCGTTGGAAGAGACCCGAAATACCCCAAACAAGTGTACGTCAAAGAGATAACTCTTGACGCCGATACGGGACAATACCCAAGAATTTCGCGACAAGTTCTCGCACTACGACTGAACGACAAGGTCATGCCGTTGAGAGGTATCAGACATTCGATTTCATGAAGTTCCTTTACGCGGTGGGGAGCCCAAACCCACCGCGCCCAATTCTAGTTTTTTATTATAATTATGAATTTTGATAAATTAGTCAGAGATAAGATTCCTCAAATTATTAAAAGCAAGGGTGAGAAGCCCGTTACGCACATCGCGGAGAATGAGGAATACAAAGAAGCTCTCTCACGCAAATTGCATGAAGAAGTAGATGAATTTCTGAAAAACCCTTCTGTTGAAGAAGCGGCAGATGTTTTAGAAGTTATACAAACCATTTGCGCTCTCGAAAATATTGATACAACTAAGCTTGAGGAGGTTCGCCAGAAAAAAGTGGAGGAGCGTGGCGGATTCAAAGAGCGGATAATCCTTGATAGGACGGAATAATTAGTTAAATAACTTTTACTAATCTAATTTAGAACATATGAAATTCGCAATATTGGGAATCTTCGTCGCCGGTTTATTGTCACTCACCGGCTGCACAATTTTGGGACAGCAGATTCAAATCACTCCCGTTCAGAATACGCCCGCGAATAATGGCGCATCCACCGAGACAACTCCGACAGTTAATACCAACGTCAAATTAGACTTAAGCAACCAACAGCTGACAAAAGTCCCGGAGTATATTTTTAATATGACCAGCTTAGAAGAGTTGGATCTTTCCAACAATCTTCTCACTGGCGCCATCCAGTCGCAAATCGGACAACTGAAAAAACTCAAAGTGCTTAATGCCAGCAACAATATGATGACCGGCGTGCCGGCGGAGGTTGGCCAATTGCAAAATTTACAAGTGCTTGATTTATCAAACAATCAACTCACGGGGCTGCCAAATGAACTGGCTAATTTGAAGAACCTTAAAACTTTCAACATTTCCGGCAATAATTATTCGACACAGGATTTGAATATCATTATGAAGGGCCTACCAGCCAGCGTGAATATTATTAAATAACGCTGAGGGATTTGACATCCCCCCTAAAAAACACTAACGTAAAGCCAACAACAAAACCGCTCTTTGACAGGAGGAGGGAAAATAGAGGAGGGCCGAATGAAAAAAGAATTCGAGCCAGGTACGTACGTGGAGTTCCTTTGGAGAAAGGAGGGCGACTACGACCGAATCCGCCGAGATGATGGGAGCAACAAGCCAAACGAGGCGCTGGTCACGGCCCAAGTGACGCACATCACGTCCAAGTTCTTCATGATCGTGAAGTTCGTTACCGAACCGATTGGCCATCAACTGACCATCCAGGAGCACAACTTTCCGCTCCTACGCGAGGTTTCGGCCTGCGCCATCGCTTTGCCATCGACCACAGGAGGACGAAAATGAAGCGAGCGAGAAAAAAGAAGCCGGGGTTCTGGCCACACGATTACGTGGCCTTCGACCTCGACCCGAGGACCATGCGCATCGCTCAGGACTTCGACTTGCGTCGGCTGGCCGAACGCGGCACAGTCGCCCAAGTGGTCGCCTCTTCCACCGACTCCATCCTCGTGCACGCGCTGACACCGCCTCTCGCCGGACAGGAGTTCCGGATCAGCCGGGTGGACTTCGAACTGGTCTACCACATTCCGGTCGCCCAGCCCTGCAACGCGTAGGACGCGACGGCCCACCGATGTTCTTCTCTGCTGACCCGCCCCTCCCGGCGGGTCGCATTCTTTTATGAGGGGCTTGACCCCTCACTCAGATTCTGAGTGAGGGGCTTGACAAAACCCGATAAATCAATTAATATATCCACGCTCTCAAATTTTGAATAAATAATTTTACTATGCCAAATAAACAAAGCGCTAAAAAAGCGTTGCGACAAAGCATCAAACGCGCGGCCCGAAACACCGCCCGCCGAGTCGCTTACCGAGAAGCGGTTAAAAAAGCGGCCAAAGCCACCGGCGCGGATGAAGTAAAAAAACTGATTCGCGAAGCGCAGAAGGCCTTGGATAAAGCGTCTAAAACC
>JAQTYG010000013.1 GCA_028688375.1 Patescibacteria group bacterium | reverse complement strand
AGCGGCATTTTTCATCTGCTCTTCGGTGGACAAAGGTTTGACGGTGGCATCGGCCGGCAGTTGCACCGGCTCTGAAGCGTTTATCTGGCCGTTAAAATTGGTCTGGTCAATAACATTGGACGGTGTCGTAGTCGTACCCGGCGCGGCCGCTTTTTTCTTAGACAATACAATCAAAAAAATACTAATGGCGAGAATCACTAACAAAACGACGCTGGCAATAATAAATATTCTGGAACGAAGTGTGGTCATAAACAAAATAGCAATTAACAATTAGCAAATAGCAATTTATTTTGCCTGCGCGTTGAAATCTTTTTTCGCTTTTTCAATAGCTAAGAGCTGTTCCGGATTGGTGGTCACAATTTGGTCCTCGGTATATGAAGCCACCACTTTGATGGCCGCGTGTTTGGAGCCGGCGAAAAATATACCCTCGCCCACTCCCGATTCCAATAGTAAATATTTTTCACTGTCGGTCAGTACGAACACCTTTTGCACCAAATCCACCGAAGCCGGCGACTGGCGCAACAGCACCTGCAAAGCCGAGTTGGTCACGATCGCCTGGCCGTATTGCGATTTCAAAAAGTCATTGACATCTTGCGTGATGGTAGTCACGCCCAAATAATATTTGCGGGCGCGCTTGACCAGCGAGAAAATAAAGCGAGCGCTGTCTTCGTGCATCATCAGCCACCAGGCCTCGTCAATCACCAATATCCTGCGCTTGCGTTCCGAGCGCACCACGTTCCAAATGTAGTTGACAATGGAATAAATAGCAATCGGCCGAAGTTCTTCTTCCAAATCCCGCACGGAAAATACCACCAGCTGATTTTTCGTGTCCACGTTGGTCGGCGAATTGAACAAACCAGAAAAAGTGCCTTCGGTATATTTTTGCAGTTTCATCACCAGCTCGCCCGAGCCCTCCATGCCCTCCAAAATTTCCAACAAATCCTGCATAATCGGCGGCTTGACCGTGGCCAAATCCGCGTCGGGCGTAATATCCTTTTTAGCGTAGGTCTCAATCAGCGCCCGGTCCATAATGGAATCCTGTTCGGTGGTCAGCCCGCCAAGCATAATACGCAATAATCCTTTCATGGTGATAACCGCGCTCCGGATAACATCTTCAGTGGAAATTTCCATGCCGATTGGACGCGGCAAATCAAACGGATTTATTTTCGCTTCCGAAGAAAGCGAAATATTCACATAAGTACCGCCGACCGCGTCGGAAAGATGTTTGTATTCCATTTCCGGGTCAATCACGATTATATCGGTGCCCATCATCATGGTGCGCAAAATTTCCAGCTTGATGGCGTAACTTTTGCCGGCGCCGGAAGTGGCGAACACTACCATGTTGGCGTTCTGCAAAGAAAATCTATCAAATAAAACCAAACTATTGTTGTGGCGATTGATACCGTAAAGAATACCGTCGTCAGAGGTCAGCTCGGCGGAAATAAACGGAAAAGAAGCGGCAATCGGCGAGCTATTCATGTTAAAAGCGATGTAAAGCTCGTCGTTGGACAGAGGCAGAGTGGAATTAAAGCCCTGCTCGGCCTGATACAAAACCTTGCGGCTGATAATTAACTTGGAGCCAAAAATATTTTCAATATCTTCGGTGGTCTGGTCCAGTTCTTCTTTTTTCTTAGCGTAAAGCGTAACGTAAAAACAAAACTGGAAAAAATGTTCGGTGCCTTGGGTTAAATTGTCGCGCAGCTGTTCAATGTCGCGCAGAGCGGTTTCGCGGATCGGATCGCGCGGCGCCCCCTTTTCCGTGTCGGCGTTAATCTGGGCCTCCAAAGCGCCGACTTTATTTTTTAATTGTTTCAGAATCACTCCGGCTTTTACCGGATAGAAAAACATGCCGACATCCATGGTCACGGACATATTAATCACCGGCGCGCTCCAACCGATGGAAATATAACGCGGGTAGGCGGTAACAAAAAGCGTCCGACAAAAAATGTCGCCGAGCTGGATGAAACTTGATTCCACGCGAAAAGCCGCCGGCGCGATTAAATCGCGAATGGAAACTACGCCTTCGCGAAAAATCTTTTCCTCTTCCAGAGTGGATAATTCCTCGGCCGTTTTTTTCTTAATCTCGCTCTCCTCGGTTTGGAGGCGGCCGGTGGGTTTTTGCGATTCTTTTACCGCGATTGGTTTAAAAGCCATAAAATTTTTTAAATACTTTCCACGCTCATTGTTTCCATCCCGGGCATCGGTTCGGACAAGGCAATATCCGGATTATAGGTCGCGTAGAATAATTCAATTAATGACTGCGTGTCCAGTCGTATCACTTCCAAACCCATACTGGTCAAACCGGATTCAATCTGGCGGACGCGCATATCCAAATCACGCTTTCGTTTTAGAAACCGGTCTTCTTTTAGCCGCACCGTTACTGCCGGGTTCAGCACTTCGGAAAAACGCGACCAAAAACTTTTCTTTTTATTGGACAGCGGGTCAAAAGGCACCACCACATAAAACTGCTTGCTCATAATCTTGCCCAAATTCACCAGCTCGGCGACAAATGATCGATAATCGGCAATTTGCATGCGTAAAAGTTCGTTTGGCTGTTCTCTTTCTTTAGCCGCTAATTTTTCCAAATACGGCTTTATGTTCAACTGGCGCGACTGGATTACCACTTGCAACGGGTGGTCCAGCGCGTTCAGAAAAGAAACGTAGGATGAAACAATCGCTTGCTGTTCATCTTCATTTTTCAAAGCGAAATTTATACTGGAGACCATCAGCACGGCGCGCAGGGTGCCATCCTTCATTACCGCCGTGTCATGCTTAATTTCAGACACCGACACATTTTTCTGCGTGTTCGGTATGGCGGCGCGTTTGTTTGTGGCTTTAACATTCTTCATAATAATTTTAGTAATCACGATTCATAACGCAGATAGCACGGCTCGCGATAACGGGGGTTCTGTGTCATGTTATTTGAGCCATGAGTTATAAAACGTTCACTCTTCCGGTTGATAATAACCGCCGGTATTAACTGTGAGCGATAAATCTCGGATTCGGCTGTAGGAATAACGGGCGATCGGCTTGACCGCTTCCGGCACAATCACTTTGGCTTCTTCGCGCAGACGGGTCAAGTCGGCTTTGTCATAAACTTTGTTCCAAATCCGCAAACTCGGCCGGCGTACGGTTTGAATAATGTTTAAAAGAAAATAATGGAACGGCTGGCCGTTAATTTTGACAAAAGCGATAATCAGTGAACCGCCGCCCAGCAATGCCAAGAGGAAAATAAATAAAGTCGTATCGGCCAATTTGTAAGCGACGAATAATACCAGCGTCGCCACCAATAAAATCACAAATTGGCGCGCCGTAATCGGCCCGAAAATTTTGTCTTCCACATCAAGAAATTGCGGCACTACGAACTGCGTTTGTACGGGCATATAAAATATAAATCCCAAATCCCAATTTCCAATGACCAAAACATTCCGCCTTGTCATCCCCGCGAAGGCGGGGATCCAGATAGTTTGATTTAATTAACATAGGGTGATCGGTGGATTCCCGCCTTCGCGGGAATGACAAGCGATTAAACCAACTCTTTTTCCATCTGTATTATAGCGGAAATTTCATTCATTTGCGCCGTATTTTTGTCAACTGTCGCTTCAGATAACTTTTTTCCGTTATTCAAGGCGTAGGTGACGCGGCCAATGTAGTCCAAAAAAAACGGGCTGCGTTTCCAAACCTCCATGGCCTCAAGAAATAAAATATAAGATTCATCGCGTAAATTGACAAACTTTTGTTTAAGCCGCGCCGCCGCTTCGGACGGGTCGGCGGATAAACGCCGGAAATCCACAGTGGAAAAATATTTTATTTCATCCACCGGACCCATTTCTCTCGGCCGAGCCGGTTGAATATCGCGTACTATCGGCCGAGCCGGTTCTTCTTTTTTCCCAGTCGCCACATCAATTCCGGAATCTTTAATTTGCATTTTGGCCAATTCATTTAAGTTTCTTACTTCTTTGGCCGGTTCGGATTTATGAACAAAAGAATTAAACGGCGCGCCAGTCGTTGGCACCGGCGGTTCCGTATATTTTTGCAGCGGCTCCGGCCCTTCTTTCATCAACGGCTTGGGCGTGCCTAATGGCGATTTAAGCGGCGCCGCCGATGCCGGCACTCGTCCGATTTCAAGCATCCGTTCGCGGCACAACTTCAAAACCGTTTCCGCCTGCGGTTCGCGCAAGCCGATGCCCATTTCGCTCACCGGCATCAACAGCCATTCTTTCAATTCATCTTCCGAACGTAAATCTTTCAGCCGCAACTGCAAAAGGCCGCGTAAACGATTGGCCGTATCCGGCGCCAAGAAATTAAAATTCAATTTTTTAAAAATTTCTTCCGCCTCTTTCTTTTTATCGGCGCTTTTCAGCGGGGCGCCGTCGTTTTTTTTCGGCAGTTCCTCTTCCAACAATGACTTGGCCTCCGCATTTTTCGGCGGCAGAGTGGTACGCACAACTACCGGGACCGTCGGCGCCGGCGGAGCTTGTACAATTTGCTCGCCACGCCGAAGCGAAGCGAAGGCGGGCCGACGTTTAAACTCCTCCAAAGTGATTTTCTCGGTGGAGCCATCGGGTTTTTTGATTGTGATTAATGCTGGCATGACAATAAAATTACTAATTACTAATTTCTAATTACTAATAAAATTTTCAATTATCAACCAATTATATCTCAAAACTCAAAGCTCAAATTTCAAAACCAAAACCGTAAATGTCAAAACTTTTTTACGGCCAGTTCTACGGTTTTGAGTTGTGGTTTTGACTTTTGACATTTGACTTTTGAGTTATTTTACTTTGATATTGGCCATTTCATTAAAAATTAGGAATTAGAAATTAGACATTCCACTTGAATCGGCTTTCTCCTTCATCCCAATACAACAATTCCGCGATTTTCGGGTCGTTATATTTTTCCGCCGCTTTTTGCAATGCGTCCATTACTCCGTCCAAGTCCGAATAATTTCCCGCGGCATCTTTTTTAAACGCCGAATCAATTTTAGCGCGAATGTCGGCGTATGAGGGCTTCTCCACGACCGGCTTCGCCGTCGGCAACGGCGCCGGCAAAGTGACCGCCGGTTTGGCCTTGGCGGACACGGCCGCACTCCCTCCCCCTCCGGCTCTTTCGGAGCCGTCTCCCCTTCCGCCAGAGGCGGACAGGCGGGCAGGGGGAGATAACGGAGCAAGCGCCGGAGTCGCCACCGGACGCCGAGGCGCCGGACCAGCCGGATAATTGGCCTCTGCTTCGCTTTTTGACGTGCGCGTCAGGCCATAGGCCTCGGGATTAACATACATTTCCACCACCATCTCCGCTTCGTTCGGTTCGGTGTCCAAAAAGAAATCAATTAAATCATTAAAATCGTTCAAAATTTCATCCGCCGTTGCCGTTACAAATCGTTCAGCGAACTTGTCGTTATCCAAAGCGATTATTTTTTTAAATTTATTCAAAAGTTCGGCCGCCCGGATGGAGTCATTGCCCATACTGCGCAACAGGGTTTTTTCTTTGACCGCGTCAGCCACGCGGTAGGGCTGGCCCTGCCACTCGCCAACTACCGCGTCGGAATTAACAAACGCATCCTTCACTTGAATGAACAACGCGCGATAATCTTCCGATTCAAAACATTTGGCGTCAAAATACAAAATAATTTTTTCCCAAACATCAAATCCGGCCAAAAACGCTTCAAATATTTGGCGTCTGATAACCAACGGGACAAAACTTTCTTTATTAAACATCAACAAATCGCTCCAAACCAAATAAGTGTACCAGCGGAAATAGCTAAATCGTCCGGCGTAATCCTGCTCCGGAGTCAGGTCTGAAAAAGAATCATAAAGTTGGACAAGCAAATCGCTCTTTTCCTCTTCAGACAAGCGCTGGAAGTTTTTTTCTTCAACTTCCAATTCTTCAAAGGTAAATTTTTTTATTCCTACCTCCATAATATTTTACCAAATTAAATCTATGGATTCTCATCGTCATCTTCTTCCGTTTGAGTAGCGACTTTTTTTGCCATTTTATCAATTATTTTTGTCTGTTTTTTTGTTTCTTCCAATTCTGTTCTGGCCATAGCGGCTTGTTTTCTAAGAGCCGCCGCGCTCTCTTTAGACGCATTAGCCATATCTCTGGCGGCTTTAGCTTGTTCCTTCAGCAAATCTCGCTCGGCAAAATAAGCCGCCCCATGAGTGGCCGCCGCGGTGCTTTCAAATCCTTCGAGCGAAGGCGGATTAACCTTTACTTCAATTTCCGACACTTTGGCCTCTGCTTTTACCGCTTCCGCTTCGTCCGCTTCAGCTTTTTTATTCGCTCGTCTGGCGTCCTCTTCTACGTCGCCGACCAACCTTTCTCGCCCGGATATTTCTTCTCTCGGGATAGCGCCGCCGCTTCTTATTTTTTGAACAATCGCCTGCCCTCTCTCGCGCGATTCTTCGTTATCGATCAGGGAAAGCAATCTATCGATGCCCGCATCGTCAGAATTTTCAGATAATTTTGTAAACAAACTTTTAAGCGCGGCATCGGAAGCGTTTTCTTTTCCTTCCGTATTTTTGCCTAAAATATGCTCCCAGGTATCAACATCAGTTTGTCTCATTCTTTCCGCTTTTAGCTTGCTTAAACCGGAATTTAATCCTACCACATTATCTATGGCATCTTGGGACTCCAAAACATAATCGGGAGAATCTTTCCCGGGCGTAAACCGCTGGTCCAAAGCGCCCTTGAAACCGTCGGTTTTACCTCTGGCGCTGTTAATCGCATACCGACGCTCGCCTTTCCAATATTTTTCATCTGCCAATTCGTATCCCTTATCTCCAAGTTTAAACGCGCCGTCCACATTTACGTATCCTCCTTGCGCCGCGGAACGCAAGGCCTTAGTTCTTTCTTCCATTAAAGCGTCATGGTCGGTGCCGTCTTGTGTTTGCAAATCTTCCCAGGCCTTTTTTAATTCCTCGGGAGTATCGCCGACAAGCCGATGCAACCACTTAGAAAGTTCAAACGCCTGTATTTGCTGCAAATTGCCCGCCCCTACCGTTGACCCCTTTCCCGCCGCGCTCACAATTGAGCCATACACAATCGCATCGGAATCTTTCGCCTGGCCGGCGCTTTTTAAATGTCCCGCCCGATTAAACATTTCTATCTTTTTCTTAATTTCTTTTCTCTTCCCTTCATCGGTGGCTTGGCCTAATTCCGCCTCCAATCGTTTTTGCGCCTGCATTAACTGCGGATAGCTCATTGGCCCGGTAAGTTCTTCCTGTTTTCTTTTTTCTATTCTCGCCCGAGCCGCGTTCGCGTGCATAGGACCGGAATTTTCAACCTTATCTCTCGCTATCGCTCTTTCCTCTGCTTGTTTATCGGCTATGTCTTGATTGATTTTTTCCGCCTTAGCGAAAGCTGTATCGGTCAATTCACCAAAAGAAACCTCTTCCCCTCGACCCCAAAACCTAGACGGAGAGAGCGGAACCTTTTTCTCGCCCGCTTTTTCTAAACCAACCATTCGACGTTCAGCTTTTTTCTTTTCTTTAAAACCCAAACCACGCTCTGTCTCAGCCGCGGTATTGGCCATAGCCTGTTTTATTGATTCCTTTTCAAAAATACTAGTATCAAATTTTTTCATTACGCCTGCAAACTGCTCTTTTCTGGTTGCTAAATCTTTACCGACACCACCAATTCTCAATCGGCGAATAAACCAATCACCGACGCCCGAACCCATCCCACCGGTAGGCGACCTATGTTCTAGAAATCTGTTATATTTATCTAATCCGCCTTCAACAACAGCCGACGCCACCGCGTAACCGACTGTTTGTATCTTTCTACCGATATGTTTAATCGGCGCCAACGCAATCGCTTTGCCCGCCTGCCCCGCTTTCCCCGCCGCCCACCTGGCCGCAGCCGCGCCCGAAGCCACCATGGCAAACTTGGTCGCCGCGCCAGCCGCCGCGCCGAGCGCGCCCGCTCCGGCCACACCGAGCTGTTGCGTTACTTTAATACCGGCCAACATCAAAGCGACGGCAATAATAAAACTGGCTAAATTATTCCATTCCATCACTTCGTTCAAGGTGATATTAACATCTGATTTTACCTGCCCGGCCTCGGCCGTTACCTGGGCCACGGCCGCCGAATCCATGGGATAGGAAGAACCTTTAACAAATTCGTCATGCATATTGGCCGCGCCAGCCACGGCAAAAGACAGCCAGAGAAAAAACGCCAGCACCGGACCGGAAATGATATTGTTGGAAAATTGCGCCCACCATTGACTGGCGTAGGCTTGTGTTTTGGGAATGACGCTCAATACAAAAGCCAGCGGCGATAAAATGACTAGCACCCATAAACTGATAACGCGGCCGAGCAAAATAACCATATACGCGCCGATGGTGATCATGGCGGTAAAAGCAAAAATGCAGGAAGCCATGGAAGAAACCAGCACATTCATATCCGTAAATTCTTCCGGCGTAGTGCTCTGGCTAAAATTTAATACTTTGTCCAAAGACAGGGCGTTCACTAAATTCCCGCCGGCCGTAGCCGCTATCGCGCTGATAAAAGTCATCATGAAAACTTGCGCTGCATCTATAATCACCCCGCAAATGACCCGGGAGAAATTCACCAGCACCGCCGCCAGCACAAATTTTACTAAAAGTTTTTTCCATTCATATTGTTCAATGCCGAGTACCGTGCCGAAAGCGATGACCATTAAAATCACCACAAAAAACATGTTGGTCACGTCACGCACCAAAATCCAGCCGAAGTTCACTGCCGATGAATTGATATATTGATTATAGCTACCCAGCTCCACGACAAATTTCAAAATAAAAATCGACAAACTGATAAAGAGCGAGGCGAGTTGTAAAAATAATCCGCCGACAAATTGCAGAAGGTCTTTGAAAAGATCGCCAAAGAGGGCATAGGCCGGTTCGGTCAGACCGAACCACACCAACATGACAAAAGCGGACAACAAAATTCCCGACACCAAACCCGGCCGCCGGCGCGGTTTTATTATATTCCAAAGAATTTTCCCCTTCTCCGCGAGGAAATGTGTCATAGCCAAAATTGGCTTTTGTTTAGCTCGATTTCTACATTTATTATTATATCACATTTACCAAAGGGCAACAAACGACGGAAGGGGCGGATTTATCCACAAAAAAACCAGCAAAAAGCCTAGAAATTTGTTTACTACGGCTAATTTCTATGCTATTTAAAAACCAATTAAAATCAGCTAGTTATCTTCTAAAAAGTAACACTGTTGGCATATTGACAAAAATACCGTAATCATGGTACGGTAGTTTGTTCTCAATAATTTTGAGAAATAATACACATATCGCACATTTACAATTTACGCAGAGACAAGGGAAGCATCAACAAAAATAGCTAAAAACAAGCACTAATTCACACAAAATTCGTCCCAACCAGACGACATCATGGGAGGTAAAAAATGAAAACGCAGTTTGTCTCGGACACTTTGGGGCTGGCTGCCCAGCGCAAGGTCTCTCTTGCTGGATGGATAGCTAATCGTAGGCGCATGGGGAAAGTCATTTTCCTCGAAATTTGCGACTCTACTGGTTCGATCCAGGCTGTTTTTGACAAAAAGGAATCCGGTCATGAACAGTTCGAGCTGGCAAAGCGGATTCCCCCCGAGTCGGCGGTGGAGATTTCCGGAGATCTCGTTGAAAGACACGATGGATCAAAAGAGATACTGGCGAAAAATATCAAGATCGTCGGGCTCGCGGATCTGCAGATTTCCCCGCGCCCGCGAAGCGATTTCGATGTCTTCAATGAAAAAATTGCCAACCAGCTTTTGAGCTATCGGCACCTCTACCTCCGGAACAAAAAAATCATGGCTATCCTCCGGTTCCGCAGCCTCGTCATGGGTATCGTCCGAGAATGGTTCGCAGCGAATAAGTTCCTCGAATTCGACGCTCCAATCCTTACTCCGACGCCGCTCTATGACGGAAGCACTGCCATTCCGGTTGAAGTCCACGGTGACTCTGTCTATCTGACCCAGTGTGCCGGCTTCTACCTTGAAGCTGCAGTTCATGCCTTTGAGCGTATCTACAACATGGGACCGAGCTTCCGTGGCGAGGAATCGCGCAGTAAACGACACCTCATGGAATATTGGCATATTAAGGCAGAACTGGCCTGGGGTGACCGAGAGGATATTATCAAGCTAGTGGAAGACATTATCATCTACACCACGGATGAATGCCAAAAACGCGGAAAGGATATTCTCTCGACAATCAACACGGAGCTGTGTACCGACGGATTAAAAGTTCCCTACCCCCGTATCACCTACGAGGACGCCATCCGGCACCTCAGCAAGAACGGGTTCAGTGACGCGCAGTTCGGCCAGAGCCTCAGTTCCGCCGAAGAAGAAAAATTGTCAAAAATGTTCGACAGCCCGTTCTGGATTGTCGGCATCCCGCGCTCCGTTGAACCGTTCCCTTATTCAATCGACCCGAGCGACCAGCGTATCACCATGGTTGCTGATCTAATTGCCAGCAATGGTTACGGGGAATTGCTCGGTGTGGCAGAAAAAATCTTCGATCCAGATATGCTGGACGAACGCCTCAAAGAGAAAGGCAAATCCGAAGAAAGCCGCTATCAGTTCGTCAAGGACGTACACCACGCCGGCTGTGTCCCCCACATTGCTTTTGGCATGGGTGTCGAACGGCTGATCCGATGGCTCCTCAACATCCCTCACGTCCGTGATGCCATTCCCTTCCCCCGTGTCGTTCGCAGACGCATCGGTCCGTAAGAAGCCGAACCTTTTTCTACAACATCACTCAACAAAAAAATAAGGAGGTAAAATGCGCGTCCTCATTACAGATCTGAAAAACCACCTAGGGCAGCGGGTTACCGTTTGCGGCTGGGTGGCTCGGGTTAGGAGTTTAAAAAACATCCAGTTCTTGGTGCTTCGCGATCATACGGGCATCGTGCAAATCACGAACATGCCCGAAAACGACGCGTACTTCAAGCACATCGCTGGGATTGTTTCGAACCTCAGCCCCGAATCTACGATTTCCGTCACTGGGATGATGAACGCCAATCCACAAGTCAAGTTGGGCGGAGTGGAGATCGTCCCGGAGCATATCGAAGTGATCGCGATGGCGGAAAAACCCCTGCCACTCCAACCCAACTCACAAGCGCCCGACCGTCTTGACTGGCGGTTTCTCGACCTTCGCCGGCCGGAAAACCTGTTGGTGTTCCAGGTCCAAACGAAAATCGAGCAGGCGATGCGTGAATTTTGGGCGGAGAGGAACTTCGTCGAGATCCATTCGCCGAAACTCATGGGGAGCGCCAGTGAATCGGGAGCCGAGTTATTCGAAGTGAAGTACTTCGAGGGCAAAGCCTATCTCGCTCAATCGCCACAATTCTACAAGCAGATGGCGATGGCAGCCGGATTCGACAAAGTCTTCGAAATCGGACCCGTCTTCCGGGCCAACCCGTCCTTTACATCTCGACACGACACCGAATTCACCAGCATCGACGTGGAAATTTCGTGGATTGACTCACACGAAGACGTCATGTCGCTTGAAGAGCAATGGCTAGAACACACCATTCGGCGCGTGTCGGAAGATCGTGGCGAGGAAATCAATGAAGTCTTCAAATCCGACATCACGATTCCAAGTCTTCCCTTCCCGCGTATACCCATGGAACAGGCTAGGAGCATCTTGGCCGAACTCGGCCACACTGTACCTCCGGAATACAAGGGAGACCTCGATCCAGACGGCGAACGCCTGCTATCCGATTATGTGATGAAAACATTCAACCACGAGTTCGTCTTCATCACCGACTACCCGACCTCTGTCCGTCCTTTCTACCACATGCGCCACAACGATAAGCCCGAAGTCACCAAAAGCTTCGACCTTTTATGGAAAGGACTCGAGGTGACGACTGGCGCTCAGCGCGAACACCGCTACGACACCCTGATTAAACAGGCAAAAGAAAAGGGATTGTCGCCGGATTACATCAAATTCTATCTGGACTTTTTCCGCTACGGCATGCCACCCCACGGCGGCTACGGTTTCGGCTTGACCCGAATGCTGATGATCCTGCTAGGCATAAAAAATGTTCGGGAAGTCACCTACCTCTATCGCGGTCCCAACCGGCTCACACCGTAAAGACCGCCCGCACTTTCAAAAAGGACGGCCCATAGGCCGTCCTTCTTCTTTATTATTTTTATACTACAGCCGATTCCAAAACCCCAAATCCATTTCTTGCCGAATCTATTCGTGCACGTATGCCAATCGGCAAAGTCATAATTGGATCGGTGTGCCCGATATCGATATTAAAAAGTATTGGAAAGCTATAGCCGGCCGTTCGCTCAATAATTAATTGCTTTAATTTTTCTATTTCTTCGTCTGAATATCCTTTCGGCCTTCCAACAATCATACCGCAGATATCAGAAAACACACCCGACAGCGCAAGATCTGTAAGATACGCATCAACACGCGAAAGGGGCTCCCCTTTCGAAACATCAGCTGAACTTTCTGGAATTTCCCAAAAAAATAATTTATTTATTAAATTTGGCCAATACTTAGTTCCTCTTAAATGCATCATGGAAGTAATGCACCCACCGAGTAGCTCGCCCTCAGCCGACCCTTCTTTAAGCCAAATGTATCCGCCGTTAACTTTCATCTGCCGGGGACGTTCAATGTCTTTTTTCCCGAACCAATTTAAAAACTCGTCGGTCCAATTCTTCGAGGGTTCGACTAGGCCAATGGGCTCCGTGCTCATCAGGGCTTTCTCAAAATATTTTTTCGTATATTCTTCGACACCAAACTTTTCTCCAAATTGGGTCATGAGGGCCGGCCCGTAAAACGTGACTAATGATGCTTGGGTGTATAGAGCGAAGTGAAGCACTGTAATATCAGAAAAACCAATAAATATTTTTGGATTTTTCGCGATCATTTTATAATCCAATTTCCCGATAATTTGATTTGAGTGGAAACCGCCGATCATCGAAATAATAGCCTTCACGTTTTCATCTGCAAACATTTCATGTATATCGCTCACACGCTCTTCAATTGAGCCTGCTGTATACCCGGTAACTTTCAGGGCATTCCCTGCTATCTTCACCCTAAAGCCAACATCTTCAAAATATTTGATGCCCTGTTCAACTCGATGAGGTGCGAGGCCGGCTAGAGGTGAAGAGGGGCTGACAAGGCCTATCACGTCGCCTCTTTTGAGCTGATTTGGTTTGATCATAAACATAATAATTACGAGATAGTGCTGTACTATACAGTATACATTCTCTTGACAAAACCGTCAAAATGTGATAATTTACTTTGTTAATCCCCTAAAAAGGGCTTAAAATATAAAATAAATTAAAGCGGTTCTTTGAAAAGTGCTGGAAACCTATGACAAACTACGGGTTTTTGGCCTTAACATAAGGCAGGAAGGATGACTCCACCCCAGCCCTCCTCTTGATAAGAGGAGGGGGCGTAAGTCTCCCTCTCTTACGAAGAGAGGGATTAAGGGAGAGTCCGAGAGATAAAACAACACAACAAAACCCCGGCTTAGGCCGTGGGCAACAACCTCGCTGAGCGGGGTGAAAGAAAGAGAAAGAGGTAAAAAATGGAAAAGATGGGCGCCAAGAGAATGGTCGTGATTTTCGCCATGACAGTGGCTCTCGCCATCGCCAACAGCCTGATGGGTTGTGACATCGGCGGTGCGGATGACAACAGCGACACCAATACCAACGACACGGACACTGGCACGCAGGGTGGCTGTGTAGACGGCTGGTGCACGATTCCAGCTGGAAGCTTCGACATGGGGAGCCCGCCAGACGAACCTGGCTCCGAAGATGATGAGACACAACATCAAGTGACGCTGACACGGTCGTTCCTAATAAAGCAGACCGAGGTAACTCAGGATGAGTGGACTGCGCTGATGGGGAGCAACCCATCGTACTTCAGTTCCTGCGGCGGAACCTGCCCGATGGATAGTATTGATTGGTACATGTCGGCGGCTTACTGCAATGCGCTTTCCGTAGAAAAGGGGCTTGCACCATGTTACGAGGACCCAGATGATGGTACGCCTTACGATATTGATGACGCGGCTGGGACCAAAGTGCCCGAATGGCCGGAAGGCCTGGACTGCGAGGGATATCGGTTACCAACCGAGGCGGAATGGGAGTACGCAGCGCGGGCCGGAACAACGACGGCATTCTATACGGGAGATGTGCTCGCAGACCCATTCTCATGCGATATGGACGCAAACCTAGACGCGGCTGCGTGGTACTGCGGGAATTGGAAAAACACAACACATCCCGTAGGAAAAAAACAAGCAAATCCATGGGGACTCTACGATATGCTTGGGAACGTGTGGGAATGGACGTGGGATTGGTACGACGGTTACAACGGAAATGCGACCGATCCGATTGGTCCAGATACGGGAGGTTCTTACAATGAGCGCGTGATACGTGGGGGAGGGAATATAGATGCACCTTTTATAGGCGAATATCGCGCAGCATACCGGTTCAAACAGTCCCCAGACGAAGGAGGCACCGGCCCGGATGGTGACAACCCCGGTTCAGGACCACGCCCCGTAAAATCGATCCTCTAGTTTCACACCCTCACCGGCGTTATCAACATACCATTTCTTCAGCGATTAGGCTCCTAAAAAATACCTGCAAATCCGCAAAATAGTTCTTTCAACGCTACAACCAGTAGCGTCCTGCCCTTTCCCCACTTTGGCATACCTGCCTCGTGGGATTCACCTTAAAACGATTGAAAAATGATTTTAGAGTGAAACAAAAAACCCTTAGCCTTGAGCCGAGGGTTTTTTGTTATTTGATTTGGCTAATTTTTACGCCGGTTGAAGCTGGCGAACTTTTTCTTCCAGCACCTCCACTCTGTGGCGTAATTCCAAAACATCCTTGGCCGCCGCGTCGGCATCTTCAATGGTTCTTTTTTCCAAACGAGTTAAACGTTCTTTGATGTCCTTAAGCTCGGTTTCTATCATGCGGATGTAACCCAAAAGTTCCAAATGATTTTGATCTACTTTTTGTTCAAGGAGAATAAAACGGTCATCCACTTTATTAAAGCGACCGTCCATCTTATTGAAGCGATCGTCCATCTTATTAAAGCGATCTTCGGTTTTTTCAGCAAAATCATTTATCGCCTCGAGGACATCATTGATTGTCGTTTCTCCGTTGGACATATTATTAAAAAACATGAAATTTTATCAAGCTTACTATAGTATACATCCTCTTGACAAAACCGTCAAAATGTGCTATACTGGCTTGTTAATCCCCTAAAAAGGGCTTAAAATATACATAAAAATAGGCCGGTTCTTTGAAAAGTGCTGGAAATAGCGAAAACGCTGTTTTTGGCCTTAACATAAGGCAGGAATTAAAAAACAATGCGCAACGGCAACCCCTCCGCGCCTCCCCTTGGTAAGGGGAGGACAACGGTT
>JAQTYG010000012.1 GCA_028688375.1 Patescibacteria group bacterium | reverse complement strand
ACTCTTGCTCCGAAAAATTTTCAGAAAAAAAGTGATAGGAACCGATCCCGCGACTTGCATGCCTTAGACACGCCGCCAGCGTTCATCCTGAGCTAGGATCAAACTCTTAAATAAGAATTTGATTTATATTTTCTCTTCCGAAGAAGAGATCGAATTTACTTGTTGTGTTATTTGGAATAGGCGATTTCTCCTGTAGCAAACCGCAAAGCTTGCTACTAGGTTTATATCTCTTAACGAGATATGTGGTTTTTGTCACATTTGTATTGTCAAAGTACTTCTTTCCGATGCGGGTCCGCCCAAGGCGGACCGCTAACGCGGAAAGAAAAAAGAGAAAGCCAACGCTGACTTGCTCTTTTCTCTTTCCAGTATCCGGAGGGACTTAGAAAAAATTTTGTTGGTTTATAAGGTGAAGGCCGTAAACAATAAGTTTTTAGTGTGTTAAAGATACTCTAAAGGGCGTTTTTTGTCAAGAGCTAGCGGATAATCACAGCCTGTGGATAAGTGGCCAAATTTTTAACGGTTGTTTTTTGGCTTATTTACTGTGTTTTTTACGCCATTCAGCAATTTTTTTGTGATTTCCAGACAGTAAAACTTTGGGTACTTTTTGGCCCATAAAATCTTCCGGACGCGTATATTGCGGCGACTCGACAGTTCTCAGTTCACTGTTCACAGTTCGCGGTCCGTGAACTGTGCACTGTGAACTGTGAACTTTGTTGTGCGTTTCACACAACAACGAATCTTCATTCCCTAGTACTCCGGGGATAAGCCTGGCGACTGCTTCGGTAATAACAAGCGCCGGCAACTCCCCGCCGGACAAAACATAATCCCCCACTGAAATTTTTTCATCCGCCAATTTATATATCCGCTCGTCAAATCCTTCGTACCGGCCGCAGATCAAAACCAGCCGATCGAGCTGAGAAAATTTTTCCGCCATCCGCTGGTCGAATTTTTTGCCGGCGGGATCTAAAATGATAATCTTGTAGTTCTCAGTTCTCAGTTCACTGTTCACAGTTTTTGATTTTTTATTACTTTTTTTTGCTTTACGGTTCGTTACCTGTGAACTATGGCCTGTGAACCGTGAACTTACGATTGCCCGCAGGCAATCGTAGATTGGCTGGACTTGAAGCACCATTCCCGCTCCGCCGCCGAACGGCCGATCGTCAACATGTCGTTGTTTGTCTTTGGTATAATCGCGAAAATTATGCGCCGAAATTTTAATCAAGCCGGCTTTCTGCGCCCGCTTCAAGATGCTCTCTCCGGCATAACCATAAATCACATCCGGAAAAATTGTCAGAATATCAAATTTCATATTACTTCTATAATATCACGTTAGGGAAAATAAAACACCCCAAAAATGCTTGAGGTGTCTTAATTTTTATTGCTTAGATATCCAGATTGTCTACCGCGCTGGTATCAATCGCTTGCTGCGGTTGCTCATCGGTTCGAGCCACCCTCGGACCACGACCGCCAACCGGTTCGTTAATTTTCAGATTAACGCGAGCATTGTTCTTCGCTCCGACAATTTTGAGCAAAGTTCTGACGGCGCGAGCGGTTTGTCCGCTACGGCCGATCACATAGCCCATATCGCTCGGATTGACATCCAAAGTGAGGAGAACTCCCCGCTCGTCAATCACGCGCTCTACTTTCACATCGTTCGGATTGTTAACAATCGCTTTAACGACGGTTTCCAGGAATTGCTGATCGCTATTCATAGAGAATAACTTAATTGTTAATGAACGCGAGCGATTTTCGACATGCGGACAACCCGCGTAAATCGCTGACATTCTTTTTTGATTATATCAATACTGTTATCGCCGAGTCAAGCTTGCCCCGACTTTTTACGTCGGGATTTACGCCGCCGGAGTTTCAGTCGGAGCTGGTTCTTCGGTTTTGACTTCCACCGGCGCTTCGCTCACCGGAGCGACTTCCGCCGGAGCCGGTTCTACCGCTTTAGCGGCTTCTCCGCCAACTGGCGGACTGGCTTTGGCTTCGGCAGTAGCTTTAGCGTCAGCTTCTGCTTGTACTTTGGCCGCCACTTCAGCTTCCGCTTTCGCGGCCGCATCGACTTTGGCCTTGGCGTCGGCTTCCACTTTTGCCTTATTTTTTTCTTCTAATTTTGTCTTGCGCTTTTTGGACAAAAAAACGGATTTTTCTTTTTTGCCTTCCACAATCTTATTGGCAACAAGCAAATTGTTTATGGTGGCCGACATTTGCGCGCCTTGACTCAACCAATATTTAACCCGCTCAATTTTCGCCAATAACTGATTCTCTTTGGCGTGCGGATTATAAGTACCGAGCGCTTCCAAATAAGTGCCCTGGGTGTCTTTGTTTTTTTCCGAAACAATCAGGCGGTAGGTGGGAAATTTCCTCTTGCCCACGCGCTGTAAACGGATGATCAACATAAATAATAATATATAAACGATAGATTCCAGCCCTGGAATAGTGAGTTCCGGGCCCAGAGAGCGTGATTACTATATATTAAACGCGTTTTTTTGTCAATATTCGACGGCCTTTTCGCTTCAGCCAATCTTCACGCAAAATACTCATAATATAATCATCGTCAAATCTCTTTGTAACCAGATTATAAGATATCGCGCGGCGATGACCCTCTATTTTAAAACCCATCTTTTCGTAAATGTGGACAGCGCGCTTATTGGGCTCGAAAACTTTCAAATCCAGCCGGTTAACCTTAAGTTTTCTAAAAACGAAATCAATAATAATTTCAGTAATCTCTTGGCCGTATCCCTTCCCCCATTCTTTTTTTTCGCCAATGGTAATGCCATATGTCGCCCGTTTGTCTTTACGTTTAAGATGAAAACCCGCCATGCCGATGTGTTTGCCGTTCTCATTGATAACCGAATAATTATAATTGTCTTTGTCCCGGATCATTTTTTTTAAATACTCTATTTCATCTTTCATCGCAAGCTTTTGTTGGCGTCCTAAATAAATAGTGACCTTAGGATCATTAAACCAACGGACGCAAAGAGCAGCGTCTGATAATTTGGGCTGACGCAAAGTTATCCGCGGGCCTTTGAGAGTTGGTTTTGGCATAAATAAAATTTAGGATAGCGAGGCGCATCGGATTTTTGTTGAGGACAACCGCGGAGTCACGACGTCATAGTCGTGACGAGCGTTAGGGCGACGAGTCCGCAGATGAGGAGACCCGTGTCAGCAACAAATATCCGATAAGACGAGCGACAATGCCGGAGGGATCCTTCGCTACGCTCAGGATGACTGATTCGCCTATGGCTCATCAGTCATTTTCACGCTCAAAAGTTTGGAGACGCCGTCGGCCGCCATGGCCACGCCGTAAAGCGCGTCCACCGCATGCATAGTGACGCGGTTGTGAGTGATCAGAATAAACTGGGCGTGGCGCGCCAGTTCGGAAATAATTTTGGTAAAGCGCATAGTGTTAGCTTCATCCAACGCCGCTTCCACTTCGTCCAGCACCACAAACGGCGACGGATTGTAATTTAACACCGCGCAAATCAAGGCGATGGAAGTCAAAGTGCGTTCCCCGCCCGACAACGAATTCAGGCTTTTTATTTTCTTGCCCGGCGGGTTGGCGGTGACTTCAATGCCGGCCAAAATTTTCTCACCTTTGCCACGCTCGCCTCGCTGACGCTCCGGCGTAGCGAGCCGAAGCTCCTTTGGAGCGGAGGCGGGCTCACTTTCCTCCGCCGGCGTCTCGCCCGTCATCCCTGCCAACGCTTCCTCCTCCAGCGCCTCTTCTTCATATACTTCCATCAAATCAGCGCTGCCGCCCTCAAACAAAATTTTAAAGAAGCGATTAAATTCTTTGCGGATATTACGGAAAGCGGTCGACCGTTTTGTTTTCATCAGCTCGTCAAGCTCAATAATCATTTTGGTCAAATCATCGGTGGCTTGGCGTAAATCATTGAGTTGGCTGAACAGAAAATCAAACCGTTCTTTGGTGGTTTCAAATTCTTTGATCACTTCTTCGTCAATTCCGCCGATTAAATTCAATTGGTATTTTAATTTTTGTATATTCGCGGCCAGCAATTCCAATTCTTCGGCCGACGCCATTTCTTGTCGTCTACCGACGATAGAATCGAGCGAAGTATTCATGTCATTTCTCACTTCTTCGGCCAGCGATTCCTGCTTGGTTTCCAACCGAGCCATCTGCACGCGCAAATCATTGCGCTCGGCGCCAACGGCGTTCATTTCCAATTGTTTGGTCTGCATGGCCTCCTGCAAAGAAAACACCCGTTGTTTTTTAGTTTCTTCTTCTTGATTAAAAGATTGAATTTTCAGCGCCAATTCATTAACAATTTTTTCCTGTTTGACCATGTCGGCATTGAGCCGTTCTTTTTCGCCGGACAGCTCCTTTAATTTTTCGCCGTATTGTTCCGGCGTCATTTGCAACAGAGCCAGTTCGCGTTCCAGGCCGGCTTTGGCTTTATCCAAATTCTGGCTTTCGTTTTTCAACAAATTTGTTTTAGCCTCATTGGACTGTATCTCCACTTCCAACTTTTGCAGTTCGCGCTTGGCCTCTTCCAGCATCCGTTCGGTCTCCAATAAATTCTGCTGTTCCAGCGTCAATTCGCGCTGACTTTCTTTCAGCCGATCTTCCGCGCCCATAAACACCTTGGTGGAAAAACTCAAACTCTGGTGCCGGCGTTCGCGCCAACCACCCTTCATCACTCCGCGTCTGTCCACCAAATCGCCGTCGAGCGTCACCATTCGCGCCCGGCCGATACCAATGCGCTGGGCTGATTTTAAATCTTTCACCACCAGGGTATTGCCCAGGATAAAAGAGAAAATATTTTTGAATTTAGCGTCAAAATGAATCAAATCAGTCGCCCGACCAAGCACATCTGGGTCTGATAACAGCTCTTCAATATTTGTATCCTCCGGCCGTTCAGTAATTTTATTAATCGGCAAAAACGTGGCGATGCCCAAGCGTTTTTCCCGCAAATAATTGATGCCCACTCGCGCCACTTCATCCGATTCCACCACCACCGAAGAAAGGTGCGACCCGGCAGCCACGTCCAAGGCCAACCGATAACGTTCGTCGGTTTCGCCCAGCTCGGCGACAATGCCATGAATTTTTCCCAAAGTGGAACGCGCCTCCAACACCGCCCGCACGGCCGTCAATCCGGAAAATTGCAAAAAACTTTGCTCCGATTGTCCCTCAATCATCTGGCTCTGCAAACGGGAAATTTTCACCATCCGCTCGGTTTTTTCCGCCGTGCGGTCGTCAACTTTTTTCTTTTGCCGCCAAATTTCCTCATTCATTTTTTTCACCGCTTCTTCGGCGCCAGCCAGCTCCGACGTGATTTTTTCCTGGCTGAATTTAAGTTCATTTATCTTACCGGTCAGCCAAGTAATATTTTGCGCGCCCTGTTGGCTATATTCGGCGTGCATTTGCCCGTCCAGAATCGCCTGCCGGCGTTCAATTTCATTTTTGGCCCGCTGAGCTTCCTGATATTTGCTTTGCAAATCCAAGAACACTTCCTGTCGAGTGGCCGAACGCGCCAGCTCCGCCAATTCATGCTGGATGGCTTCTAAAGCGGTCAGCGCCGACGCGTGCCGATTTTCGATACCGGCCAGCGCCGCCTGTGTTTCATCAATATCTTTTTTATTCCGATTATAAATTGAGGAATAATATTTTTCCTGCGCTTCGCGCAATTCCAATTCCACCATCTGTCTTTTTTCCAATTTGCGCACCTGGCGCTGTAACATTTTCAGGCGCGGTTCCACTTCCTGCATCAAACGTTCTGCCTGCTCCATGTTGTCTTTGGTGCGGGCTAATTTTAGTTCGGCCTGGTGGCGTTTAATTTTAAATTCTTTGATGCCGGCCGCTTCATCCAGAAAATCTTTGCGCTCAGACGGGCTTAACAAAAGCATCCGGTCAATCATGCCCTGGCCGACGATACCGTAAGAATTTTCCGCGAATTGCGCCTGCGCCAAAATAATATGAATATCAAACAAACGCACCGGATTATTATTTATAATGTATTCGCTTTCACCGGAACGATACAAACGGCGAGTGATAATAATCTCGGGATAGTCCTGTAAAACTTTGCTGTCTTGGTTGTCCAGCACCATGGTCACCTCGGCCATGCCAAGCTGGCCTTTGGTTTCCGACCCGCTGAAAATCACGTCTTCGCTTTTTTTACCGCGCACCGCTTTCATACTCTGTTCGCCCATTACCCAACGAATGGCGTCGGCAATATTGGATTTACCCGAGCCGTTCGGCCCGACAATGGCGGTAACGCTAAAACGACCGTCTTGAGGCGGTAAAAAATCCATAACCGTTTTTGGGGCGAACGATTTGAAACCCTGAATTTCCAGTCGTTTTAAATACATAGCAATGGACGTATTTTATCACATTCCGGCTCTGCCCGACAATACTTAAAAAACAAAGACCGCCGGAGAGTACCGGCGGGAAAGGACGGGAGGGGAAACGAAGAAAGGAGCAGGGTAGGTGGATGGGCTTCAGTGGGGGCACTGCTCCCCATCTTTGTTGCAGACCGCGCATGTTCTGAACTGGCCGTAGGTGTAGGGGTGATCGCAGGGCGGAGAGCCGGCTTCCTTGTGAAGCGCGGGCAGACGTTCGAGGATCGCGGAGAACATAAAGGTATGATAGAGGTCGTAGCCAGACGTGAGACACCAGCCGCTGATTTCCTTTATGAAGTAGAGCATCGTTTGAATATGGGCCTTCGCATCGCCGGAGCGCGAATCATCGAGAGCCTTGTTGACCCGACTGCAAAGAAGCTCATAGGCCTTCTCGGGCTCAACCATCAACTGTTCTTTCAGCCGGTGGCAAATCTCGATTTCCGGGATGTCGCTGGTCAAGGGTTCGTATTTTCTAGCCATTTCTCGCCTCCTTGTTGTGAACGCATTCGCAAAATGTGCCAGGCCTATTGTAGCACGAAACTTGAACGGGTCAAGCGAACGTCCGACGGCCACCCTTGACATCATCAAACAAAAAGAATATAATGGCTCGTTATGCGTACCACTGCCCAAAAAATTCATGAACATCTGAAGACGGCACAAAAAGTCGTTATTGTCCCCCACCCCAATCCGGATGAGGATGCTTTGGGTTCGGCGGCCACTATGGCGGAGTATCTGGCCAGCCACGGCCGTGACACCACTATTTTCTGCCTCACCCCGATCAGCGCGCGAATTAAATTTTTACCCAATATTCCGGCCATCACCAATGACCCGGCGATTTTCAGCGACCGCCATTTGGATACTATTTTATTTTTGGATTGCGGCGACCCGCGCTATGCCGGCGTGGCCGAACAGGTAAAAAATCATCCGGCCACCATTATCAATATCGACCATCACGCCACCAATGAAAACTACGGCCACTATAATATGGTGATGCCCAAAGCCAGCGCCACCGCCGAAGTGCTTTATTTATTTTTTGAATATAACCACTTGCCCATCTCTCGGCATATGGCCACCAACCTGTTGGCCGGTCTGATCACCGACACCGGCAACTTTACCAATGCCGGCACCACCCCTTCGGCCTTGATTATCGCCGGCGAATTGGTTCGTCTCGGCGCCAATTTTAATTTGATTAATTTCCACACGCAAAAAGACAAATCGTTTGATTTGCTAAAACTCTGGGGCGCGGCCTTATCCCGTTTGGCCAAAGATGAAGCCACCGGCTTGGTCTATACTTATCTCAAACGCTCGGATTATGAACCGCTCGGCATGAACGAAAGCGGCGGCGACGGTTTGTCCGATTTTATGAATAATCTTGATGGCGTAAAAATGGCCTTGGTGTTAAAAGAAACCGCCGACGGAAAAATCAAAGGCAGTTTCCGCACCACCTTGGACGATACCGACGTGGCGGCGCTGGCCAAACAGCTGGGCGGCGGCGGGCACAAAAAAGCGGCCGGATTTACGGCGGAAGGAACGGTGGAAGAAGTGTTAGATAGAATTTTGACTTTGCCTAAATAAAATGCTAAAATGATAACAAATAATAAAAATATGAATACGCAAAAACAAAACCCATCCGCCCAACATCTTATTCCCATCGTCGTGGAAAAAACCAATTACGGCGAACGCTCTTACGATATTTATTCCCGCTTGCTGCAGGACCGAATCGTCTTTTTGAGCGGGCCGATTGACGACGCCACGGCCAACACGGTCATCGCCCAAATGTTATTTTTGGACAACCAAAATTCCGACAAAGATATAAAGCTTTACGTCAATTCTCCGGGTGGTTCGGTCACTTCGGGCATGGCTATTTACGACACTATGCAATATGTAAAATCCGATGTTTCCACCATCTGCGTAGGCATGGCCGCTTCCATGGCGGCAGTAATTCTCGCAGCCGGCGCCAAGGGCAAACGTCTGGCTCTGCCCAATTCGGAAATTATGATTCACCAAGTAATGGGCGGGATGGAAGGCCAAGCCAGTGATATCAAAATTCATGCCGAACGCATCTTAAAAATGAAAGATCGTCTGAACAAAATCTTAGCCAAACACACCGGCCAGCCGCTGGTCGTGGTGGAAAAAGACACTGATCGCGATAATTTCATGGGCGCGGTGGAAGCAAAAAAATACGGACTGGTGGATAAAGTAATTGAATAGATCAAAATACTAAAAAACCCGCCTAAACAGCGGGTTTTTTAGTATTTTGACCCTCACCCCTTGACAAAACCCCCAAAGTATGATATAGTTATCTGTTATTTAAAAACCCATTTATCCCCGTGGAATTCGGAAAAGCTTTGGTTTGTTTCAAGCCGGCGCTTTCCCGTATTCACAAGCATGGGGATGTGTTAGCGGCATGTACAGGCCACGGCTTGTCTCCGCCCCTAATACATCTTCTTGAATACGGAAAAACCAAGGGGGGCTTTTACCCCCTGCAAAAACAACACCCTCCGGCGCAAGCCGGAGGGGTTTTGTTTTTATTTGCTAGGGCGCGGCCGGTGGCGTAGTGGAAGGCGCCGGGGCCGACAAATCGCATTTGCTTAAATCCGGGCATTGCGCCGGGTCCACCCCCACCATGCAAATTTGTGGCAAGGGGCGATAATAGCTGGTAAACGTGCGATCAATTTTTTCCGTAGTGGAAGTAAAACGGGTATAAACAAAACTGGCCACCGCGCCCTTGAAAGCGTTTTGGCATTTTTTCTCGCCCGGTGCCAGCGTATTCACGGGAATATTTTGTGGCGCGCCGGCCGGTATCCATTTGCTCACCAAGGGATGGGTATAATATCCGCGCCGACCATCCGGCTTGCCCCAAAGAGTAAAAACCAATTGCTGTTTTTTATAATCAATTTCCGTTTGCAACAATAAATAACTGCCAGTATCATTTAAAAATTTCAAATCCAGAATCGGTTCATACAGAGTGGCGTCAGTGCCCGGGTTGCCATTGACCGGATCGGCGTAATAACCGACCACCAATGAATGATTGGTGCGCTCGGTAATCGGCATGCCTGAATTCATCGCCATGCGGAAAAGCGTCGTGCCGATTTGACACATGCCCCCGCCGATTTCTTTTTTAATCTGTGTGCCTTTGATCACCTCTTCCGGCAAATAGCCGTTTTCAGCGGTAAAAGGTCCGGCATAATGCACGGAGGAAAACTCTTCGCCCGGCGCGATAATGGTGCCGTTCAATCGAGCCACGGCATGAGCGATATTTTTAATGCGGTTAGTATGGCTGTCGCGAAAAGTGGAAACGCCGATGCCGATCACTGCCGTAATACCGAAATCATTTACCTCGGATAATTTAACGGTCGGCTCGGTTATTTTCACCAACAACGGTACAGTGGAAGTAACATCAGCCGCCCCGGCGTTGCGCAATTTAAAAATATCCAACAGCGCGGCGTAACTTCCCGCGGCATCCAGGGCCTGCCCCGTTTTACCGCCTCGGAACTCTTGAACTTTGCCGTCAGCCATGACAAACTTCGACTCCTCAGCCGGCTGATCCACGGCATAGCGTAAATCATCAAAATATTTTTCCATTTTTTCTACATCTGGCGCGATGATAACGCCACCGTTATCATCTAAAACCGGCGCCAACAAATCGGCTATTTCTCCTCGACTTAAAATAGCCTGGCGATCATTGCCGAACAACGGGTCGCGATAAGCGAAAGTGATACTGCCGTAATCAAGCACTCGCCCGATTTTTTCTTCCAAGTTGTTTAGCAACGCCGATTCAATCGTGGGCATTACCAGTTCTTGCTTGACGACAATCGGTTCTAAATTAAAAACGGAAAGGCGTTTTTTCGTCTCGGTCATTATTTTATTCTTGTCAAAAATCAAACCGATTTGCGCCGCCGTTACTTCATATTTTACCGGCGCGGTGGAAATAATTTTTATGCCGGCGTTTTTCGGTTGCCGTTCAAATCCGGTCAATGCGGCGGACAACGCCTCGATGAAACTTTTTTCGTCAACAGTCATCGGTAAAACGACGCGTGACCGTTTGGCACGCAACAAAATCGGCTCAATATACGCCGGGAATCCCGGTTGTCGCCGGCCTAAATTCAAAACAGTATTTTTAAAATCTTCCGTGTTAAATTCCACCAGCTCTCTGGCGGCGTCGCTACTGACAATTACAGTCGGGACTTTTATTTTTTGCTCTCCGCCTTCATTGTTGAAAATATAAATAACACCCTCTTTTAATAAACGGCTATTTAATCCTTCCGCGAATTTCATTACTTCATCCCCGCTCATCCCGCCCAAATGATAACCGCCCAAATATACTCCGGGATAAACCAACCCTTCATATTTATTCACGTAAGAAAAAACGGCGACCGCGCCTAACAGCGCCGCGCCGACAATCGCCGCCAAAACAATAATAATAATTTTCCGGCGACTGGTTTTGGGCACCACCGTCTCCGCCACCAGCGCCACCTTCTCTTTTAAATCTTTCGCCATAGTTATTCTTCCACTACAAATATCGGGATATTTTGGTCCGACCGAGTTTTAGAGAAACGCACTACCAACAAACCGTTCTTGTATTCCGCTTTCGCCGATGAGAAATGCACATCCACCGGCAAAACAATACTGCGAGAAAATCTGCCCCAATAGCACTCGTCAAAATGATGATGGCTGCCGCCGGGCACCGGACTGCAACGTTCGCCGCGGATGGTCAGCAAATCATTGCGTAAATGAAGCTCAATGTTTTCTTTCGGCGTGCCAGCCATGGTCGCGACCACAATCAATTCCGATTCGGTTTCCGCTACATCCACCGACAACTGGCCTTCATTGTTGTTCTCCATAGCCGCCGCTTCTTTAAGCGATGATAAAAAAGCCAGGTCGGCGCTTAAGTCCTCCTGCGGCTCTAAGGGCAAGATGATTCTTTCGGGACTGGGCGAAGTCATGGTCAAGAAGTTATTTTAACCCTTATATTATACCGCAGACGGAAAAAAAAGAAAAATCCCCCGTCCGCCAGCTGGCGGACGAGGGATTTTTGATTTATTTTACTGTTTATTCTCATTTCCTGTTTTGGCTTTTTTCTCTTTAACCGGGAAGGCTGCTTTCAGCGTGGTTTTAGCCGCCTCGATGGCCACTTTAAAATCGGTCTTAGCTTTGTCAAACGCTACTTTGCGCGCGTCGTTCAAGCTCTTAACCGACTCTCCCACTTTAGGCGCGGCTTGGCGTGCGGCGATAAATTTATCGCGAGCCGCTTGAACCGCTGTTTTCAGGGCTTCCTTTACGGTAGCCGGGGCCACATTGGCGGCGCAATCGGTCTTGGCCTTAGCTTCGGCTGACTGTAATTCTGTTTTGTAGGCCGCCAGCGCCGCGTCTAAAACCGCTTTCCGGTCACTGATTAATTTATCCAGACCGGCGCGATAAACGGCGACGGCTGAATCAACGGCGGTTTTCCGAGCGTCGGCCGCCTGTTCCATCGCGGTTTTAAAATTAGCCACCGCCTGCTTTTGTTCGTCCGTAGTCGCGTGAGTAGTTAATTTTTGATAAACTGATTCGCGGGTCTCATCCCACTTAGCGCGCCAATCGGCTAATTTTTGATCCCGAGCGGCTTGACGCTTTCCCAATTCAACGGTGCGCGCGTTCTCTTTAGCGTCAAGTTTGCTTTCTTTATCGGCCACTTGCGCGTCTCTCGCCGCGGAAAAGTCATCCAAACGAGCGCAAAAATTAAGCGCCGTCCCGGACTTAGCGGCGTCTTCCGACGGACGAGTCACGGCTAAAGCCGGACCAGCCACCATGGAGCCGACCATCGCGATGGTCAGCGCTAAAATAAATATTTTTTTATAATTCATATACGTTATTTATATTATCAAACGCATTAAGCGCTTGGCTGTCAGAATCAACGACGGTAATATCGGCATCTTCATCAAACGCGCTTTCTAAACCGTCGGCGTCCTGATCCAGTGAATTAAGGGCTTCGTTGATATCGTCTGAAACAAATTCGTAGTCCGTTTGATTAGCCGTGTCGCGAGCCGGTTTTACACCAAACTGGTAAACTCCGACGGCCGCGCCCAACACGATAACCAAGCTGACCGGCACGATTGTTTTCCAAGTTAAACTCATAAGATAGCGAAAGGATGAAGCAATATTTTGTAAGGCCCGACCTTTGACTGCCTCTTGATTAATATTACGAACTCTACTTTTATTTGTGACGATTTCCGCCGCGGATATTTTTTCTACCACCGCCCGTAAAGCCACCGGCTCGGGATTAATTTTTTCCGCTTCCCGCGTTAAAATGTCGGCCGTGGAAAAAATCTCTTTTATTTCTTCCGCCGATTCCGGATACAAATTCAAAATCTCCGGCCATGTTTTGCCTTCTTCTTTGAGGCGCCAAGCCTCAAGCAAGATTTTCTCCGAATTATTCTCCATATTCGCGTAAATATTCTTTGAGTATTTTTAGAGCGCGGCATTGCGCTTGTCTGACTGCTTCTTCACTTTTTCCGACAATGGCGGAAATTTCTCGGGCGGATAAACCGTTAAAAAATTTTAAAATCACGATTTCCTGTTGTTCCTCCGATAAATTTTTTAACGCCTTTTTTATTTTGGCCGATATTTCTTTTTGCTCCGCTATCGCCTCTTGCCCCGGAGCATGGTCCGGGATGGCGGCGAAGCTATCATTTTCTTCGTCCATCAGCCAGTCCTTTTTCTTCCGCCAAAAATCAATTACCGTATTGCGCGCCACCGTGAAAAAATACGTCAGAGGCGATTTGCCTCGGTCTTCCAGCCGTTCCCGCGCTTCAAAAACTTTGAGGAAAACCGTCTGGGCCAAATCGTGCGCCGTATCTTTTTCTCGCACGCGTAAATAGACGTAGCGATACACGGGCGTGAAATACAATTCGTACAAACGACCGAAGGCCGTTTGGTCGCCGTTTTTGGCCAAATTAAGCAAAATCAAAGGGCCGTCTTGATTGTCTGTCTGACGCGTTTCCATAACATAATAACGCAGAAGCGGTAAAGTTGTGACATTACCGCTTCTTTTTAAATTGACCGAAAAAATTTTAAGGCTGTAGTGCCTCGTCCACATTGCCCTCAACCGAAATCACCACTTCTTTTACCGTCGGAAATTGTTTTAGGGTTTGAGTAATTTGAGCCCGAATAGCCGTGACACGGCAGGACCCGCCCAGCTGGTATTGGATCTGCTTGTCAAAATCAACTTTGGCGATGCCATCGCTGATGGTCAAACTTTTTACCGTCACTCCGGGATTGATGTTGGTCACAAAACCATCGGCTTTTTCCGCTTCGGTCGGGCCTTTTAACAATTCTTCCAGCGCCGCCTTGCCGACGGTGGTAGTTTTCTTGATCACCCGTTCCGTGCCGTAAACATTGGTACACTCAATTCCGCCCTTATCTTTTATACTGTTGTTGAAAAATACCGTAACTTTCTGACCGAAAGCGACCGGATAAGTTTCCGACCGATCATTTTCTTTTAAGCCGGAGGGATTGTCGTTTTTCAACACCAACGTGCCGACTGGCGCGGCCGGATTTTTAAATTCAAGTTTTGCTTCAAACGGCACCGAGCCGGTAGTCATCCAATCCCCTTTGGCCTGCGCCGGAGCACTGGCGATAAGTTTACCGTCACCGTCATAAAGTTCCACGCGCGCGGTGGCTTCAAAATACCAATTACCGGGCATGGAGCCGGAAACAACATATGGACCGACGATTAATTCCCCTTCGGCCGGTTTGGTCAGAGAGGTGGTGTAAGCCGGTACTCCGCCCACCGGACATTCACCACGGAACATCGCCCACTCCTCGCATTGCTTGCCGTCGGGAAAAACACACATGGCGTATTGTCCGCCGGTTTCATCCGTCTTCATTTCCAACTTACCGCCTTTTTGTTCGCAATTTACCGAAGCCGGGTTAGCCAAACCGGTATTGGTACTGGTGTCTGTCGGCTCAGCGGTAACGCCGCAACCAGTCGTCGGCATTGGTTCGCTCGGATTGCCGTGTTTTGTCCACACTCCGTCTTGGCACAGCCAAGTGTCTTCATCACCGCCTAAAAATCGAGCGGCTAAAATAATCATGGCCGTGGCCGCTAAAATAATGACCACGGTCCACAAAATCCTCTTTCCTGCCATATTTTTAAGGTTAAAAATAAGATAGAGGTATTATATGGATTGGAGAGAAAAAAATCAACTAATCCGAAAAACGCCGACTCGAACAAATGAACGTCTTGTGTTATTATAAGGCCATGCAAATACCTTACCGGAAACCGGGAAAATATACTCACTTGGTTCAGGACCCGCACATCACCGAAGCGCGGGCGATTGCCATTGCCAATAAATTGGCCGGATTGAAAAAAAATATCCGACCAAAATTAATGGAGGAAGTGGCTTTGCTCGCCCAAGGCGGAGATTTTTCGGAAAATGCCGGTTATCAGGCGGCCAAGGGGCGCTTGCGGAATATCAATGAAAAAATTATTAATTACGAAGCCCAGTTGCGCCGGGCGATTATTATTAAGAAACAAAAACAAATTGATAAGGTGCAACTTGGGCATACGGTAACGATTGAAAGCGGCGGAAAAAAGAAAAAATATCTGATTCTCGGTTCGGCGGAAACAAATCCGTCAAAAGGAATTATTTCGCAAAATTCTCCACTGGGAGAAAAGCTGATGGGCCGACGAGTAGGCGAGGTGATTAAAATATCCGTGGGGAACAAAGAGGTTGAGTATAGGATTGTGGAGATTGAATAAAAAACCGGCTGTGAACCGGATAATTTTCCACTGAAGTAGATGCCGGCTCGGATGGTTGACAGAAACGCTTTTTTCGTGTATTAAAATATAGGATATAAACGAAAGCAACAGCCGATAAACGAATGTCCTTTGACAAAACAAAATAAAAAGGGAGTCCAAAATGACGAAGCGTTTTTCAAGATGCGTCGAGGATTTTGTGTGTGAAAATTGCGGGACAACTGTTAAAGGCGACGGGTATACCGATCATTGCCCCGAATGCCTTTTTAGCAAGCACGTGGACATTAACCCGGGCGACAGACAGTCAACTTGCGGCGGAATAATGGAGCCGAAAAGTGTGGAAAATGGAAAAAAGGGTTTGGTAATAACCTTCCGTTGCAAAAAATGCGATCACACCAAGAGGAACAGGGTATCCAAAAACGACAACATGGAAAATATCATCAGACTTTCCCGAAAATACGCCGAGGAAAGGAGATGATGCCATGAAACCATGGATAGCGCCCAGCATACCGCACTTGGTGCACATTGAAACCAGTTCGCACCCCCCCAGACGGAGATTTGGCCAAAAGCCGAATCTCTTTTTTATTTTTCACAGCGAATTAGCTGAAAAAATAATTATTTTTTTCTAAGCAAAACGATATTATTCGATGACGCTTTCTGAAG
>JAQTYG010000027.1 GCA_028688375.1 Patescibacteria group bacterium | reverse complement strand
TCGCACCCCCCCAGACGGAGATTTGGCCAAAAGCCGAATCTCTTTTTTATTTTTCACAGCGAATTAGCTGAAAAAATAATTATTTTTTTCTAAGCAAAACGATATTATTCGATGACGCTTTCTGAAGAATTTTAACTTTGTTTCTTTCAAAAAAACCGACAAACTCAAATCTCCCGTTAAGATCCACTAAAACTTTAAACTCTTCCGGAAAAATAATTTTCAGATCATCTTCGTCAATAAACGCCATCTTTTTACCACAGGCGTTGACTTCCATCTTTAATACCTGCGTTACTATTTGTTTCAAGGAATTCTTGGGTAAAATTTGATAGGTGGTTTTAACTTTAATACCGGCCCGCTTCATTGTCCAAGACTGCGGTTTAAAAAAATTCGGATCCGCCCAATTAATCGCTAAATTTTCAATGAGATAAAGCCCGCCGGATTTAAGCGAATTGGCAACCGAATTCAAATGAGACAGAAATGATTGATTATTTTTAACGTAAATGATGGAGCCCATCATGATGTAAGCAAAGTCCACCTTTCGCTCTAATTTAAAGCTTATCATATCAGCCCTGATTGTTTCTACTTTTAGGCCAGCTTTTGCCGAATCACTTTTTAAGTAATTGAGCATCTCCCGGCTGCTATCTAACCCGACGGCTCGATAGCCTCTTTTGGCCATTTCTTTAAGCTGAGGAGCGGGACCGCAGGCCACGTCCAAAACAGATTTGACTTCCACGTCACTAAATTTTTTAATAAATTTTTCTAACAAATCAGCCTGCCTTTTTTGATTTATAAAGCTAAAAGCTATTTCGTAATATTTAGGTTGTCCATATAACTGCGACTTCATGATATTGATACTAAAAAAATTTAACTTGGCGGAAGGGGTGGGATTTGAACCCACGGTCCGGTTTGAGCCGAACGACACGTTAGCACCGTGTTGCTTTAGACCAACTCAGCCACCCTTCCAAGGTAAAATGTGTTATAATTGTATCAATATATTGGTCAAAAGTCAAGATTATCTATGCTCCAAAAAACAACGAAAATCGCGTTAATCATTGCCGGATTTGTAATGGCTCTGTCTTTTATTTCCAGCACTTTTGACGGGGATTTCGGCTGGCATTTACGTTTTGGAATGGATGCTTTCGCCGGTAATTGGCAATACACCGATTCCTACACCTGGCCGTATTTCGGACAGCCGTGGACCAATCATGAATGGGGCGGCGACTTGCTGTTTTGGCTCCTCTACTCCAACCTCGGGTATTTTTCTTTAGTCGTGCTTGTCGCCACCGCTGTTTGGGGCGCTATTTTACTGACGCAAAAGATATTTTTCAAAAAATTAACCAGTGACGCGCTAATTTTCTCCCTCGTCGCTTTGCTGGCCGCAAAATTTTTATTAAGCATGCGTCTGGCTTGGCTCGCCCCGCTTTTTTTCGTTCTGCTTTGGCATACACTGGAAAAAATCCCGCGGAAAAAAACTTTTTACTGGTGGCCGTTGATTTTATGGGCATGGTCGGCATTACACGGCAGTTGGATTTTAGGTTTTATCGTTTTGAATATCTACATCGCCGGCAATGCGCTGGCGCTTTTACTAAAAAATAAATTTCCAAAAATTTCCGGGGCGGACACCGGCTGGACGCTTTCTACTATTAAAAACGCTATATTTTGGCAAATAATTTCCTGGCTGGCCGTTCTGGCCAATCCCTATGGCATTAAAATCTGGCAAGAAGTCGGCAGTTATTTCACGCAAAATTATTTCAAACAAGTGGTGAACGAATGGCTGCCGAGCTACGCTTATCCGGTCTATATTTGGCCTCTCGTTTTCGCCGCTTTTTCCGTTATAATTATATTCCTTGGCTGGAAACAGAAAAAAATATCACTAGCACAAATTATTTTGTTCATCGCTATTTTCTCCGCCGCCTGGCAATACAAGCGAAATAATATTTATTTGGTATTGGTTTGTTTGCCGATTATAACTGCGACGTGGGAGATCGCTAAAGGAAGAATTTTAACTTCCGCCAAAAACGCGGCGACAAAAATATCCATTGCCACCTCCGGCCTGACCATATTCGCCGCTTTAGTCATTATATTTTATTCTCTCTCACATACATACTGGACGAATAATATCTGGCGGGAACGCGTGCTTTTAGAACGGTACCCATTTCCTTTCGGCGCGGCGGAATTTTTAAAACAAGAAACCGCCGGCCAAAAAATTTACGTTTTCAACGAATTTTGGTGGGGCGGATATTTAAACTGGGCCTTGCCGAACGCTTTGGTCTTTTTGGACGGCCGTGGCACGGCCACTTGGCGCTACGACGAAAAAACCACCATGCTGGAAGAATATCGGAAAATAAAATACGATGCCGGTGGTTTCCAAAAATTGGAATCAAGCCCGGCGCAATATGTAATTTTGAGCAAAAATTTGGCCGGCTATCCCAAACCCAATTTTATCAATCGGATTATTTTCGACCAAAAAGATTTTGACAAAATTTTTTCGGACAATAAATCGCAAATTGAAAAAATGCTGGAACGCAGTAAAAACTGGCAGATAGTTTACGAGGATAAAACGACGAGAGTGTGGAGCCGGACTCTCCCCTAACCCCTCTCTTGCCAAGAGAGGGGAATCCGCCTCCCTCCTCTTACAAAGAGGAGGGTTGGGGTGGAGTCATCCGCCGTCTAAACCGCGCGGGCGAGAGTAAGACCGAGCACTTTTTTTGTCCCGGCCATTTTCAGCACTCGCGCGCATTCTTGCATCGTGGCGCCGGAAGTAAAAACATCATCCACTAAAATAGCCCGCTCCGGCGGTTCGCCCGCCCAAGCAAATGCGCCATAAACATTTTTCATTCTTTCCTCTCTGGATAAACGCGCCTGTTGCGCGGTCGGACGGACGCGGGACAAACCGCGACTGCCCGCAATAAATTGCCCCGTCGGGTATTTTTTTTGTAAAACAGAAAAAATAATTTCAGCGATAACGCGCGCCTGATTGTATCCCCGTTCGCGTTCGCGGCGTGGATGGAGCGGCACGGGAACTAACAACCAAGGATTTTCTCCGCAAAATTTTGTCTCACCAACAGCGCGCGGAATTATTTTCCCCCAAACCGTTTTTATATCCAAAGCAAAACTATATTTAAAATCTTTAATTAATTTTCCCACCGGATCATTTTCCGTATAAATTAAAAACGAAAAAACGCCGTCTAGTGACGACGCCTCCCGGCATCCCGGGCATGTTTCCCCTCTGCTTTGTTTTCCGCAAACCGGACAAAAACCGAAGATGGAAAATTTTTTCTCGGCCAGACATTCCTCGCACCACCACTCCCCTTCTCGACCGCATTCGGCACAAAATACGGGAAATAAAATGTCTTTTAAAAATTTAGCTATTTCCATTCAAAATTATCAACCAACCAATTGCCGTCTGATTTTACCAATTGAACCGCCGCTTGTTGGTTTTTTTCGCTCACGGCAACACCCCTGGTTTCCGTGCGCATGGCGCTGATATTCACCGTGGCCCGGTCGGTTTGCCAATCAGTCAACTCGGCCGTGGTCACTTTGGTGGTCATACCGACGAACTCCCCGCCCGTCTGACCGGCAGTAATTTTTTTGCTGATTACGCTCCACAAATTTTGTGTAACCAATGTTTCCACTTCTCGAATATTATTAAAGTCACTGTCGGTAGAATAGGTGCCATAGCGCTCGGTGAAAATCTTAGCCATCTGACGAGCGGCATTTTTCATCTGCTCTTCGGTGGACAAAGGTTTGACGGTGGCATCGGCCGGCAGTTGCACCGGCTCTGAAGCGTTTATCTGGCCGTTAAAATTGGTCTGGTCAATAACATTGGACGGTGTC
>JAQTYG010000011.1 GCA_028688375.1 Patescibacteria group bacterium | reverse complement strand
GGGATTTGCGGACGATTTTTTTGGACATTGGTAATTGGGGCTTGGGATTTAACCAAATATTAAAAAGAAAATTGAATATTAATATGCTATCCAAGTACCAACAACTCAAAGAAAAATTTCTCTCATTAGAGGCTGCTCTCGCCGATCCGGCCGTGCTTGGCGACCCCAAAAAACTGAAAGAAGCTTCACAAGAATATTCCGAACTCAAGCCGGTCATCGAAAAAATTAACACCCTGGCCTCTTTTGAAAAAAATCTAGCCGAAGCCGAGCTTTTATCCGCCTCGGAAAACGACGCGGAGATGCGTGACATGGCCACGGCCGAAATCGCCGAATTACAGCAAAAGAAACTGGAAGCGGAAAAAGAACTGGATGAAATGACCCGGGTGAAAAATCCGCTGGATAAAAAGAACGTCATTGTGGAAATCCGGGCCGGCGTCGGCGGTGATGAATCGGCCTTATTCGCCGCCGAGCTTTATCGGATGTACGTCAAATACGCGGAGGGTCGAGGCTGGAAAACTCGGCTGATTGATTCCAGCATGATTGGTATCGGCGGATTCAAAGAAGTGATATTCTCCGTTTCCGGTCATAATGTTTACGGCGATTTGAAATATGAGATGGGCGTGCACCGCGTTCAGCGCGTGCCCGATACGGAAAAATCCGGGCGAATTCATACCTCCACCGTGACCGTGGCGGTACTGCCGGAAATTGAAGAAACGGAAATGAAAATCGAAGCCAAAGATTTGCGCATCGATACTTTCTGCTCCGGCGGCGCCGGCGGGCAAAGCGTCAACACTACTTATTCGGCCGTGCGCATCGTCCATGTACCGTCCGGACTGGTCGTTCAATGCCAGGACGAGCGCTCGCAAGCCTCCAATAAAGAAAAAGCCATGAGCGTCTTGCGCTCTCGTCTGTTTGAACTGGAACGCGAGAAAAAAGCCAAAGAAATGTCCGAGGCGCGCAAATCGCAAATCGGTTCGGGCGACCGCAGCGAAAAAATCCGCACCTACAATTTTCCGCAAGATCGTATCACCGACCATCGCATCAATCAAAATTGGAATAATATCGGCGCCATTCTTAACGGGAACTTGGAGCCGCTTATCACGGCTTTACGAGAAGCGGAGTATGCGGATAACGACTAAAAAATTAATCTTGCCTCTAATCTTATTGACCGCGGCCGCCCTAAGATTGGCCGCCGTTTTGTCCGTCGGCGATTTCACCTGGGACGAAATGTTCAGCTTCACTTACAGCCAAAAACCCTGGCTTGATTCGCTGACTTTTTGGGCTTGGGAAACCAACCCGCCCCTGCACCTGCTCTTGTTAAAACTGTGGTTTTATGTTTTCCCGGCTAATGAATTTTGGCAACGTTTGCCCAGCTTAATTTTTGGCGTCTTAACCGTTTGGTGGCTGTACAAAATCGGCCGGGGCTGGTTCTCCGCCCGTGTCGGTTTAATCGCCGCCGCCCTGCTCGCCCTGCACCCTTATCATATTTTCCTTTCCGCTTTCGGCCGAGGCTACACTTTATTTTTGATGCTCGCGGTTATCTCTCTCTATTATTTTCTGCGCGTTTACTTCTCCCCCGGCTACCGCCGATCCGACCTGGTTATTCTGGCGCTAATAAACGGTTTAGCCTTATTCACGCACTTAACAGCCGTTTTTTTATTTTTTGTGGAGACGATCGGAGTAGTGGCTGTCTTTAGCAAAGAAAAGTTTAAGCAATGGATTTGCGCGATGCTGCCGGCGATTTTGGTCACGGGCGCTTGGATCGCGCCTTCCCTATTTTACAAATTCTTCTCTTCCGGCAACAACATGGGGCAGGCCTGGTTTTTCAATTTCAAAGACAGCCCGATTTACCTGCTGAGCACATTAAAAATATTATTTTTCGGCCCAGCCACCAATATTTTACTCGCGATCAACGCCACGCTTTTCTTGTGTCTGCTATTTTTCTATTTTTATCAGTTAAAAAAGGAGGGTCGAATCAACCCGGCTTTTTTTCTGATTTTCCTCCTATTTTTTATTCCGCTTTTGAGCGCGTTTATAATGAAATTATGGAATATTAAATTTTCCATCATCGGTCTGCCGGCCTTAGTTATTGTTTGGGCCGTCCTGATAGAAAAAGCGGCGGCGAAAAATTGGTTAAAAATTGTGTTGATTTTGGGTCTGACGTCCACCGGCATATTGATGCTGTTCGGTTCGTTCCCCTTGTCGGATTGGCGAACAGTCAACCGTTACGCCCTGGGGCATTACCAACCCGAAAAAAAACAAATCATTGTTCATAATGATTTTATTTATAGATTGCTGGTGGACCGGTATTATCATGGACCGATACCGGTTATATTCTTTCAGACCGAACGCGTAAAAAATATTGACGACCCGGACCGTGCGATCATTACCACCAATTATCTAATGTACCAGGCAGATGAAACAGAAGAACAAAAATGGTATGAAGAAAATAAATTAAATGATTTTGACGAGATGTTTTTAATCGCGGAAAAAACCATGGGTGCTTCGCTGTTCCCGATTTTAGAAAAAAACGGCTGGATCAACCAAGACCGCCCTGTGGATTTGCTCGTCGCTTCGGACCAGCAAATTTTCCGGTTAAATAAACAAAGAAATGTTAAACCTTAAACAAATTCGCGCCAAAAAATCAGCCGGGGTTGCCATCCCGGATTTTGATATCCTGCTGGCCACCGCCATCGGGCAGCCGCGAGAATATTTGTACGCCCACCCGGAATTTACGCCCGGACTTTGGCCACGGATAAAATTGGCTTATTTTTTACGCCGTTTCCGCCGTGGTTGGCCGATCGCCTATGTTACTGAGCGCAAAGAATTTTTCGGGCTGAATTTTTTGGTAAACAAACACACGCTCATCCCCCGCCCGGAGACTGAGTCGATGGTGGAAGAGGCGACGAAAGAAATCAGAAAACAGAAAAAAGGAAACAGTATCTTGTTCATCGATGTGGGGACAGGAAGTGGGTGTGTGCCCGTTGCAATCGCTAAGACGTTAGGACAGGAGAACACCACGATGATCGCCACTGATATTTCGAGCGGAGCTTTACGCGTAGCGCGAAAAAACGCCAAACGGCACAATGTAAAAATTGATTTTCGACGTGGCGACCTGCTTAAACCGGTGCGTTCTTTATTCCTTACTCCTTATTCCTTAGTCATCATTACCGCCAACCTACCATATTTAACCACTACTCAATTCCAATCTGAACCGACCATCCAGCGCGAACCAAAAACCGCGCTTATCGCCGACGACAAAGACGGCCTATCTCTTTACGAAAAACTTTTCCAGCAAATAACTACTCTTACAGAACTGGGAACTGCGAACTATGAACTGATCATCGAGATAGACCCGCGCCAAGCAACCGCCGCTTTAGCATTAGCTAAAAAATACTTTCCCGAAGCAAACATCGAAATAAAAAAAGACCTGGCCGGCCGAGACCGCCTGGTCGAAATATCGTCTAGCGCCAAATAAAAAGCTCGTCAGATGTATGTTGAGGACTATCGCGGAATTCCGGCGTCATAGCCGGAATGAGCGTAAGGGCGGCTCGTTCGCGAACGAGCCGACCCGTGTCCGAAACGTACATCTGACGAGCTGTTTTTGTTCTTAACTGCCAAACTCCACCGATGTTTTTTGTGGCACGATCATCACCCAGGTCCGACCCGGGGGCAATAAAATTTTTTCTCCCGCTTCAGTATAAAACTCAGTCCGTGAATCGGTTTTATCTTTCTTCCAAACTCCGCGCGCCATTTGCCCATGAGCCATGATCCGCGCGTCATCACCGCCACTCAAAGTGGCAATGCTTCTTCGGCCGATGGCGTCAATGACGCTCACATCGGCATATTCAATAATAATATTATCAGCCACCACCGGATTATTTTTGTCATCCAAAAAAATCTCTCCCCCCAAATACCGCTCCCACCAGCTGGAGGTGGTACTGTAGCGCCATTCCACCAGGAACCTCTCGCCGTATTTTATTTTCACAAAAGAAATTTTGGCCGTGCCGGTCGCCGGCAAATCGCCGAACTGCCAACCCGACCAATCGCCGAACTCGCGCGTCCCGCCATAATCAATAAAATACTTTTGCCATCGACTGGCATTGGTAAACAAATTGTGTGGCGCCACCCGCGCCGACTCGCGCCAAAAATACGGACCGCGAAAAAACTCGTTGGCATCAAAAATTTTTTGTGCTTTTATTTCCGCCAGGCCATCGGCCGAACCGCCACAGTGCATATACAAAACATTGCCATATTCCGCCGCCCAATCCAAATAATAAGGCCGAGCGCTTCTCACCGGCCCCACCTTCTCTACCGTCGATGATTCAGCGTAGATGGCCATCAGACGCGGGATCACCCCCTCCACCGGCGCTTCATAAACCACGGCCGCCTCGTTTAAACCGGATAAAGGATAGGCCTCGGGGCTGTTATCAATCATCACCGCCACCGTTCGGGGGCTGGCGTCTTTGGCCTCGCGCACGCCCAGCCCGGTCAACGGACTGAAATATTTGAAAGTTTCTTCCGGGCTGGTGATGACGGGACCATTTTCTTTAGCCGACCCCTCATCGTTCCAAAACAAAATATACAGCACTAAAAACAGGGCCGCTAAAAAAAGCGCGACGGCTAATATCAGTAATTTTTTATCGCGCTGGCTCATGTTTTTCATAACGCTTACTATTTTACCATATAATCTAAAAACCGTCCGCCAACTGGCGAACGGTTTTTTATCCTATTTCTTTTCTTCCTTTTTCTCTTTAGCCGGCGCCTCTTCCGCTCCCGCCTCGGCTGTTTCGCCTTCTTCAGTTTCTTTCTTCGGCGCGGCCGACTCAATCTTACTCAAATCAACGTCCTTGGTGGACTCGGCTTCCATTGCTTTGATCTGCTCTTCGGTCAAAGCTGGCAAAGCCTTGGCGATAATTGTCTCCAACGAAGGAACAATGATGGCCACACCATCCGGCAATTTAATATCAGAGACGCGAATGGCGTCATCAAAAGTTTTTAAGACGGACAAATCGATATCAAAGTGATTGACCAGATCTTTCGGCAAACACTCTATTTCCACGGTATCAAAATTGTGGACCAAAGTGCCGCCCGATTCTTTAACCGCCGGGGCTTCGCCGATAAAGCTCAATTCCACTTTGGCGGTAATCGGTTTATTCATGTCGATTTTTAACAAATCAGCGTGAACCATGCGTCCCTTCACCGGGTCGTATTGCACTTCATGGATCAACACTTTGCCGAAATCTTTATTATCCACCGCTAAGTCAACTAAGCTGGACTCGCCGGCTTCATTGTAAAGCTTGTTGAACTCGGAATAAACCAAGGACAACGCTTCATTTTCTTTTCCCGCGCCATAAACCACGGCCGGCAGCAAACCTTCGGCTCTGGCTTTCTCCCCTTTGATTTCGCGCTTAACAGCGGACAGTTTAAACATACCCTTAGGTTATCTTTAATAAAAATTTTTCTTCTTGGATTATTTTATGTCCTTCGATCATCTCGTCAATGGCGATCGGCGCCAAAGCATGCATTTTTTTGGCGTCATCGTAATTCAAATCGCTAACCATCCCGATTGTACTTAAGCCGTGTCCCAGCACCAATACCATGGCAATAAAATTACTTTGGCAATTCGCGCATGAAATATGGATCAAGTTGGCCTGTTCTTCTTCGGCAAAAAGCCGGGCGCGATCAGTCGCGTAAACCGAACCGCAAACCGGGCATTTGTTAATAAATTTTAAGGCCTCCCGCCAGGACAAACGACCCTTTTTATCGGGAATCATAAGTGGCATTATACTATATAATTATCCGTTTTTTGTCAACCCCCTCTCCGTATCCCGTAGCCCATATCCCGTAACCTGCCCGAACAGCCAAAAACCACATGAGTTGCGGGTTACGGGTTCCAGGTTTACAAGTCAAACTCCTTAACTTTCTCCCAATTTTTCTCGTTTAGCACGGTAATTTTATCGGTCCCGATCAAATACATATAATCGTCCAAATAAATCGCCCGCTGGACGTTCACCCCGCTAATCGCCTTAACCAGCGATAAGCTGTCTTTAACATAAGAAAACACATATCCGCCCTGACTGCCCGGCAGGAAGAAAACTTGGTGTTTCTTATCCAGCAAAAACGCATGGTGGTTATTCAAGGCCTCGGACCAATACTCGTTCAAAGTATATTTAGACACTTCTTTCGGATCTTCCGGCACGCTAGCGTCAAAAATAGAAATTTTCACTTGACTGCCCTCTTTGCCGATACCCAACACTTGGTGTTCTCCCAACGGATGAAGGTAAGACGAATAACCGGGGATTTTTAATTCGCCGCGTAACACCGGCTGGCGCGGATTGCCTAAATCCAAAACATAGAATGGGTCGGTCTGGCGGAAAGTGACGACATAACCGCGATCACCGATAAAACGCGCGGAATAAATCCTCTCCCCTTCGCCCAAATCCTTAACCGAACCGACGGTGTTTAATTTTTCATCCAGCGCGTAAACATCGCTGATAGTTTTTTGCTGACCGCCCCAACCACCGAAACCCCACCAGCCCTCGCCGACGGTTACGGCAATACGCAGATGATTTTCGAACTCATCCAATGAAAATTGATTGAGCGGTTTGCCCGGTACTTGTCCGGCGGCCGTTACCGACATGTTTTTCAAACCAATCTTGACGATGCCGGTTTGCGCCAAATCGCGCCGATGCGCCTCCATAAATTTATCCATGCGGTTACTCATTTCATTTTGGACGCGCAGTTGTTCATCCGCGCCCAGTGATTGCTGATACTTATTGATAATCTGATACATTTCCTGATTTTTGGTGCTCTGGCTCAAATCATAACTGCGAAGTTTGTTTAATTTATCCACTACCCAATCGCCAACTAAATCTTTATTTTCGGAGAAAAAATTATAAGCGAACGAAACCAAATCGGTCTCATTTTGATAAGTGAGATAAATGGCGTTCTCGGACATGTAAAAAACCGAGTCGTTAATTGAACCGACAAAAGATGTTTTACCGACCGTTTCACCGGTAACGGCGTTAAGCGCCACCAAATTGTAAGTCACGTCGGTATAAGAAACCGCCGAGGGATAATAGATGTCCGTACAGGCGATAGTCACTTCTTTGGCGCCCACCGTCATCGGCACAATCGGACAAGGAACATTCTGATTAATGGTTCCGGCGGTAGCCAAATATAATTTGCCATCCATTAAACGGGCGCCCACCAACTGCTCGCGCTCGCCGAATTTAAGCGTCCATTTCTCCTTCGGTTCGGCTTTATTGGCCACATCGTAAGCGTAAATTTTATTATCATTGGTGAACACCATTAAAATATCGCCCATCAATAAAAGGTTGCCGCCCTTATCAAGCTTGCCATTTTCTTTCATACTCTCCGGCGGTAAAGCCGAGATCATTTTTGTCACGCCGGAATTATCATAATACGGATACGGCGCAATCGCCTTTTCCATCGCCGGCGCCATCATTGTCGTCACCCCGCCACCACCGCGATAAAGCGGATAATAACCGCCTAAAGCGGAAACGTAAATTTCCTTGCCGTCGGTTTTAACGATATCCGGTTCATCAATGCCGGCGACCTGCACATTTGTTTCCGACACGCGTCCGGCCGTCAGACCGCTTCCTTCCGCGCTCGACTGAGTTCCCACAGCTTTGTCAGACACTGCCACATCACGCGCCATGGTCGGTACGGCCACGCCCATTTCCGCTCTGCCCATGCCATAATAACCGGGATTGCTTTGTTCGGAATGTTTGGCAATAAAATCTTTAAATTCGTTGGCCGAAGAAAACTTTTTTATCGTGCTCAAATCGCCCTTATTACCATCGCTCAAGTCATTTAGTTTTTTCCCGACAATCGTTTGATCAAAAGCGATTTTCAAATCACCGGTGCTGGCGGCATAAATTAAAATCCCGCCACAAATTAAAAGAATGCCCGCCAAAATGAGCAGGCCGATTTTGGTGCTGATTGGTTTCTGGAGCATGGGATTCATAATTAATATTTAATTTTATAATCCTCGTTAAATTTCCAACGGAACAGTTCTTCCGGAGATTTTCCGGACTCATCCGCTAATTCAAAGGCATCGTGCCGAATATCTTTAAACAAATACTGCGCCTCGCGCGTATTGCCTAAACCGTTTTTAATCATAGCATGATGCGCTTCCGCTTTCGTCGCCAACATATCAAAATTGGCTTGCGTAAATTTATCTTTAAAAACAGTATTTTTATCGGCCAAATATGTTTCTTTAAGCGCCCTTTCGTATTCCGCCCGGTTGCCTAAAAATCGGTGTTCCAGTTTTATATCCACACCTTTTACCTCGCCTTGTTCACCGTAACTAAATTTGGCGGTCATCAAAGAAGTTTTATATTCCGGATGATCCGGACCGAGCGCGTCGGTCTCAGGCAAAAGGTGATGCTTTTCCGCCAACGCCAGCGCCTTTTTTTGTTCCGCCATATATTCGGCCAACGCGTTTTCTTCTTCATTGTCCCCCGCCGTCGCTCCCTCCACAAAAGCCCGCTGCAGTTCATTCAATCCGTCCTTCCCGGGCGCTTCAACGGCAGATGGCTTCGACGCCGCTCCTTCTTTTACGCCTTCCTGAAATGTTTTCTGTAATTCATTCAACTCCGGTTTGGTATCTGTCGAAACATCCCCCGCGCCTTCTGTCAAACCTTGAACGTAGGCCTGTTGCATTTCATTCAAACTTTTCCCTCCGGCCGTCACGGCGGTTTCCGCTACCGGCGTTGCTTCGCCAAAAGATAGCGCATCGCCGTGTACTTCATGGCCATCCGGTAATTCAAAGACCGGACCATGTTCCTTGGCTTCTATCACCACGGCCATGGCGTCATCAAACTCTCCGCGGTTGGTCAAAATTTGATACTCCGCCTGTTCGGCATCGGTTAAAAATTTCGGCCCACCGGTTTTAATATCATAAACCGCCTTCACCTCAATCGGTTCACCACTCGGAGCATCCGGGGTGGCTAAGGCGGCGATTTTCGGACGCTCGTGATAAAGTTTGCCTAAAATATCAACGTGCGATTTTCCTTGTTCATCCACGGAAATAATCGCCATTTGTTCTTCGTTCGGCTTATAAACAAAATACTTATCATCCAAGTCCTGCTCCTGCGCCAAGACGCTGGCCTGATGGCCCACCCATTTCTTTACCGCCGCAACATCATTCAGATCACCTTTGTAGCCATAGGCAGTCGGGTCCAAACGAAGTTGTCGTTGCAACACACGCTCCAAACCATCGCCCTTATGGACCATCATGGAATCATAAATATCTTCCGGCGAATGCCCGGTAGCCAAAGCGTGGCTGTAGGCCTGCATGGCTTCGCGTTTCGCGCCGGTGGCTACGGCGAATTTTTCCACTGAAGCCAATTCTTCCGGCGCCAGACTGCCGGCGGTTAATTTGCTAACCGCGCCATGAGTCAATCCAAGCTGTTCTAATTCCGCCGCAAATCCAGCCTGCCCATTTTCTGCAACAAGTCCGGCGGCCGGTTCTCTGGCGAAAGTTAAACCAGCGGCCGGTTCTCTGGCGAAGGTCGCGACCGGACCTCTTTGGCCATGCTGGAATAATTCAGCATTTCTTAGCGTGGCCAGATAACTAATGCTTCCGACCGCGACGCCCAAAGTCGCCGCCACTATTCTTTTGCCCCAGCGCAATTTTTTCTCCGAAGAAATTTTTTCCGCTGTTCTAGACAATTCGGCTTTACGGTTGGCTAAAAGCGCTTTCATGTCTTCCAAATCATCCGGACGTATTACCGGACGATCATCACCGGCTTCTTTCGCTTGAGCAGATAAAAATTCTTCAGTGGTTCTATCTCGCGCCGCCAGTAATCTTTGATAATTTTTATCTTTAGATAAATTCAATCCGTTAACATAGGCGTAAGCTTCAATAGCCGAAATTTTTTCCTGGATTTTTGATAATTTTCCCGCCGGTGGCAAAGCTCTGAATTCTTTTATATCCGCTTCCACATTGCCCAATTTTTTCTCATACTTGGCCTGCCGCCGCGCCGCTTTTTTCTCTTCTTTTTCATTTGTCGGCGCGTCTTCATCAAATGTCTGTTCCACTATTCTATACTTATCACGCATGGCCGCCTCCGCTTCCTCACTAGTGCCGTAAAATTCTCCGCGATTGCCCAGCCAGCGTTGCATTTTATTCTGCGCCGCGTCCTCCAGATGGCGCGAGCCAAAAGCCGCGCCCAGCCCGACGAAAGCGCCGCGCGATAAAGCCGCTCCCGGGATACCGCCTAAACCAGCGCCCAATAAACCCATAGAAATGCCTAGGCGTACACTTAACATTTTGGCGCCCATTTTATAAAGCGCGTGGCTATTTTTAAGCTCGTTGGATCGGTCGGCCCAAAAACGATCCCAAGCGACGACAGGTTCGCCCTGCTCTTCCTTGGCCGCGACTTCGGCGCCCTTTTTTTCCAAAAAATTATACAAATTCATTTCACCTAAACGGCGCCAAACTTTGGAAACAACATGTTCCTTGCCTTTGTAATATTCTCCGAGTTTGCTCTGGAGCATCGCCGATTCCTGGTGTAAAAACCCACGCAATTCTTCGGCTTCCAGCCGGCATGTTTCCACCAAGTCCTGTTGTACGGCTGTATATTCATTCCAGGCGGCATCAAATTCGGCGTTAGCCGTTTCCCTGGTTTTAGCGCGATTAAAGAAACCGGACGCCTTTTCTTTGTTAGCAAACGCCAATTTTAATTTTTCACGAGCCGCGACTAATTTTTCTTCCAACTCTTCTTTCTTCTTTCGCAACTCCGATAAAACTTCCGGATTAATTTCCGGAGTCAGCGTCTCCGATGTCGCCGGAACTGGCGACTCAGCAGGGGTGGCGCTGGCTTCGATTTTTACTGACGTCCTCTCCACCTCATTAATTATTTTGTCCAAATCAGCCATGATATCCGCGCGGTACGGTGTTTCTTCAACCGGTATGTCTGCCGTTTTTTCCACTTTAACGATTGTCTCTACCGGTTTTTCCACCTTAACAATCGCTTCCACCGGTGGCACCCACTTTTCAATTGCTTGGGGCTCAGCCGGTTCGGTTATGTTTTTGATCGGCTCAGACAATTTTTTATTTCCCTCGTCTTCTTTTTTCACCGTTAATTTTTCCGGCGGCGGCTGTTTGTCATTACGAATTTTTTTCCCAGAAGCCCCTTTCGTTTTTCTCTCTTCAAACTCCGCCAATACCTGCGATAAAGATTTATCTAATGTGCCGACCTGTTCTGTTATAGTGTCGGCCACTTTTTCATAATCGTCATCGGACACCACGCGATTCATGGTTTGGACCAAATCACGAATCCCGCCTTCCGTGAGACTTTTTATTTTATCGGTATAAATTTTTGATAATTTTTTATCTTCATCGGAATATTTCGCTGCTTCGCGCTGCGACCATACGGCCGTATTATTTAAATCATCCACCAACTTTTGCAATGAATCTTTTTTAACTTTTATTTCCGGGCTGAAACTGCCTTTTTCTTTGACCCCCAACAACGGCTTAAGTTCTTCAAGCATTTTTCGTCTCTTGTCCCACTTTTCCTCTGCCTCCGCGCTTCCCACTTTCGCTACATTATCCAACGAGCCTTGTTCTACGATAAATTTAAGGTGCTTTAACGCATCTTTCAAATTCAACTGAAAAATATGGTCTATGATTTTTTTTCTTTGTTCTTTGACCGTGGCCGGCTCAAATTCACCATTCGGCGCGCGGGCGCGTAAATTGTCCGCCATCCTGGCGTAGCCACCGGTCTCGCCGTCCGTGGCCATTTCTTCAAAAAAGGCCACTATTTTGGCTACATTGGCGGGGGAAATTGGCGCTTGTTCGGCCGACTCTTCTGCTGTTGTTTTCGCCACGGCATCAAGATTTTCTACATAAGCCGGGGCGGGCGGGGGCTCAACGACTGCCGGCTCCGCCGGTTTTTCCGCCGGCGCTGATTTCGACTCAGGCGCAACTTCAGGCTTCGCTCCCGCGATTTCTGCCTCGATACTGGCCAGCAACTTGTCGGCTTTGGCCTTGGCCGCTTTTAAATCTCTTTCAAAATTAAAAACCTTCACCTGATTGGCGGCTTTGGTGTTGTCTAAACTAATCGCCTGCAAATCTCCGCTCAAACGATCTAGCTCTTGCAGCTGCTTTTCCAAATTCTGATGATGCTTTGCGTACACCGCCTCGCCTTGGGCGCGCACCGCTTCGGCGTGTTTTTTAATCGCTTCACGCGCGGCCGAAAATTCCGCCTCCAGCTTTTTTCTTTTCTCTATAACCGTAACATCCGGCGCTGACCCGCCCCGGTCCCGTCCTGTAAGCTTATCTTCGTCGCGGCCATTTGTTTTATTACTTTTCCCCATATTCACCCTGTTAAATAATGTCTTTTTTGTTTACATTTTTTAGATATTATCCTTCCCGGCCAATGCAGTCCTGTTAATTAGCTATTTATTTAACCGGGTTAATCCGGTTGTTTGCTAATATACTTTTTTATTTTATCAATTTTTGCCTTTTCTATCAGCTTTACCAGATCACGCCCAATCTCTACTCCTTGGCTGTCCAAACGAGTAAGTTCTTTTTCCAAATCCTGAATCATATTTTCAATTTTTTGCAGTCGCTGAAGCGAACCGGCGTTTGCCGGTTGATTTTTCGTTACGTTATCATTCGTTGAGCCGCCTGCCATAGCGTATTCGTTCAAATTATTTACCCTTAACCAATGCGGCGATTTCGTCACTCACCGCGTCTATTTCCGTTTGCAAAATAACCAAAAAATCCGGAACATTTTTTTCCATAAAAATTTTTACTTCGTCATCGGTGCCTTCGTCCAACAGTTTCGCCAAAACATCGCTTTTGTCTTTGGGCAATGTTTCCAAAACTTTCAACAACAACCGCTGGTTAATCACTTCAGCCATATCATCGAGCAATTTGATGCGATCCGCCTCGGGTAAAAAATCCAGATTAAGACGGGCTATAATCTGTCCTTGGATAAAATTCTGATTTGTAGAAATAGTATTTGACGAATCCATAAAAAACAATTAAAAAAATTAAAATCTTTATTTTCCCCAAAAAGTTTCGGCTTCGGCTTCCATTTTATCCAGACGATGATAGTAGTCGGCATATTCGTTAAGGTGGGCCAAAGCGATTTTAGCGGTCATTACCGGGTCGTCGTTGGTTACGTTTGATACCGGGGAAACCGTACCGTGTTCCAACTCAATGTCCATACCGTGACGAAATTGTTCCACGTCCCATCGGCTCCAGTCCACGCCAAGCTGTTCGCCGATTAGTTTGGCTTCTTCAGCGGTAAAAAAGCTTTTTTCCGACATAAATAAAATAAATAAATTTTTAACAGACAACTCTCCTCGGGCCCGCGCCTGAAAGATATTTATGGTCTTATAATACCATATTTTATTCAAAAAAACAAACCGCCCTCTGCTTTTTACTGGCAGGGGGCGACGGATGATTTTTTTCGTTTATTTTTTGGAAAAAGCCAAATAACCGGGCATTATTATGTTCATCAGAGGAATAATAACCATTATACCCCACCAGCTCGGCTTGCCGCATTTTACGGCGATGGCCATCCAGGCGATAATGCCGATTATCACCGCGGCGAACAAATTAACAATCGGAATAAAGAACAAGATAACCCACCACACCGGCTTGCCGGCGATTTGTAGCATCAGCACCAAATTCAAAATCGGAATCCAGGCGAACCAACCGTTCTCCGTGTTGGTTTTTTTGGCTATGGTCTGCAGGCAAATAGCCATATAGACATACAATGCCAAAAGAAAAATCATGTACGAACCGGCCAACGCGTACATCTGCCCATAAATCAGGGAAGGGTTGCCCATAATTTATAATTAAGTTAATTAAAGCGCCGCCAAAGACGGCGCCTGTATTATACTACTTTAGGCAAAAGCCCGCCAGAGACTTTGCCGGAGAGATAATTTTAATAACTTGTAATTATCCAGTAAACGGATATAATAAATACGAAAGTAATCCGCCGTATATCAACGGGGTTTCCAGCCGACATTATTAAAAAATATTATAAACAAATATGACATCCCGCGAAGAAAATATTTCCGAAATGATGCAAGAAGCGAACACGGCAATAAATCTGAATAAGATAATTAAGAACGGCGCTTGCCCGCGAATTAATGAGTACGCTTTTGCTGACCAAAGCGATGAGATAAAAGACGATATGAGCCGAGCGCGAGAAGTTGAAAAAGAAATTCTTGAAAAGCGAAAGAATAAGCGCGCCAAAGAAAAAGAGGCGAAAAAAAACATTGAATTGATTTCACAGGCGATGGAGATGGTCTTGGCCTGGTGCGGCGAAACAGGCGGCTGGTTTGGAAAAAATGCGGCGGCAATCAGGACGGGAAAATACGACCAGCTGATAAACGGGGTTGATCTTGTGATTGAATTCGCGCCCAATAACGAAGAGGAAGAATCGAGGTGTCTGGCACTGTCAATCGCCATTACCGCGGTCGAAAACACGGCCGGGTTGGATGAAATCATGGAAAAAAATTTGGAAAAAATAAAAACAGGCAAGCTGGCTCAAGTAAAATATTTTGAATCGCCGGCCACCGGAGAGAAAAGGCAAATTGAAAATGTTATTCCGGTGGCTATCGCGCTCGACGGAGAAAGAGCCATTGAATTTATTAACAAATACTCGCAAAAAATACTAAATAAAAAAGCCGCCGCTGAGGACGGCAAACAAGTTGGGGCCGATCCGATACAAATAATGTTTCTGGAACAAATTCTGGCGCAGCTGAAAGCCTACCTTGAAGAAATGGATGAAGAAAATTCCAAAGAAGCAGGCATCATTTCGGAAATAAATAAACTTCAGGAATTGCTCCAACCGATACTTGATGAAATAAATACCGGTGAACAAAGCAACCTTGAAGAAGACGAGATATCCAAACGCATCCTGAAAAATCTGGATAAATGGTTGCAACGTTAAACGGGGCGTAAGGACGCCATTTTTTTACGATGGAAGCTGACGGCAAACCGGTGCGCCTCGTCGCGCAAGCGGATTAACAAATTTTTATTGGAGGAAATCCAGCCGTACATGGCCGGATTTTTTGTTACAATTAAAAACTCATTTTTCGCGCGCTTCGGCCCTTTGGCGATGCCGACCAGAGGAATATTCAAACCGCGCTCGTATAATATGCGTTTGGCCCGATTGACCTGCGGCCGACCGCCGTCAACCAGAATCACGTCGGGCATTAGCCAATCTTTGTGTTTCAACCGGCGTGATAAAACTTCGGCCAGGCAATCAACATCGCCCTGTCCGGGCACGGTGAAAATATTGAATTTGCGGTATTGGGATTTTACCGGCCCATCAGCATCGAACACAGCCATACTACCGACTTTGTTTGAAGCACCTAAGTTGGAAATGTCATAGCCTTCAATCCTCATCTTTGTTTTTTTCGACGCGCTGTCTTCTACCCAGCTTTTATTTATCAGAGCAATGTCGTGAATTCTTTTAAGGGCGCGAAGCTGGTCGCGCAAACGGCCGGCTTCTTCAAAATTTTCCGCTTTGGCGGCAGCCACCATTTCCCGAACAACTTTTTTTATCAATTTTTCTTTGGCGCCGCTTAAAAACATTTTCAGCGGACGAATTACTTTGCGTTTGTAATCGGCCGGAGATATTTCGCCGGTGCAAACACCGAGACACTCCCCCATTTCGCGGTAAATGCAAGCTCTTTTGGCGCCCGGCCGGCAATATGAAATCTTAAACATGCGACGCAATATTTTCATAGCCGCTTTAGCGTTCAAACCAGGATAGGGGCCGAAAATGTCGCAATACGCTTCTTTCGCCTTATTCTCTCCCATTAATTTCAGCTCCTGCTCGCGGACGGTGGCCACTCGCGGACATTTATCTTTGGTAATGACAATATAGTTCCAGCTTTTATCGTCCTTGCCCAGAACATTATATTTCGGCCAATATTTTTTAATTAAATTTCCTTCCAAAATTATCGCTTCCAAGGCAGACCCGGTGACGAAAAATTTAATTTTGGCCACGTTATGAATCATCAGTTCCACCGGACGCGGGCTACGCAAACCGGAAAAGTAGCTCTTCACCCGGCTTTTGAGCGATGTCGCCTTGCCGACATACACCAATTCGCCACCGTGATTGTAAAACAAATAAACACCCGATTTATCGGGAAGAGTTTTTAATTGTTTTTGAATGTTATTCTCCATAAGATTATTTCAAAATCCGACGCAGATAAAATCCGGTGTAGCTGGAAGTGGATTTTCTGGCCAGTTCCTCAGGCGTGCCAATCGCCACCACTTTGCCGCCCATATCGCCGCCTTCCGGGCCGAGGTCCACCACCCAGTCGGCGTTTTTGATTACATCCAGATTGTGTTCAATCACGATAATAGTGTTGCCCTGCGAGACCAGGCGTTGCAGCACTTCCAATAATTTTCTGACGTCATCATAATGCAAACCGGTGGTCGGTTCGTCCAGCAGGTAAAGTGTGCGCGTATGGCCGTATTTTGACAATTCTTTGGACAATTTTATGCGCTGGGCTTCTCCGCCGGACAAGGTGGTGGCCGATTGGCCGAGCGTCAGATAATCCAGGCCGACTTCGTTCAGCATTTTCAGCTTATCATTAATCTGCGGAATATCTTTGAAAAATATTTCCGCGTCGGCGACATTCATGCTTAAAACATCAAAAATATTTTTTCCTTTGTAATGCACGGCCAAAGTTTCCTGATTGAAACGCTTGCCTTTGCAGACATCGCAGACAATTTCCACGCTGGGCAGGAAATGCATTTCAATTTCCAACAGACCGCGCCCTTCGCAATTTTCGCAGCGTCCGCCGGGTACGTTGAAACTGAACCGCCCCGGGCCAAAACCGCGCATGCGCGCTTCGGGCGTGGCGGAGAACAGTTCGCGGATTTGGTCGAACGCTTTGGTATAGGTGGCCGGGTTGGACCGCGGGGTGCGCCCGATCGGACTCTGGTCGATGGTAATGACGCCGTCGAGGTATTCGCTGCCGGTGATGAATTTCACTTTTCCGGCGGGTTTGTTCATCCGGAAAAATCTGTTCTGCAGATTGCGCTGGATAATGTCGTGCATCAGAGTGGATTTGCCCGAACCGGACACGCCGGTCAGACAGACAAAACGGCGCAGAGGAATTTCCACGTCCATATTTCTGATATTGTGCTCGCTGGCGCCTTTAATTTTCAGTTTCGGGGTGGAGCTGTCCACTTTGCGGCGTTTGTCGGGCATGTCTATTTTTTTCTCGCCGCGCAAATACTGGCCGGTCAGCGATTTTACCGGGTCGCCCTGAATGGCACAATTCGTGCTGTCATTCCGACCGAGTCCCGAAGGGACGAGTGGAGGAATCCCTCCGGCGATCCCCGAAGGGTTCCCTCGGCTTCGCTGCGCTCCGCTCGGGATGACACGAGACGATGCGTTAATCAAATTATCTAGCGGACCAGAATAAACGATCTCTCCGCCATGCTTGCCGGCGCCCGGGCCGATATCCACCACCCA
>JAQTYG010000026.1 GCA_028688375.1 Patescibacteria group bacterium | reverse complement strand
CGATAGTAGCTATTGATGACTATAATAGTTTATTAGAAGTGTTTTATTTAGATAATCAAGATTTTACATATTCATTAGTACCTACTACTGCTTTTAGTAGTTTGCCTACTAATTATTATTTTAATAAGATTAAAGCTTATGGATTAGTAGGAGATATTAATCAAGGTCAAAATTTACAGCCTTTAACAATATCTTCAAGTGCATTTAGTGACGGTACTTATACTTTAACTTATAATAGCCTTACTAATAGTAACAGTGGTCTTAATGTTTACTTGAATTTATATGATCTTTATCAAGGTGATATTATTAGTGAAATACAAATAGCGGTACAAGGTAGACAATATACATTACCTCCTTTTACCTAATACAAAACAATAATTACTACTAGGCCAAATCAGCCTAGTAGTAATTATGCTATGAATGTTTAAGGAGAATAAAATGCCTACACAGAGTATACTAAATCCTTATTGGAATGAATTTTTAAAAGAAGAATTTAGTGGGAGTAATGAAGAATCTACTTTAGACTACAGTAATACCTCATTGCCAATAGCTAATAGTACTGTAAATGGTAATGTAAATACCTTTGGTAATTTAATTATATCTTCATTATTAAATCAATATAATACTAAATACGGCACTAATTATAATTCTACAAATTTTGGTATCGTAGGTTTAAATAATGATCAAAATAGTCAATGCGCGTACTTAGTATTTCCACTGTTGACTAGTATTTATGTATTATTTAGAGTTTATTTAGAAATAGGTAATTCCTTTGAAATTGGCTTTAATCATATTAAGTATATTAAGTCGCCTCTTTACTCTAATCCAGTCACTCAAGCACCTATTTCAGATACCTTACAAATCATTAGATGTAATATATTAATGCCTCCATTTACACTAAATATTTTTAATACTAATTTATCTGCTAAAAAATCTACAGTATCAATAAGAAACTTATCTACACAAGTAATAAAAAAATCTTTTTGCCCTATACCATACAGTACACCGTTGTTTGATATAATACCAGAAACATTTATTTTGGATAGATACGTTCCTTATACGGTAAATTTAGATATTGGCGATGGGTATGTTACTAATACACCTAGTTTATTTTCTTTAGGAAATGGATTAGAATTTTTAAGTAATTATCCTTATATAAATAATCTAATTATAGGTAATGATTTATCTACGACTGCTTCTACCACTAATGGTACCATAGAAGATTTTAGTATAGGCAATGGTGTGTCTGCTAACTCATCTGAAGCTACTACCTCTTTCGCTATTGGCGATGGTTTATCATCTAGTACTTCCACCAGTACTACTTCATTTACAATTGGCTCTACATCTTAATTTTAGAAGGATTAACAAATGACTACTACTTCAGAGACAACAAATACCGCATTACCACTTAATCCTAATAGTGTTAATTTAACTAATATGGGGTTTAGTAATAATGCCGCTGTAGCTACAGCAGATAAGGCTAGTATATCAATTGTACCTTTAATACAACCTAGTGATGCTATTTATAATAACTTAACACCTAGCTTAGTATATCAACCTAAAGCTCATAGTTATTTGGAAGGTAGTAGTACTTCTGCTTTACTAGTAGATAGTACCCTAGTAGATAATCTCAATAGCAATAATTATACTACTATTGACCTAGACATTAATGATGAGTTAGTATCATTAGAAATCAATAAAGATATTAGTTTAATTGAAAATATAAATATAGCAGCTGCTCCATTAGTAAATAGTGTTTCTTTTAATAGCATATCATGGTCTTTTTGGCAATATGATAATTATGCATATTTTTTTGGTGCACAAAACGGCCCATTTATACAAGTAACTTTAAATTCTGACGGAACTTTAGGTCAATTTACTACTTTATCTAGTCCTACATTAGGTGGTAATTTAACTTATAGTGATGAATTAAGTAGTTATGGTAATAATGGGTTTATATATAAAAACACTTTTATAGGTTTTAATTTTATTGGTGCGAGTAATACAATTGATACTTATTTTATTAACCATTTAGGAATGGGTACTACCGCTACTTCTTCTCTAGCTTTAAATTTTAATTGGGGTACTTATCCTAGTACTTTTGTTATAAATGACACTATTTATTTTCTCTTTTCTGTATGGCTACCTATTAGTGATGGTAACTCCAATATTTATACTGCCACTATGACTGAAACTAGTAATGGTATTACTTTAAGTGATTTTGCTAACACTACACTTACATATCCTTTAAATAACACTTATTATAACAGTATAGCTATTAATGACGTATATTATTTCTTTACCAATGGACAAGCGGAGGTTTATACTACTACAGTTGATGCCACTACTGGTGATTTAAACGGGTTTGAACTAGCAGGCACATTACCAGAAAATTACATAGTAGGTAATTCTCTCTTAGATTTAAATGGCACACTTTATATTTTTGGTGTTGGTAGTGGCTATAATGAAATCTGGGTCGGTACACAAAATAGTGATAATAGTTTAACATTTGCTGTTTCTACTCTTCAAACACCAGTACCTGTTCTATCTTGCCCTATAGCTGTATCCTCTACTAACGTATATATACTTGGCAGTGCTACTACTAATAATACTGGATTTGGATCTGGATTAGCTGGTAATGAAGTTACTAGTATTAAATATTCTGGCGGTACTCTGTTAAGCGTACAGCCAATCATTACTTTACCGTCTGTTTTATCTAATATGGGGATGCTTTCCTATAATGATTATGTTTATATTTTAGGCGGGGTAACAGCTACTAATACTCCTACTGGTTTAGTTGCCTTCACATATGTTAATACTCAAAATGGGCCTGGTGCTACTATTACTGGCACTAATTTACCTATAGCAGTTTATGACGCCATGTTTATTAATATAGGTGCTACTGTATATATGCTAGGTGGTAATAATGGTACTGATATTTTAAATAGCATTTATACTGGCCAAATACAAAGTAATGGTAATATTACAGGCTGGACTCTATCTACTGAAACATTACCATACGCAATAGCAGGTGGTGCCGTCACATACACTGACTCAAATATTTACATTATTGGTGGATATAATTATCCATCTGGCAGCACTACTCAAACACCAGTAGCCACTGTAATAAATATTCCTTTGACTAGTACTGCTATTGGTACTCCTATAGTAGCTAATAATACTTTACCACAGGCTATTTATTATTGTAGTGCCGTTAATACAAACGGTTTAATATATGTAGCTGGTGGATTAAATTCTAGTAATACAGCTCTCACTAATGTCTATAATAGTTTAATAAATGAAGATGGTACGATTAATGGGTTTGGTGATACTGGTAATAACCTACCTAGTAATTATGGTGCTGGCCAATTGACTATGTGGAATAATTTCTTATATTATTTCGGTGGCACTACGGGTGAGCTATATCAGGCTTATGTAGGTAGTAATTATTTTGGTGTATGGAATAAAATTCAAAATGCCTTACCTACTCAATGGACTAATATGGGCGCTATAGTCTGTAACAATTATTTATTTGGGGTAGGTGGTGCTAATGATGGGACTTTCTTAAATAATGTTTATTATTATACATTAACTGATAATAATTATTATTCATTAGTGCCTACTAGTGAATTATCTGCTTTACCTAATTCTATTTATCTTTTAGGTAATCTAGAAGCTCAAGGTTTAGTAGGTGATTTAACTAGTGGAGAATCTTTAGCTACATTAGAAACTAATAGTAGAGGTATTAGTAACGCTACAGTTACTTATGAATTTAATCCTATATTTGCCGCTGATCAAACTGCTGGTGGTAATATTTATTATCAAATAAATAATTTAAATGAAGGTGACGTAGTACAAACGTTGGCAGGCACAATTGGCGGCACTATATTGCCTGCATCTACAGGTACTACTTCTACTACCACAACAAGTTCTAGTAGTTAATTAAATTCTTAATCACCTTTAGGCATTAGTAGCCTAAAGGTGATCATGGTATGAAGTATTTGATTTGAACCTTACTTTAAAGGAATTTACTATGAGTGAAATTAATAATGAATTAGGTACTACCTCTACTAGTAGTACCAGTACTGCTTCACAATTACCTATATATACTGTAACTGAATTGAACTATGGTATTGC
>JAQTYG010000025.1 GCA_028688375.1 Patescibacteria group bacterium | reverse complement strand
TGACTGTAGTGGAAGCTACCACCCAGGTGGTACCGCCATCATCAGAAATATCAAAGCCCACCACATAACAATTTTCCGATAAAGTATAGTCCACTCCCAATTCGGAAGAGCCGGAGATTTGCGCCGCGGCCACGCCACTGACCGTCGGGGCTTTGGTGTCTAAAGAAAAAATTGTTGACTCCGTATAAGCGCCTTGATTTTGCAACCGGTCTTTGGCGCGAATTTTCACTTTCATTTCCGTTTTTTCTTGATTGGCAAAATCAACGCCGGCCTGCCACATAATATTTCGCCCGGCGCCGGCATTGACGCCGCTGCCGATATCACCGGTAACCGATGGGGCGCTCACCGTCCAGGTGGCACCGTTGTCGTCGGAAATTAACATTTCCACCAAATTATTCGAACCGGAAATATCGGTTAGAGTGTAAGGAATGGAAATATTATTAGTGGAAGAAACCTGCGCGGGTATAATGTTAGAAATAACCGGTCCGGCGATATCCAATTCAAACGCCGGCGACGTGGCCAAATTGCTATTGGTGATATTATCGGTTGATTGCAGGCGGACATAAACCGCTGAATTTTCCGTATCAGGCACGTCCGTGGCGGCGTCCCAAACAAATTTAAACGCCGAACCGGACATGGTAAAATGCAAACCAGTGGTGCCATTAGAACCCACACCGGATTTTTCCGTCATCGTGCGCCAATTGGAATTATCCAGGGAGTATTCGTAAACATTTAAGCTGTTGGCATTATTTTGCGAATCAGCGCCGGTGTAATCAATCACCACCTGTTTTGTCCCGTCCACGGACGGCGTGACGGTATTAATTATGATGGAAGGCGAATTGTAATTGGCCGAGGCCCCGCTGGACAGCGCGCTCTCGCTGGACGGATTATTAGAAGTATCGCTGGTGTTGCGCGATTTAACATGAAACGAGTACTGATTAATCGGCATGGGCAAGCCGGAAATTTGTACTTTGCCGGCCACGCTGGAAGTATCATAACCCCATTGTCCGGACGCGGTACCGAGCGTTTGCCACACCGGGTTGTCACCCAATCCGCCATCGGCTTGCACGTATTTTGACAAAACTGATTCAAAAATCGCGTATTCCAAACCGTCCACTTCAGACGGATGTTTATTAATAGTCAAATCCAAACCCTCGGCAATAACATTATCAACTGTCGGCGCCGGTGGCGTGTAGGGTTTAACGAATTTGTAGGTCGCGCTCGGATTTAAATTTTCATTATCACCCGAATGGCCATAGCCGTCCGCTTCGGTAATTTTTACTTTGGCGATATAGTCATGGCCGGTCAAAGGCGAAGCTAAAATCACAGCTTGCGTTGAAGGCGCGGCCGTCATCGCGTCGCCGATAGTCGGCGCGCCATAGTCGGCGGTATTTACCGCCACGTAAAAATCGTTGGCAATGGGATTGCTTTCATTAAAAGAACCGGCCACTAACACCGTACTCTCGCCGGCATTGGGTTGAGCCGCCAAATCAGCCGCGACCAAAGTCGCCGGTGATTTTGTATCCAAAGAGAAATTGGCCGAGGTGGCATAAGCGCTCCAATTCTGGAATTTATCTCTGGCTCTGACGCGCGCCTGCATATTAGTTTTTTCGTGGCCGGCGTAATCAACACCGGCATTCCAAACTACGCGCAAACCACTGGCCACGGTAGTACTGGCGTTAACATCGCCGGAGGCAGAAGTTACCGGCACTGACCAGCTCGCTCCCCCGTCATCGGATATTTGCAGTTCCATCGCCATGTCAGTGGCGGTATTATCAAACAAATCATAAGAAATATTCACGAAACTGCCGCTGGCCACTTGTACCGCTGATACATTAGCCACCACCGGCGCCACATAGTCCAAAGTGAAAGCCGAGGAAGTGGCATAAGCGCTATTGCCAATACCATCATTAGCGCGCAGGCGCACGTAAGTGGTGGTACTGTAAATATTACCCACATCAGCCGTCGCGTCCCACACAAAAGTGTGGGGCAAACCGGACGGCGAAGAAGCCAAATTAACTATGCCGTTATGAGCCGGATTGGCCACGGCCGCGGTCATGGATACCTGCTCGCCGGCAAAAGCGCCGGTCAAAGAATATTCATAAGTGACCAAATGCAAGGGGTCGCTCTCCGCGTCCACCAAATTATAAACAATGTTTACTTGACCGGAAGAAGTTTGTTGGGCTGGAGTCACACCGGTAATGACCGGCAACGAATTTTCCGTGTAACCGATATTTACCTGGCTCAAAGTAATTTGCTGACTGCCATTGCTCGCCAAAAACGCTTTCCATTTTATTTTATTAGTGCTGGTGGAAAAAGAACCGATGTTGGAGTTCACCGTCGTAGCGGTGTTGTGATGGGTGGTATTGGTGGCCGTGGACCAAGCCGAACCGTTCCAATAGTCCCAAGACGCGCCGTCGTCGCTGGATAATTGATAATAAATTTCTCCGCCGTTTTTGGTGGCTGTTTCCGAAAAAGAATTCCAAATTGCCGATTTGGCCGGTTGCAGAGAAGTGTTGGGATAAATTGATGGCGAGCTGGTGGCATAAACCGCCACCGGCGTCCAAGCGCAACCGCCTTGGGCCGAGCAGGCGGACGACGCGGAATAAGTATTGCAAGCCGTGGGCGTGCCGGAACAGGAAGCGTTTTTGGACCAATTAAGCTGTACATTATCAAAACCAATAGTATACGGCCCGGTATTGCCGGTACCGTTATTAACATGATAGGCGACTTTTAAATAATAAGTTCCGGTAGCGGTAACTTTGGAAGAGACATTAATATTGGCTACCGACGCCCAAGCCGTGGCGCCGGTTATTGTCTGCGACCAAACTTCGGAGCCAACTGTGGGAACCCCCGTTCCAGTATCAACAAAAACATACGCCGTCACAGTCGCGCCGGCCTGATGGGCGGTGCTTTTCCAATCAAAACTGACGGTTGCTGTTGGGTTGGAGGCCGTGGTCGTAAATGATTGATACCAATAACCGCCGCCAACAATATTCTTCGCCTTGGGAATGCTGATTTGAATATAGCCGTTGGGATTGCCTCCAGTCGTGATTCTTGTTTCCGTGGTTGGCGTCCAAAGCCAATCAGCTCCGGTCCATCCCGTGCTATTCGCGTCAAAAGAAGGATTGGTTGTCGCGCCGGAAGCGCCACCGCCCCAAGAACAACCACCCTGCGCGACGCAAGTCGGCGAGGAAGAAAAAGTATTACACGCGCTGGCCGTGCCACCGCAAGTTCCGCTGGTGCCCAAATCAACTAAATGAGCGGAATTGCCGGATACGGCTATCTTGGCCGCGTCATAAGTATAATCGGCGGAATTGGTGAAATTCCAACTTTGCGAAGCGGCCAACAAAGTCTGCCCACCCAACAAGAAAAAGGAAACCGCGCCAACAAAAACAGCTTTCATCGCGAATAGCCCGATGGCACCGAGCGTGGCCGCTAACCCGATTTTCCGACGGACGATATAAACGCGAATCCGATCTTTCGGCATGTTTTTATCCGCCAACGGAAAAACAAAACCACGCTCCTGTATTTGTTTTGGCGAAACAGAAAAATACAAGGGCAGAGCGATGATCACAAAAGCCAATTCGGCCCCAATCAGCAAAAAGGCGTAGGGCAAAGATCTGACCCAGCTGTCCGACTGCGCGATTTTTTGTTTTAAATTAAAAATCCGCCCGGAATATTTGAAAAATAAATTGAGCCATTTTGTAGTCATATTAAATGGTTAGGGCGGTTAAGAACATGCCTAATAAAATAATAATGACCACCGACCAGTTGGCCAACAAATCAACATTTTTAATCAACCGGTCAAGCTGGGTATATTGCACTTTAAAAAATTGCTCCGGCGCCGTCACGCTCCGGGTGCCGGTTTTTTGGTCAAAAGTAAAAGCCAACAGTGAATGGTTGCCTTCGGTCAGCCGAAAAGCTTTTTGGTCCTGTTCCACTTGCCATTGGCCGTTTTTATCCGCCTGACCGGTGTAAACCAAAGTTTGATTGTCGGATAAAGACACCACCACGGTGGCCAGCGCGTCGGCCGTGCCGCTAATCACGTAATTTCCGGCGTTATTTTTCACTACGCTGGAGATGACCGGCGATTTGATAGCGCCGGAAATCTTGGCGGTTTGCGCGCTTACTTCAGCCG
>JAQTYG010000001.1:90639-281068 GCA_028688375.1 Patescibacteria group bacterium | reverse complement strand
TCCTCCGTGACAGGGAGGTGCTCTAACCAGTTGAACTACCGACCCAGGTAATTCGCAGTAAATTATAAAGGAAAACTGTTGTTTTGTCAAATCTACGCGGCTGGCAATAAAAATAAATTGAGCGGCTTCACCAGGTGGTAAAGCCGCTCGAAGAGCCGTCGCGCTGTTGGAATCAGCGCGGATTTTTCTCCTTTCCTCCTTTTACGTTTTTGCCCGGGCTGTCCTAGACGATGCCGGCTTTCTTCTCCACCAGCGACAGCATGTACGCGGCGATGGCGGCGTCGTAGTCAGCCGTCTTCTGGAAGACCTTGAGGGCGAGCAGCCGGCGCGTCATGGGCGGAAGGCCCGTCATGCCGACTGTGTACATCGAGAGCAGTTGGCCGTAATCGGCCGGGTCCACGACCACGACCGTGCGGGCGAAGTTCTTGGCCGCGGCCCGGACCATGCTCGGCCCGCCGATGTCGATCTGCTCGATGGCCTCTGCCTCGGTCACGCCTTCCTTGGCGATCGTCTGTTCGAAGGGGTAGAGGTTGACCGCGACCAGGTCGATGTACTTGTAGCCGAGCTCGAGGAGCGTCTTCTTGTGCTCGTCGCTGCCCTTGGCCAGGATGCCGGCGAAGATCTTGGGGTGCAGGGTCTTCACTCTGCCCTCGAAGCACTCGGGGTGCCCCGTGAACTTGGAGACCTCGATGACCGGCACGCCGCCCTCGCGCAGGTGCTTGGCCGTGCCGCCGGTGGAGAGGATAGTCCAGCCGAGCCCCGCGAGACCCTGGGCGAACTCGAGCACGCCGGTCTTGTCGTACACGCTGATCAGGGCAACGGGTTTCCTTTTTCTGCTGCGCTTTTTTCCTTCCATCGCGGCACCTTTCTCCGGACTTTGCCGGGGTTAAAATGCGATTGACGAGAATTTAACACAAATGTGGGAAAATATCAAGGGGGTGGACGATGGATTCCCGCCTTCGCGGGAATGACAAATTGTATTAGAAAATATCCCTCACCAATCTGAACGAGAAAAATCTTAATTTGTTTTTATAAACGCGAAACGGCTTCGCCCCGCAGAGCGGGGCTTCGCCTTACTTCTTCGTAATTTGAAAATTGTGGCAGATTGGTAGGGGATTGTTAACGTCGGCAGAAAATTTCGCTTTGCTCAATTTTCAGCTCGTCGTTAACAAAAAAAGGCCCCGGAAGTGTTCGGAGTAAAGACGGAATCGAAGGAGGGGGCGATTCCGCAATACACCAAACACTTTCGGAGCCCTTAAGTTTTAACTGTTCCAATGTAGCATGAAATGAGGGAATTGTCAAGCCTCGGCAACCTCACCTCAGTCCTCTCCTTGGTAAGGAGAGGAAGGCGAATGTTATTTCACCGCCTCAACCACGGCGGCAAAAATTTTGCTATTTTCTTCGGCGAGCTTAGCCAATATCTTGCGGTCCAAAATGACATTCTTTTTCTTGAGCAGACCGATGAAACGGCTGTAGTTCAAATCAAAAGCGCGCACGGCGGCGTTGATGTTGACGTTCCAATTGGCGCGGAATTCGCGCTTCTTGACGCGTCGGCTGGCAAAAGCATGCGCTCCGGCCTTCATCACGGCGGTGCGAGCCAATTTTATTTTTGATTTTCTGCCCCAGCGGAAACCTTTGGTGTGTTCAAGCAAACCGCGGCGTCTTTTGGCATGGAGCATGCCACGCTTAATTCTGGTCATAGATTTAGATATTATCTTTTACAAAATGTTGCATCCGCGGGCTCATGGTAACATCCGAGCGCTTGTTGCGGCGGACTTTGCCGGTTTCGCGGGAATTAAAATGACCCTGGCCGTTGGTGCGTTTGATCACCTTGCCGGTTTTGGTCACCTTGAATCGCTTGCTGATGGATTTTTTGGTTTTATTCTTTCCCATAAGACAGTAATTATGTGACTGGATCCCCGCCTGCGCGGGGATGACTTCGTCAGCTTTTAAATATAGTAGCAGTAATTAAATTGCCTTGGCGCTCCACGTCCTGGTCGTATTTTATAGTGACAGTCTCAGTGATTTCAGCAATAAATTTTTTAATGGCGTCAAAAGCCAGCGCGCCTTGTTGCATTTCTCGGCCTCGTAAAACAATATCAATTTTTACCTTGTCTCCACCGTCCAGAAATTCCAGCGCTTGTTTTTTTCTAATGTCTCGGTCGTTGGCGCCGATGCGCAGAGACATACGGACATTTTTAATTTTGGTAACATGTTGATGGGCCTTGCGGATACGGGCGGCTTTTTCTTGCTGGTATTGATACTGCCCGAAGTTCATAATTTTGGCCACCGGCGGTTCGGTTTTGGGATTGATTTCCACCAAATCCATTTCCTGTTCGCGCGCCAAGCGGATCGCTTCGCCGGTATTCATTACGCCGACGCTGGCGCCACTGGAATTTAAAACTAAAACCTGAGGCGCGTGGATCCCCTCATTGAAAAAAAATGTTTTTTTCGGCTCTTCCGGCTTGTGCCGGCGTCGCGAAATACGCATAGTGAAAAATTAAATTCCGTGGAGATGGCGAGAGTTGAACTCGCGTCCAGAGAACAGCGACAAAATCTTCTACATGCTTAGCTCTCTTAATTTCTGGCCGAACAACGGTAAGAGAACAAAAATTGTTCGGTGGACCGATTTTGCCTTTCGGACATTTCTTCTTCGGTGAGAATGATGACCTACACTCAATGATTTACGCCGCGTTCAGCTATTGAGTATGACTGAGGCGACGGAAGCGACCCTTAGGCCGCTACAGGCGCAAAGCTGAAGCTCGGGCTAAAAGCTCGGGCTAAAGCAACTTTGGCTTTTGAGAATAAGTTGGCACTTATTAATTTGCTTCAAGGATTTGCGAGGTTTGAAACACCCTCGGCATGCGGACCGTATCGTAAGCTTCTGTCGAATCCCAACATCCCCGGTTGAAAAATCCCAATGTCCAAATCCCAATGTCCAATTAATTTTGTAAATTACAATGTTCAAATTTGGGGTTTGGTTATTGGGGTTTGGGGTTTTTTAATGTGCGTCTGATTTCTCTTTCCGTGTCCCGCTTTTTCAGCGTTTCGCGTTTATCAAAACGTTTTTTTCCGCGGGCCACAGCCACTTCTACCTTAATGAAGCGGTTTTTAGTATACACCCGCAGAGGGACAATTGTCAAGCCCTGTTCCTGTGATTTCCCGCGTAAATAGCCGATTTCCTTTTTGTGTAAAAGCAAACGTCGGCTACGCTCCGGTTCGTAATCCGGCATTTTCCCGGCGGGCTTATATCGGCCGATATGGGCGTTGGTCAGCAGGGCGTCGTCGCCATGGAAAGTAACAAAAGCGCCTTTTAGGTTAACATTTCCGTCTTTGACCGCCTTGGCCTCGTAGCCGCGCAATTCCAAACCGGCCTCGAGTTTTTCCAGGATTTCATAATCAAATAGCGCTTTTTTATTTTCGGCTAAGCTCATATGCGGACATTTTAGCAGAAATTCGGCAAAAAATCAACTTTTTAGGCGCGGGTCTTTATTTTTTTCCGGTTTTGTGCTATAATGAGCTATATTATATGGAAGATAAGAAAAGAAAATTTTCCATGCATCCCAAGCTGGCGGCGGTGATAGATTTAGCCTTAAATATCGCCACCCTGGTTTGGTTGCCGACCCTGCCGAACTGGCAATGGTTTGGCTTGTGGTTTGTCGCCCGCGCCGTGCTCTGGGCGTTTTTTATTCGCGTGGTTTATTACCCGCCGGAGCAAAGCCGTTGGCGCCATTGGTTCACCTTGATATTTTTTAATTTCGGCATCGTTGTCTCCCTGTTAATTTTTATTGATTGGCAAATTTCCTGGTATTTGTTGAGCGGGATGTTCGTTCTATTTTCCGCCATCAGTTTTTGGCTGTTGCCGGCCGGGGAAGCCGATCTGACATTTTTTTCCAAGCCCTATCGCCGTTGGTTGTTTTTGATGGACGCGTTCGGTTTAGCCGGATTTTGGTGCGGGCTATACGCGGTGATTTCCTTCCAAATTTTGTTAGACACATATTTTTTACTTTTAGCCATTTTGGGCGCCGCGGTTTCTACTTTGATCAGCGCCTGGTGGTGGCGCGCTTACAATCTGCCGTACAATAGCCGTTTTTGGCTGAGTTTGGGCGTCAGTTTTTTGCTGGTGTTGGAATTGGCCTGGGTGGTGTGGCGCTGGCCGCTCGGTTATTTAATCAACGGCATTATCATAATTTGGTTTTGGTATAATTGGTGGTTGATTTGCCGGTTTAATCTGACCAAAGAAGGCATTGACTGGAAAAAACAAAAGTTCTTTTTCTTTTTTGATTTCCTGCTGTTAGCGGCCTTTTTATTCGCCGCTCAATGGCGATAAATTAATAATTGTTTATGCTGCCTCCACATTTGCCCCATCCGGCTTGCAATATAAAAAATCATGAGCGCTGGATCAACATCAAAAGTTTGATCGTGGTGACGGTATTTGGTTTGGCCGCCGGCATTTCCGGCGCGGCGGTGATGCTCGGCTGGATTTGGCCGAATGGCGGCGGGGGCAATACTTGGGTGGTGTCGCAGAACAACATTGATTTGGGCCGGGGCCAATTAGACGCGCTGACCGGCAAAGAAAGCGCCGAAAAGATCTATAATGTTTTTACCGATACCTCGCGTTTGGATGCCGTCAGTTATTTGAATGAAGAAAATAAATTGACCGAAGCGGTGGCCGTGTCTTCGGATGGTTGGCTGGCTATGTATGTGCCAAAAACCGAACGGACGTTAAGTTATAAAAAGTGGCGAATCGCCGGCGCCAACGGCACGGTTTATAAAATAGATAAATTTTTATTTGACGAGCGCGCTCGGCTGGCTTACGCCAAAGTTTCGCCGTTGGCCACGGCCGTGACCGACGCTTCGCTAACGCAATTTAAAGTCGCCGGGTTCAGCGATTCACTCGCGCCGTTTGACGACGTGTTCGCGCGCGAACGCGAGAGCTGGCTTTACGGCCGGGTCGGTTCGGTCAAATACGGCGTTTTCGGTCAAGAACACCTGGATTCCGGTCCGAATCGCGCTTTTGTGTTGGAAGGAGATTTTTCCGCCGGTTCGGTGGTAATCAACAGCCGCGGGCGGTTGGTTGGTTTTGTGATGGATGGGAAAATGTTGTTGCCCGGCTCCGTCCTGATCCGCATTTTACCGAAAGTTTTAAGCCAGGAAAAAATTGTTTATCCGACATTGGGCGTGGCCGGCTGGTTCGGTTGGGAACGGGGCGCGTTAGTGAATGGGGAGATTTTAAACGGTTTCGCGGTGGAGAGAGTTTTAAACAAAAAAACAGTGTTGCGCCGCGGGGATATTATCACGGCCATCAACGGCGCGGTGGTTAGCAATGAGGAATCGTGGTATAATATAGCCAACAAAGAAGTAAAAATGACGGTCACGCGCGCCGGCAAAATTTTAGAGTTAACGGGGGAAATGTTAGAAACGGGCGGAGCATTATAAATATAAAATTTCTAATATTTAAATATTTTTTATGCAAAAAGATTTGGTAACTCAATTTGTGACCGAGCTGATTAAAAAAGCGGGGTTGGATAACGTGCCGGAAAAATTTCGCGAAGAATACGCGGAAAAAATTGGCGCCGAAGTCCAGCGCCGCATCGGTTTGGTGGCGTTGAAGGAATTGTCGCCTCAAGCTTTGGATGAGTTTAATGCGCTGGCCGGTAAAGAGGCGAAACCGGAAGAATTGGCCGAGTTTTTTCAAAAGAGCGTGCCTGATTGGGAAAATAAAATAACCGTCGCGTTGAAGGAATTCGCTGATGAGTTTTTGGCTTCGGCGGAAAAATTAAAAAAAGCGACGGCATAATTTGTCACGACGGGTATGGACACACCCGCAAGCGACAATCAACAAAATTCGGCCGACCGGGCGGTGTACGATAAATTGGCCGAGCTGTACAAGGAGTGGAACTCTTTGTTGATTTTGTTAGGCAAAGAAAGGGACGATTTACGCCGAGAGTTTGACCGGATAGTGGATAAGCAAAAAATGGAAGAAGTGCTCGGTCGGATTAAAACCAATCAATAATCATCTTGTTTAATAAATTTTTTATGTCCGCCAACGACGCAACCAATAAAAATAAAAGCGAAGGCGCGGGGCCGGAAGCCGATTCGGCCGAGTTTATTAAATTAAAAAAACAGTTGGAGCGCGTGAAATTATACAAAGCGGATACTTGGGGCCAATCTCCGGCGGAAAAAGACGAAACGCTCAAAAGAATGGAAAACGCGGCCGGCGAAATGCTCAAGGCGCGCCAAATTGACCCGGAAAAAATGGCGGAGTTCCAAAAAGATTACGCCGATTTAGGTTTGGAAAAAAAGGGTCCCGACGGAGAAGTTTTGGAGAAATTAGAGCAAGGCATTGAACGCGGCCGGCAAAAATTAATGGAATACGAAGAATCGCGCCGGGAATACGCCGCGCCGGAGTACGCCGCTTTATTGCCCAAAGAGTTTAAAGAAAAATTGGAAAATTTTCAGAAAAACATGGACGCGATGGCGAACGCGTTAAAGCGTCTGGAGAGAAAAAAGGACGTGGTAAAAAATAAAGTTTCCTCCGGCGAATCTTTGGCGGCCGCGTCTAAAACACTGGTGTTGAATGATTTGGATGATTTAAAAACCAGCCTGGCGATTTTGGAGAGCAATTTCAGAAAAGTGGAAAAGGAAATAACCGATCGGGCGGATTTGGAAAGCCGGTTGCGTAAGTTGGAGCAGCGCCTGGCCGAGGTCAAAAAATTTGAGAGCACCACGGCCTCGAGCTTGGCTAAGGAAATGTTGAAACAACTGCCCAAATTGCACGACGCGGAAAAATTGGATGCCACGGCGGTGGCCGGACTGGAAGAGATGGCCGAAAACAGGATTTTTAAAGTGGAAAAAAGTATCGTGGAAAAAAGAAAAACCGAAGCGCGTGATTATGCTCTGCCGGGCGTGAAAGAATTCGTGCAGCAGGGTTTAGTCAAAAATAAAGAGCGGTTGGAATTTTTGCTGGATGCTTATACCGGCATGGACGCCGGCCCGGATGCCAAAAGAAAAAGCGCGATTGCCACGGCGCATGATTTGTCTTACGAACTGGCCGATGATTTAAAAAATAAAAATGTTGACCCCAAAGCGCTGGAGATAAAATTTCGCGCCTACGTGAAAAATTTGGAGCTGGCGGAGAAACAATTCGCCGGACCGGTGGAGAAAAAGGCGATTAAAGAACGCGGAGAAAAGCTTTTGCAGAGATTGTTGTCCGTGAAAAACGATTCTCGTTTGAATGAAGACCAGAAAGATTTGGTTTTAACGTGGATTGATTCTATCCCGAAAAAACAAAGTTTTGAGGATATTTTGCATCTGGAAAGTTTGGCGCGCGAATACGTGCTGGATGTATTGGAAGCGATGAAAAATAAGGAAGAGAAGGCCGCCGCCCAAGCCAAAGCCACGGCCAAAACCGAAGCGGCTTGGTTCAAACGCGGGGAGGAAAAGATGGGCGCAACGCCGGTTGGCGTTAAAGCGGAAGTAAAAAAGACCGCCAAAGAAGTGCTGACCGAAGCCGGGGTGGTGGAAATAAAACCGCAGGAACTTTTGGCCAATATTTCCGAACATGACGCGGGGAAATTGGGTGAGTTTTTGAAAAAAGGCAGTGCCGAAGAAGCTAAGAATTTGTTGCGGGACATTCTGAAAGAACATACCTCGCAGTTGGCGGCGGAACAGCGCGAAGAGGTCAGCCAACAATCTTACGAGATTTTGCGGGCGACCGTGTTGGCCGAAACTAACAGGCAGATGGCCAAAACATCCAAGACCGGTTTGGCTAAAAATATTTTGAAAAATTTAGGTATCGCGGCCGGCATTGGTATTGGCGCCGGCATGGTAATCGGTTCGGGCGGCGCGGCGGCCATGGTGGCGGCCGGGGTGATTGCCGCCAGACCGATTTTAATGAAACAAATCAGCGAATCGGAAAAATTTCAGCAAGCCAAGAAAAAAGTAGCCGAATCCAAGGCTGGGACTTTTTGGGGGAATACTTTTGGCAAGTGGTTTAAAAAAGAAGAACCAAAGAACGACCCGAACGCGGTCTTGGCCAAAACCGTGGATGCCATGGATATTAAAGATCAGTTGTCGGCGGTGCTGGCCAACCAGATTAGAGAAAATACCAGCCGTGACGTCAGGGCGAAGATAAAAACATATACCGAGGCCGGCCGTACGGCCATGGAACGCCCCTCGGCCGAGACTGAAGACAAATTTGCCGCCGCGTTGGACGCGGCCAGTTATGAATTTTATCAAAACGCTTTGAATTACGTAGAGGTAACTTATGCCGGGGCCAGCGCGGAACAAAAAAAACAGGCGGCCCTGCAAATTACTTTGGCCATCGGCGGGTATGAACGGGGCGAGGTGAAAGCGGCGCAGGCGTTGAAAGAAATTCAAGCTAAAGCGGAACGGCCGGAAGATAAGTATTGGCTGGTAGCCAAAATGGAAGAATTAACCAAAGTTCGTTCCGAGAATTTGGCCGGCGCGGTCGGTATCGGCGTGGTCATGGCCGGCGCGATTCGGTTTAGCGCTTATGGTCGAATTTTATCCGGCGCGCTGGGCGGCGCGGCGGTTGGTTTAAGTGTGGAAAAATCCACCCGCGAACGCGGTGACGTAAAGCTGGAAAAAAATATTGCCAAAATGATTGATGAGGCCGAGAAAAAATTAGCCGGCCGAAAGGTCTGGGATATCGCCGAAGCGGATTTGAAGAAAGCGGGGGATAATGCCGTGGCCATTTTGTCGCGGTTGGATTTGGGCTTGTTGGATAAAAATAAAGTTTTGAAAAATCGCGCGGAAAATTTTGTTGCTTTTGTCAATCGTTTGAAAATGGAAAAAGCCGATGTGGCGGGGGATAGTTTGGATAAAATTTTGGCCGACATCGGGCGCGGTAGCGATCGGTTGGAAAAATTGACGCAAAAAGCTAAAGATAAACTGACCGGCGATAATGTTAAAAAACGCCAGCTGTTATTTATGCTCGGTGGCGCAGTGGCCGGCGGAGCGCTTAGCTATGCGCTGGGTGTCGCGGCCAGCGAAATCAGAGATTGGTGGAAAGCGCCGGCAGCGGTGGCCACGCCGAAGGTGGTGCCTGAGGGAAAAGTGGACATGGACTTCACCAAACCCGAAACTTTGCCAGCAGAGGAAAAGATTGACATGGACTTTACTCGTCCGGAAACTTTGCCAGCAGAGGAAAAGATTGACATGGATTTCACCAAACCCGAAACTTTGCCAGCAGAGGAAAAGATTGATATGGACTTCACTCGTCCGGAAACTTTGCCAGCAGAGGAAAAGATCGACATGGACTTTACCAAACCGCCGGAGACGCCGCTGATACCGGTGGAAGAAACGGCGGGCGCGGTCAAACACGCTGTTCGCAGTATTGCGGAAATTCGTACTTTGCATATTCCGAAAGATTCGGCTGATTTGTATCATCAAGTCGGTAAGAGCGTCGGGGATGATATTCTGAAACTCGATGAAGGCGGTTACCACAAAGTGGCGACCGATTTATACAATGCGGTACGGCGGGTGGATCTTTTGGAACACCAAGCCGACACTTTGCCGGCGGGTTCGCCGAAAGCTCTTGACCTGCATCATCAAGCCGAAGTGCTGCGCGGACAATTGTCCGAAGCGGAAAAAGTTTTGCACAGCGGTCGGCGCGCTGACGCGGCGGATATGTTCCGCCACATTAGTCGGGAGACATTGCAACATGGAGTGAAAGTGGAAGCAGTGTCGGGAGAATCATTAAAATTTCCAGTGGGTGATAATAAAGCGGCGCCGATTGAACCGTTGAATTTCCCCGGCGTTGATAAAGACGTAGAAATAAAGACGGAGCCCGCGCCGCATCATCCGATAAAAACTTTTTCCAAACATTATCCCGGACATCGTCTGGCGGAGACCGGTACTCATTTGGAAAATAAACCGGCGGGGGAGACTGCGCCGGCTAAAACGCCGGTGGAACAACCGGTAGAGCCGTCAACCGCTCCGATAAAATCAGAAGATGATTTTGTCGGTCCGCCGACTCCGGCCCAGCCCGCTCCGGGAGAAATTTTGCCCGGGGATTATTTGGAAGAAACCAGACGCGCCACTCGAGCGGCAATCGCGGCGGCCAAAGAATCAGTGGAACAAAAAATAAATACCACGGCGCCGGAGACTTCCGCTCCGCCGGAAGTTGAAAAAGTGATGGAACCGACGCCGGTGGAAAAGCCAACCGCGGTTCCACCAGAAGTGAAACCGGAAGAAACGGCCGGTGCTGTTAAGCCGAGCGCCAAAGAAACTTTGCAACAATCGTTGGAAAAACAAAACAAAGCTTACGCTGACCAAGTGGGAAAAATTGGTAAGGACGCGCTGACGGAAGCGGAGACGGCCGAAGCCGATAAAAAATTAGCCGAGCAAGCGGCCGAGGCGATAAAAAAAGCGCAAATGGAAGAAGCGATGGACGAGGAGCAATTAGAGCTTGAGGCTCATCAAGCGGCGCAAGCGGTGCGTTTTTCCCTCGCGGAAGAATGGGGGAATCATGACGCCGTGTATGGCAATCAGTTGATTGACCGAATTCACGAGAAAGCGCTGTCGGCTGAACAAGAAAATGCCTTTGCCAAGCTGGTGAAACGCTTTGATAGCGCTTTGACGCATCGTCGCGGGGGCAAGAGTTTGCATACGATTATAGAGTCATTGGAGAAAATGAACAAATAGCCGTAATTTGGCTAAAATAAGGCAATAAAATTTGGCTTAAATTAGCTAAAAAATCATTCGCCTGGGGCGGATGATTTTTTGTTATGGAAACAGGGGGTCTTGACCCCTCACTCAGAAATCGCGGTTTCTGAGTGAGGGGCTTGACAAAAAGGCAAAAATGTGCTATATTATCCCGTTATACTTTTAATGGAGTATAGCGGTTCTTTACAAATAATTAGGTAGGATTTCTCCTGCTTTTTTTGATTGTCCGACCAAGCGCGTCTTGCGGTAAAAAACAAGGCGATTTTAGTCGGACAATCATGCAAACATCGCCGGATTTGATTCGGCGCAACAACAAAGAGGAGGAAAAAATGGAAAAGACAAGATGGGATAGGTTGGTCGCGCTTCTGGGGTTGTTCTGGCAGATTCTGCTCGGCATCCCCGAGAAGATGTCTCTCAGCGCCCGAGGCCACCTCTTCACCCGGCTGATGCCGGAAGAGAGGACCAGGCTGAGGGACCACCTGCACTCGATCGGCAAGCTCGCGAAGAGCGACGACATGTTCGTGTTGCTGGAGTACTGGGGCGATGCCGCCACCCTCGTCGACAACGAAGAGGAAGCGGCGGCGCTGATCGAGGTCGTCTTCGACCTCACGGCGAAAGAACGAAAGGAGTTGGTCAAGCTCGCCCTGGCGGCCTTGAAGATCCGACGGATGACCATACCGATTCAGACGGGCATCCCGGCGGCAGCCGACGAGAGCTGGAACAGCCCGCCGGGCGCCGGCGAGGCCAACGCCTCCGCCGTGTCGCCAGACGCGGTGGACACGTACCCGCCGGCAGCGCCGACTGCGGCGCCGCGCTCGGCCATCACCCCCGCGCCGTACGTCCCCGACAAGGCGGAGCCCATGCCGGGCCTCCCGCCCGCGCCGACGGATTTGCCCGGACTCGTGATCGCGAGCGAGGCACCGGTGGGCCGTGAGGACGAAACCTCGGCACAGCGGAAGCTGGTAAAGTTCTGCAAGACCTGCGGCGAGCCGAACGTGATGAACACGGAAGACTGCGCCAGGTGCAGGTTGCTGAACCTGGGCGACAAGAAGTCGCTCGACGAGACCGAAGACCTGGTACTGCCGGCCAACGAGGCCGTCAGCGCCGAGGCCCCGGTCAGCGACACGAGCAAGATCGAGGAGGCGCCCGCGCCGGACACGACGAACGTCGAGCCGGCCATCGCCACCCCGTCACTCGCGCCGCCGGTCGCCGACGAGGACATCGTCGGTTCCGCCTCCCTGCCTCCGGCAGCTGAGCCGGAACCGGCACGCCCGTCCAAGACCACCTCGCTCGACATGGGGGCCGTGGACATCACGCCCCTCAAGCAGGTGCTGATGTCGCTCTTCATCTACTACGAGCGCATCGGCAAGGACAACCTGAAGACCACCCTGCGTCTGCCTCACCCGACGGTCGTGACCATCGGGCGGAACGCGCTGACCAAGCCCCTCAAGGTCGTCTCCTGCGACTGGGACCCGAGGGTGTCCAGCATGCAGGCGGAGTTGGAACTGCGGCCCGATGGCCACGCCTTCCTCCGCGACATGAACAGCACCAACGGCACGTTCCTCAACGGCGTGTTGGTCAAGGAGCCGGTCGAGGTTCGGCCCGGCAACCGGATCAAGGTCGGGGACACGATCATCGCCGTGGGGCTGGAGGAGTACTTCGGCGACTGGACGGAACTGCCGTCCCTGCGGGCCGATCCCGACCACGCCGATTTCCTCGACGAGCCGGAGCCCGAGGGCGCCCAGCCCGAGGACAAGCCCGAGCCCATCACCGCCGAACCGCCCACCACGCCGCCGCTCGATGCGCCGGCGCCGGACGGCCAGGAGGACAAGAAGGCCGAGCCCGAGGACAAGAAGCCGGCCGACAAGCAGACGGTTCAGCCGTCCGGTGAGACCGTCAACATCTCGCCGGAAGAGGCCAAGAAGCTGGCGTCGGACACCTCGCGACCGGCCGTCACGCCGGACGACGACATCGGCAAGGGCGACACCAAGATGCAGACCGGCTTCACTCCGCCCATCGGAGTGCCACCACTGCCTCGGTGGCCATCGGAACGGTGGCTCGCTGTTAAGCTCGGTATCGTCCTCGCCGCAGCGTTCGTGTTCGTCGGGGTCATGGTGATCACCTCTTTCTCCGTGTTTAAGCAGACGGTCAAAGCGACGCCAGACAACACCGTGGCCCGCGTCGCGCACATTAAGGAGACCGTCGCGCCGCCCGCAGTCGTGCCGTCGGGCATGGATCCCGAGATCGAGGACATCGCCAACCTGCTTCGGCTGGTGGACGATTCACCGCTCTCGGCCTTCCTCACCGGCCAGGCCGTCCCGAAGAAGGCGGACGACTGCTTCCCCCTGCCGGCGAAGCTCGACGAGACGTACTATCTGTCGGGCGCCAGCGTCGGGAAGTGCTGCAATCTTCTCGGTGGTGTGCCGCGGCTGATCCGGCAGAAGAACTGCTGTGACGAGCGCGCCCTACCCCCCGTGGTCGTGATCACTCGGTTGACCAAGTGAACCACACCCCCACCGCTCTTTCACCCCTCATGGGGTTGAACCTACCTAATCGGAGGAACACGCTTTACGCGCTGTTCCTCCACCCAACTGAAGATTTTTTTCTAAAGAATCTTCTGAGGGTCGCTCATAAAAAATTTGTATCTTTGACTACCACCCGGACTCGGTCCGAGGTGTTGAAAAGATATAAAGAGATCTGAACCTTGAAAATTTCACCAGTGAAAAAACCGAGCATGGCTCGGAGAAAAAATGGAGCACAAAATGAAGACCATTCTCGTTGCAACCGTCGCCGTCATGTTCGTTTGCCTCACCGGCAACGCCATGGCCAATGACCCGATCCCGAACGTGAGCCAGCCCGAGTATTTCGTCGGCGCGGATCCGGTCGTCAACCACCAGACCTTGGTCCCCGCGACCAAGTCGCCCTCGGCTCCGCTCACCCCCGCCCAGCTCGACAAGACCGTCAAGGTGCTGGTCGAGGCGGCCAAGCAGAACAAGGCCCAGCACGAGGGCATCGTCAAGGACGTGAAGGCGATCGTGGACGGCGTCAGTGAAATGGCGCGCAACCTCGCTCAGTGCTGCTACGGCGGCGCGTCAGAGCAGGAAGTCAACAGCGCCGTGGTCGACCTCTTCAGCAGGTTGGGGCAGGTCGAGAAGCTGCCGTCGGACCAGCCCAAGGTCGCCAAGATCAAGAAGAAGCTGAAGAAGGTGATCACCAAGCACGTCGCGGCCGCAGCCAAGAAGGAGGCCCCCGACAGGGTGAAGAAAGAGGCGCCCGCGCCTGACCAGACGAAGATGAAGGCCGCGGAAGCGGACAGCGCGAAGATCTTCGTCGGCATCAGCCAGGACATCCGCGACCTAGAAGACGACTTCGTCGCCGAACAAAAGGCGCAGGACGACGAGATCGCGCGCCTCAAGGACGACCAGAAGCGCCAGGACGCGGAGTTGGAGCGCCTCAAGAGCCAGCAGATGGCACAGCAGGGCGACATCCTGGACATAGATCTGGACCAGAAGAACACCAGCGACAGGGTCGATGCCATTGAGCGGAATCAAGACCTACGCTCGCGGAGGCAGGACGATGTCGTCAACAGCGTCCAGGCCGAGACAGAGATCGCTCAGGCCAAGGCCGAGCGCGCCGAGAAGAAGGCCGAAGAGGCTCTCCGCGTCGCGAAGGGCAAGGCCGATCCCGGTCTGCTGGAAGTCGGGTTGGAGAGCTTCTTCACCACCTCCGGCAGTCTCAAGACGCTCTCCGCCATGGGCTCGTACGTGATCCGCAAGGACGCGTTCCGAGTCGGTATCGGCGGAAGCGCCGGAGTCACGTTGGAGGGGGACAGCAAGTTCTTCTTCAACAACCGGCTACGCCTGGCCTATTCCCTGAACGAGGACCTGGTCTGGCTGGGAGTGTTCTTCAACTCGTTCTCCGCGGGCATGCCCTATTCCGACACGTTCGGTTTGGGCGGCGCCGTTTCCCTCCAGTTCAATATCCCGGTCAGCGACAATGTCGCGCTCGGCCTTGAGCTCTGGGGCGGACCGGAGTGCGAGTGGGACAAGCGCAAGCTTGCCCCGCCCGCCGGCATCCAGACCGGTGAGGTCTACCAGACCGACGAGTATCAACAGTACTTGAACGGTCAGCTCGGCTTCAACGTTTCCGCTCACTGGTGATTCCTACCATAACCGTTGCCTCGGTGGCGCTTAGCGCCACCGGGCACGCGGTGATCTTGGGGCGAGGAGAGTTCCTCTCTTCGCCCCCCTATTCCTTGTTAACGAGAGAGAAATTCGTTAGCAGAGAGAAGGGAAAATATCCGGCCCTTTCATGGCAGTAGCCGTGAGAAAATCGGATTGGTAACGATAGCATTTTGACAATTGAACAGGTTAGTGAACACACTCGCGCGAGGCGCGGGTTTCAAAAAAGGAGAGAGAGATGACACGTTCAATGAAGATCGTGGTCGTCGTAATGTTCGTCGTTTGCAACGCCGCTTGCCTGGGCAATCTGGGTAACGGCATGGCGGTCTACCAGGGTGACGGTGGCGACACCGACACCTCGGCGACCGACGACGGCAGCGACACGGACAGCGACAGCAACACCGGCACGGACACGGAGACGAGCTCGGACAGCGACAGCGACGGCGATACGGATACCGGTAGCGATACCGCGACCGACACCGCCGACACGGACACCGGCTCGGAGACGAGCACGGATGGCGACACGGACAGCGATTCAGACACGGATACGGACACTGACACGGACACCGATACGGATACGGACACGGACAGCGACTCGGACACCGACGGCGACACAGATGTTGTGTCCGACGCCGGCCCGGACGCCAACGATGCCGGTCCCGATAGCGGACCCGATGCCAGCCCCGACGCCGCGCCCGATGCCGCCCCCGACGCCAGCACGGACACCTCGTCCGACACCACCACCAGCTCCGATAGCGATGCCGACAGCGATTCGGACAGCGACTCGGACACGGACGGCGATACGGATGGTGACTCTGATGGCGACACCGACGGTGACACCGATGGCGACGCCGATGGCGATTCCGACTCGGATAGCGATAGCGACACGAACACGGACACCGGCTCGGAGACGAGCACGGACACGGGTTCGGATAGCGACAGCGATGCCGACACCGATTCCGATTCGGACAGCGACACGGACACGGGTTCGGATACCGGCATGGACGCCGGTCCGGATGCGAGCCCCGACGCTTCGCCCGACGCCAGCACGAGCACCGACACCGGAACCGTGACCGACACTGGCACGGATTCCAACTCCGGCACCGACGGCGATACCGACGGTGACACGGACGGCGACTCGGACAGCGATTCCGACGCCGACACGGATGCCGACACCGACTCCGACGCGGATAGCGACAGCGATGCCGATTCCGACAGCGATTCGGATACGGGTTCGGACGCAGGCACAGACACGGACACGGGTTCGGATACCGGCATGGACGCCGGCCCGGATGCCGCGCCCGATGCCAGCCCCGACGCTGCGCCGGATGCGAGCACGGATACGAATTCGGATACGAGCTCCGACACGAGCACCGCGACCGACACCGGTAGCGATACCGGCTCGGACACGGGCACGGACACGGATGCCGACAGCGACTCCGACGCCGATAGCGACGCGGACAGCGATTCCGATTCGGACTCCGACTCCGACAGCGATTCGGACAGCGACAGCGATGGCGATACGGACACCGGCAGCAGCTCCGACACGGGCACCGGCTCCGCGACCGACACTGGTAGTGATACCGAAACGTCGACCGCGCCCGAATGCTCCTCGGACAACAACTGCCCGGACGAGAGGCCGTTCTGCCTCACGTTCGAAACGTTCAACCACGTCATCGTGACCAAGTGCGCCGAGTGCGAGAACGGAGAGGACTGTCCCGCCGGGGAAGTCTGCGGAGTCAACACCCGCACCTGCTTCGTTCCGCCGGCCGTGGGCGTGGGCCAGCGCCGGCCGTGCTGGGATCATGACCCCGACGACGACGTCGATACCGACTCGTCGGGCAAGCCTGACGTTCCCGGCACCTGCCATCTCTATCCGCTCGATAGCGACACCGATCCGGCCAATGACTGCGAGTACTGGTCGCCGAATCCGTGGACGTTCTCCTTCGACAGCGAAACACCCCACTGTGGTTCGTGGTCTAAGACCGGTTACTCCTGCAAGGTTTTCGAACCTTTGCCGGAGTGCTGTCTGACCGCGGACCCGGAAGGTACGCCCAAGCCGACTTGCATCGGCGAAGCGTTCTTCCTCCGGGTGAAGTAGTTCCTACCTGTTCTAATGTTCCTTTCTACGGCCGCGTGCATATCTTTGCATGCGGCCGGTTCATTTTAAAATGGTTTTTGATTTCAAAACGATTTTAAATAAAAACAAAAAACCCACCGATTATCTCGATGGGTTTTTTGTTACTCCTCAAAACATTCTTCGGAGAAAAATATTTTGAGTAGTGGGGGAGAAGTCTCCCCCAAGGTAAGAATGAGCGGAAGGAGCTACCGGGCGAGCGCACCCACCTTGGCTCGGCAGGCGTTGGCCTCGCCGGGATCGGGGATGCGGTTGCAGCAGGCGAGGCCGGCGGCCACGGGCGGGTAGCCCACCAGCGGGATGCAGTCAGCCGTCCTGGCCGGGTTGAACGGGAAGCCGTAGGCGTCCACGTTCTGAGCGGCGGGGGGCAGGGGCGACGAGACCGACGTCGGGGCGACCGGGTTGGTCGCGGGTGCCGGCGAGATAGCAATGAGGTAGATCACGGCGACGATGAGCGCCACCACGACGATCCCCACGACCACCATCCAGAACACCATGCGACGGCTCTGCCGGTTGGCCTCGGCCTGGCGGTACCGGAGGTTTTCCTCCTCCAGGTTGGCGAGCCGCGCCTCTTCCTCTTCCCGGCGCGCTTCCCGGCGCTCGCGCTCGCGCTCGCGCAACCGCGTGACCTCGTCCTGGAGGACCTGGAGGTCGGCTGCCGTCCGCTTCTCGTCGCGGGTGACCGCCTTTCCGACCATCTCCACCCCGTGATCCACGATCTTGCTCGCCTTGCCGAAAGTGTTCACGCCGTAGTTGTCGATGGCCTCGCCCATGTTCTTCGGTTTCGTGCTCGCCATGATTGGCCTGCCTTTCTTTTGTAGGGTTTTCTTTACCCTGTGTTTGAGTTGTCAATGGCACCGCCAGATTTGGCGGGGTCCACAAACAGTTCAATTTTTTGCCTTTTTAAGGTTCTAAAATAACAGTATATGGTAGCATATTTTTCGGGTTTTGTCAAGAGGTAATAAGTGGGGGCCTTGACCCCTCACTCAGAGACCATATCAAACAAAATTTAACAATTTTTAAGTAGTTGTTTTTTAGTCAATAAATATACCGATTTACTTGGTCTCTGAGTGAGGGGCTTGACAAATTCATACAAATGTGGTATACTATCCATTGTAAAAATTCAAAAGCTTATTTTGGCCAATGTTTTGAGAGAGGCATGGGCCAAAAACCGCTTATCTTAGCCTACCGTGTCCCATTTGACTGCGGAAAGGCGCATAAACTCTCTCAAAAGGAGAGGTTTTTCGTTTAATATCGGCCTTTACAATAGAAGAACCCCTGATAGGTTAGCCAAGAATAGGCAAATAGGCCCCTGCCCCGACCTTGCGTCGGGGTTGACAAAAACACAAAAGTATGCTATACTTATCTGTTAATATACAACTCTATTAAGCCAGTGAGTTTCTCTTATTCTGTGCCTGTTGCCAACGCGACGGACGCGGACAGGGGAAATCCCTGCTGGAAAAAATTCCAGGCTCTTTGAAATATATAGAGGAAGAAACAGAAAAACAAACAACGTACAGCCGACCAGAGCGGCGAAGCCGCGCGGTCTTTTAAGCCGCAACGCGGCAAGGAGATACCACCATGAAGAACGTCGCCATCATCGTGATCGCGGTCCTGTTCTCGTTCTCCACCACGGTCGTCGCCCAGGGGTTCACCCGAAGCGGCGACGTCTGGCCGCCCGCGAATTCCGGAAGCGGATTCGCGCCCAACGCGCCCGCGCCGAGTTTCTGCGAACAGGTCAACCAGTGCAACAGGGGCTATGCGATCTGCGCGAACGCGCAGGCTGAATGTGCCGACTTGAAAGCTCAGTTCGAAGTCCTCAAAAATGACCTGGCCGAGATGAAGAAGTGTGTGACCTGCGCCAAGCCGGCCAAGAAGGCCAAGGTCAAGAAGTTGGCCGAAGATGCGGCCAAGCTTCCGCCGGAGATTCAGAAGCCCTTCAACGAGAGGGTGCTGGTGGTTCTCGGCAAAGACTACTACTCTAAGGCCGACGTCGATCTGCTCATCGTGAACTTGCGCGACCTTCTGGAAGCACGAGTTGGCGATCTGGAAAAGCGCGCCGACAAGAACGACCGGGAGCACGAGAAAATCGGCGGCGAGCAGAAGGTTCAGGACAAGCGCATGGACAAGCTCGAGAAGGACGTTGGCGGCCTGTTGGAAGCTTTCGACCTGGAAGTCGTCGGCGGGTTCGCTTTCACCCCGAAGTTCTTCGGTGGTGGCGGCGGTCTCGGCATCGTCTACCGGCTGTCGGACAGCGTCCATCTGGAGCTGACGGGGGTCGTCGGCGGTGGTTCGGACTATGACCTGGACGTCGGAGGCCAGATGGTGGCCTTCGGCTCGGTCAACGTTTTCTACCAGTGGAAATACGGCGCGATCGGCGGCAACGCTTTGGCCGCGTCGATGAAGCCGGTAGAGACGGAACGGAACACCAGCTTCTCCGCCTACGGTGGCGGTCTGATGCTCCGGGTCAACACGGCCCACGAGAATCCCGTCCGGTTCTTCATAACCGGCACGGTCGACGTAGTCGGCTACTCCGACTGGGACAACACCCCGGGTCATCCCGACGCCATTCCGTGGGACTGCTACATCGCCGGGACGTTCATCCTCGGCCTTTCCTTCCTCTAAAGTCATCCGCCATCGGGCGGTGACACATCTTGGGCCGGTAGCGTAACCACGCGCCGGCCCCCCAACTCTTGTTCATATCGCGCAAGCGAAGTGGACAGAAGATGGGACATAACAGAGCGCCCATAAACGCTCATTGACATAGAGAACCAATCAAGAAACGTAACTGCTCCGCCTGTAGGCGGATTTGAAAAGGGAGAAAACATCATGACGAAGATCATGGTCGTGGTTCTGGCGATCGCAACGGGCATCATGGGATGCCTCACCGATCCGGGCAATCCGGACGAGCTCAACACCGACACCGGCAGCGACGCGGACAGCGACGCTGACTCCGATGCGGACACGGACGCGGACAGCGATTCCGATTCCGACAGCGACTCCGACAGTGACTCGGACAGCGATGGCGACACGGACACGGACAGCGGCACGGGCGACACGGATGCGGATTCGGATAGCGATTCGGACACGGACAGTGATTCGGATTGCGACACGGACGCGGATACCGACGCCGACACGGATGCCGACACGGACAGCGACAGCGATGGCGACACGGACACGGGCTCGGACACGAGCGAGTGTTCGGACGGCGCCAAGCGTTGCGCCGCCGATATGCTCCAGTCCTGCGAGAACGGCCAGTGGACCAACGAGTCCGATTGCTTGCTGGAAGGAATCCGCGAACACGTACACATGACCTGCAATGTCATTGGCAGCGTATGGGATTGCTACGTGCTTCCGGAGACCGACACCGGCGCGGACACGGACTCGGACAGCGATTCCGATTCCGATTCGGATTCCGACAGCGACGGCGACACGGACTGTGGCACGGATACCAAGGTCTGTAACCCCGGTGAGTACAAGTGTGCCACGGGACAGATGCTCTGGGTCTGTGGTGAATGCGGCCAATGGAAGCCAGACACCGACTGCGACGCGAACGATTCCGGTCGCTTCTGCGCCGACTACGATTCCAACGGGTTCGGCTGCTACGAGTGCCAGGCCAACGAGCGCGAGTGCACGGACGGAGATTCCTACCGCATTTGCGTCAACGGCTTTTGGGCCGGCGCCGAGAACTGCGCGAGCGGTTATCTCTGCGACGACGCCACCGGCACCTGCCTCCCCGGCTCGGAGTGCACCAACGGAGCATACGATTGCGCGAGCAATAAGCTTCGAAAGTGCTACTCTGGTAAGTGGGAAGTTCTCCAGAACTGCACCGAGTCCGGTCTAATCTGCGACGAAGACCTCTACGTTTGCGTGGAGGGGAACGTCTGCACCAACGGCGCGCGCGAGTGTACGGATAGCAATTCATACAGAATCTGCGTCAACGGCCAGTGGGCCGACGCCGAGGATTGCGCGGCCAATCAGGTCTGCACCAGCGGCATCTGCGTGGTCAACGAGTGCGTCAACGGCGCGCGTGAATGTACGGATAGCAATTCGTACAGAATCTGCGTCAGCGGCCACTGGGCCAGTGCGGAAGATTGCGCGAGCGGTCAGATCTGCACGGACGGCATCTGCGAGATGCCCCCGGTCTGCACTTCTGGTGCCTACCGTTGCCTCGGTAGCGAGGCACAGCATTGCGTCCTCGGTTTCTGGGATGTCATTGACACCTGCAACACCGCGGAGGTTTGCCGGGTTGATGGCACGGCCCACTGCGACGCGAACGCTGAGTGCGGTTCGTTCAACGATTTCTTCTGCCCCGCAGGAGAGATCTGCGAACAGGGTGAGTGCGTTGCCCGCGAGTGCGTGGTCAACGACAAGGACCACCAGTGCCCGAACGGCCAAGCTTGCGCCGAGGGCCGCTGTGTGACCGCCGAGTGCGACCAGAACACCTCCTGCTACGGGAGCGCCGTGTGCTGGATCGTCAGCACCCGGTTCGAGACCATCAGTGGCGTCACCTACCGTTGGAAGTACGACGGTATCTGCGCCAACCCGGAAACGAACGAACAGGGAACATGGTCGCGCGGCTACAAAGTCGGCAGCGAACATGGGATGTGCGAGTACTACGGGTACGGATACTCTCCGGCCGTGGCGACTTACACTTCCATCCCGGATTCGTTCCGGTGTTCGGACGGCCATGCCGTTCCGATCATCGAGCGTTGCCTGCCTGTCCGACTGGACACGTGGGTCAACGACCGGGAGTGCTACGGACACCTCGTGGAGACGACGGACGGAGACATCATGGTCTCCACCTACATCTCCGGTTCGTAGCCGGTTCTCTACCCACCTTTGCTCTTTTCTCGGGCGGCTTTCTTTCTCAAGAAGCCGCCCACCATCCACTTGAGATTGTCAATCTCTCAGATGATCTCAGATGAAAAAAAAGAACCCGGGCCTCGTGCCTGGGTTCTTTTGTTTTTAACACCCCCCATAAAATGCGTGGTATTGTGAACTGTGAACTGTGAACCGCGCATTGTGAACTGTGAACTGAAAAGCTCTTGACATTCTTTCATTTTTATGTTATATTTCCGTGTTACAAATTTAGTGTAGTTTGAGAGAAAAAACAGTTAAAAAGACCATGATTTGGCCGTCACGGGTCGGGGCCATTAATCGTATTAATAATTAGGTATATATAAGCCGATGAGGTATATTTAATTTACCGAGCCCATTAACAGAGGGAGATCTTTTTGTGCCAGCAAAAAGTTGTTGGCAAAAAGAGGGTGCCCTCCTCAACCGCCTAGCGGTGAAAGGGTTTGTTCTATAACAATTCAAGGTTTGAGTTTTCAGAAATAGGAAGCAAACAAGGACGCGAGGCGCGTCCATAAAACAGAGGAAAAAGAGGAGGGTGCCATGAGAACGATCGTTTTGGTACTGGCAAGCTTGGCGCTCGCCGGTTGTTTGTCGCCGAACCCCGGCAACGGGTTCGCGGCCTACGACGGCGGGACGTCCGACACTGACGCGGATGGTGACAATGACACTGACGCGGACGGTGATACGGACGGCGACACGGACACAGATGGTGATACCGACACGGATTCGGACACCGACGCTGACACCGACGGAGATACCGACGGTGATGCCGACACAGACGGCGATACGGATGGCGATACGGATACTGATGGAGATACGGACGGTGATACCGATACCGACACCGACTCCGACACAGACGGCGACACTGACGGTGATACGGATGGAGACACGGACGGGGACACTGATGGTGACTCCGACGGCGACTCTGATGCCGGAACCGATACGGGTGACGCTGGTCCGGATGCCAACGATAGCGGTCCGGATGCCAACGACGCCGCTCCCGACAGCAGTTCCGATACCGACGGGGACACTGATGGTGACTCCGACGGCGATACGGACGCTGACACCGACGGAGATACCGACGGTGACACAGACGGCGACACGGACGGCGATACGGATGGTGACACCGACGGTGACACGGACGGTGATACGGACGCGGATACGGATTCTGATTCCGACGTCTGCGATCCGCTCATCGGTTGCGCGCCTGGACAGGCTTGGCTCGTCGAGAGCATGACCTGCGACGACGTGCCCGCCCCCGATCTCACGCAAGGCAACTACTGCTGGGATTTGGACCTCGATGGTCTTGGGGTCACAACGGGCGGAACCTGCGAGGCTCTCTGGGCCGATGGATGCAGGTACTGGTCACCGGCTAGTGGGTGGACATTGGGTGAACCCATTCCACCGTGTGAGTTGAGTTTCCAACCGCCTGCCAGTCCGCCCTGCCCGACACGCTACCCGGTGCCCGAGTGCTGTACAGCACCGCTGGGATTTCCGGGAGACATCTGCGCGTCAGAAGCGTTCTGCGCGCCGGCTTCTTCAGGAAGCGACGCTGGTCCGGATTCCGGACCTGACGCCAGCACAGATACCGACACCGGTACTGTGACTGACACGGGCACGGACACGGACGGAGATACTGACTCCGATACCGATGGCGACACCGATGGTGACACCGACTCCGACACGGACACGGATTCTGATTCCGATCTGGATGCCGGACCCGACAGCGGGTTCGACGCTGGCTTCGACGCCGGCCCGGATACGGATTCTGATTCCGACACTGACGGAGATACGGATGGTGACACCGACGGCGATACGGACGGTGACACTGATTCGGATACCGACGGTGACACGGACGGTGATACCGATTCTGATGCTGACGGCGATACGGATGGCGACACCGACGGAGACGCCGACGGTGATACGGATTCTGATTCCGACACGGACACGGGCACGGATACCGGCATGGATGCCGGACCCGACGCCGCTCCGGACGCCAGTCTGGATGCTGGTCCGGATTCCGGACCTGACGCCAGCACAGATACCGACACCGGTACTGTGACTGACACGGGCACGGACACGGATGGAGATACTGACTCCGACACCGACAGCGACACGGACACGGGTTCGGTCACTGACACCGCCATCATCGACGCCGGCATGGACGCAGCGCCTGATGCCGCCCCTGACGCCAGCACAGATACCGACACCGGTACTGTGACTGACACGGGCACGGACACGGACGGAGATACTGACTCCGATACCGATGGCGACACCGATGGTGACACCGACTCCGACACGGACACGGATTCTGATTCCGATCTGGATGCCGGACCCGACAGCGGGTTCGACGCTGGCTTCGACGCCGGCCCGGATACGGATTCCGATTCCGACACTGACGGTGACACGGACGGAGATACTGACTCCGATACCGACTCCGATTCCGACACGGACACGACCCTCTTCGACGCTGGGATTGATTCCGGCATTGACGCGGCCGTGGACGCTGGTACGGACACCGACACTGGAACCGTGACCGATACGGGCACGGATACCGATACTGACGCTGACACCGACGGTGACACGGACGGAGATACCGATTCGGATACGGACGGGGACACCGATGTTCCCGATGCCGGACCCGACAGCGGGTTCGACGCTGGCTTCGACGCCGGCCCGGATACGGATTCTGATTCCGACACTGACGGTGACACTGATTCGGACACCGACGGAGACACGGACGGCGACACTGACGCTGACTCCGATTCCGACACGGACACGGGCACGCCCATCGACGCTGGCATGGACGCCAGCATGGACGCCGGACCCGACGCCGCTCCTGATGCCAGCACGGACACTGGTTCCACGACCGACACTGGTAGCGATACCGGCACGGACACGGGAACCGACACCGATACTGGCACGGACACTGACACGGGCACGGACACTGGCGACTGCGTCGCCGGTAGCGAGTGTTGCGACCTGACCGGGCTCTTCGAGCCGGCTGGTACCACGTGCGGTGATTCCACAGAAGACATCTGCAATCACGCCGACACCTGCGATGGCGTCGGGACGTGTGATGTCAACTGGGAGCCGGATACTACGGAGTGCCGACCCATCGCCCCCGGCGGTTGCGATATCGCCGAGTACTGCGACGGCAACGGGCTCTGTCCGACCGACGAATTCGAGTTCGACTTCATCCTGTGCCGAATAGACGCCAGCAATTGCGATACACCCGAGTACTGCACCGGCCTCGACGCCGTCTGCCCTGCAGATAGTTTCGAACCGGCCAGCACCGAGTGCCGCGCTTCGGCTGGTATCTGCGATATCGCCGACACCTGCACCGGCAGCTCTCCAAACTGCCCGGCGGATTCGTTCCAGCCGAGCACGACGGAGTGCCGCGCCGTGGCCGGTCCTTGCGATGCCGTAGAGAACTGCACTGGCAGTTCGGCCACGTGTCCGAGCGACACGTTCCTCGACTCCACCACCATTTGCAACACGACTCCGATCGCGTGGCGGTGTTCCGGAAACGTTTGCGGCGCCGATGCCCAGACGCTCTCCACTGTTCAGCGCTGCAACGGCGCATCTGCTTCCTGTTCCGGTTCCATCTCTCTCGGCGCGTGGGCAACCTCGGCCGATTGCGATTCCAATTCCATCTGTCTCAGCGACATGGTTTCCTATTCGGTCTGTTCTCCCTGCGGTTACGCTTGCCAGGGCATTCCGTTCAGTGGCACTTGCGTTGGCGCGGAAGGCGAGCCGTGCGCAACACCTCCTCTGGAGGAATGCGACACCGACCTCGTCTGCGACACTGACGCGGAGACCTGCGAACCTGTTCCTGACGGCGGTGTGCCAGATGCCGGACCCGATGCCAGCACAGATACCGATACCGGTACTGCGACTGACACAGGCACGGACACTGATGCCGACGGAGACACAGACGGCGATACCGACGGTGATACGGATTCCGACACCGACGGCGACACCGACACCACCACTCCGGACGCCAGCCTCGACGCTAGCCCTGACGCCGGCCCGGACTCGGACGCTGACTCCGATACTGATTCGGATAGCGACTCTGATTCCGACTCTGACTCGGATTCGGACAGCGACTCCGACAGCGATTCGGACAGCGACAGCGACGGCGATACCGACACGACCACGGTTGCAGATTGCACGGACACCAGCACCACGGACACGGAGACCGATTCCGAGTGTTCCAGCTTCCCGGGCAAGTACTGTTCCGCGCAGAAGTGCGTGGAGTGCATGACCGCGGACAACTGCGTCGGCGGGTGCGGGCGAGAAACCCACACCTGCGTGCCGATTCCCGAACCGGACACCGACTTGGGCGAACACCTCTACTGTTGGGATCGTGATCCCGACGGCCCCAGTGGTGTGGATGGTTCTTGCCATCTGCTCCCCGCGACTTCCAACTGTATTTGGGGTTACTCGTCACCGCCTGCTTGGGAATATGAATCAGGCGTGTCGATGCCTCACTGCGATGGTTGGCCCGATGGGTGTGATGTAGCGCCAGCTGACGTGTTCAACCCGGAGCCGGAGTGTTGCTTGTCGGTTCAGGCCGACTTCCTCGCTCGTCCGTGGAGTACACGTATCTGCATCGAGCAGGGCGTTCTCATCCACTTCACCGGTCCGTAACCTCAAACCTGCCTAGCTCTTTTGTTCCTTCCTTCGCCCCTGTATCGTACGGGGGCAATCGCCATAAGATTATTGCAACTCTCTCTGCCATGATCTTAGTTGATGTGCAAAACCCGCCGCTCGGCGGGTTTTGTGTTTTATCTCTTTTTGCTATATAATTAATGTATATGCACAATTTATTAGTGGCCCACGAATACCTCGACGCAGACGTCGAGGTAAGTGGGCAATTAAAAAAATATGTCGGCGGAGCCGACTCCGTTTCTAAAAAATCCGCCCAGATACCCCGGGGCAGAGCCCCGGGGTCGGATTTATTTTCTCTTAAAACAGAACGCTCGAAGAGCTTATTTTGGGGCATCTTGGCCACGGCATCAATGTCAATCGCCGTATTGGCCAATTTAATCTATGGCCAACATTTGGTGATATATATTTTTGCGCTGGCCCTAACTTTTATTAGTGTTTTAGTCCGTCCGGCAGTCGGGCTTTATACCATGGTTATTTGTACCATGTGGTTTGAGCGCCAATTCACCTTGGCGCCGTTGGCTATCCAGGGCCATATCATAAAATTTTATCCCTTGGATTTTCTCATTTTCTTTTTGTTAATCAGCGTCATTAGCCGAATGTTTTTCGGCGGGTGGAAATGGTATTTTAAAAAAATGGACTGGTTTATTCTGATTTTCGGCGCGGTTTGCACCATCGGTTTCGCGCTGGCCTATAGTCGTGGTTTGGATTTCGCGCTGGCTTTCGGTACTTACAAAAATTATTTTCTTTACGCGGTAGTTTATTTTCTTTTTGTGGCGATTTTACGCGCCGAAGATGATTGGAAACATCTAATGCACTGGTTCACCGCCGGCGGTATTGGCCTGTTTTTCTTTTTAGTTTACGGCCTGCTAAACGGCCGAGGGTTGTGGAGCGAATATACACCGTTATCCACCGCTGGAGAGCGTTTGATTGCCGGCACCCACGCTTTTTATTTGTTAATATTCTTGTTTTGGCTGATGGCCGTTTTACTCTGGCAAAGAAAAAGCGAGGGGCACATCTCCGCCAAAAATATTCTGTTAGTTTTATTCGCCGCTTTGTCCGGCGTTGGTTTGGTGGTATCGCTGGTCAGGCATTTATGGATCGCCGCCATTTTCGTGGCTTTTTTCTGGCTAATATTTTTACCCGGTATTCGTCAGCGCTTAAAATATTTGGCCGTGGTTTTGCTGGTCGGTTCTTTGGCCGTGGTTTTGCTCCTCGGCTATTTATCAATTGGCAGTTCTATTTCACAACGTTTTGGTGGCGCCCGGCCCGGCCAAACTTTTGTGGATACGGCTACGGTGTTGGGACAACGCACCGATGTCGGCTACGTCACCAGTCGGCAAGATTCCAGTTTCCGTTGGCGACTAGCCACTTGGGAGGCAGGCTATACGGCGTTTATTGTTCATCCGTTTTTCGGCACCGGTCTCGGTTATGTGATTACCGGCACCGACAATGGCTGGCCTTTCAAAGTGGCGATGCGCGAAATACACAACGATTATTTGGCGATTTTGTTTCAGCTCGGCGTATTCGGCGCGCTGGCTATCGTGGTTTGGTTCTTGTATTTGTTATCCGGATTTTTCTCCGGCCGGAAACATTTGCGCGGAGAAAATTTGTTTATTTCCCGTTTGTCTTTTACCTGGTGGAGCGCGGCGCTAATTTTAATGGCCGGGTTCAGCATTTCTATTTATTGGGATATTAATTTATTTGTTATTTGGTGGTGGTTGGCTTTAGCCGCCCTGCGTTTTGTATGGAATTTTTATGAAAATACTTGAAATCAATAAATTTTTCTATCGTCGTGGCGGCGCTGAGCATCATTTTTTTGACCTCTGCGCTTTGTTGGCGCAAAAAGGGGATACGGTGGTAAATTTCGCCATGTTCGATGAGCGCAACGAGGGGTCGCCTTACCAAAAATATTTTGTCTCCAATTCCGAATTCGGTAAATTTAATTGGCATACTTTCTTGCGTCCGTTTAAAGTGATTTATTCGCTGGAAGCCAAGCGGAAAATCAGTAAATTGATTGGCTTGGAAAAACCGGACGTGGCTCATTTGCATCTTTTTTACCATCATCTTTCGCCATCCATTTTGGTGGCGCTGAAAAAAGCTAAAATACCGATGGTGATGACCGTCCATGACTGGAAAGCGCTTTGTCCGAATTATTCTTTGTTCACCGCCGGCCAAACCTGCGAACGTTGCCGGGGCGGACATTATTGGCAGGCCGTCAACCATCGCTGTTTGCATCGGTCGTGTCCGCAGAGCGTCTTAGGCGCGCTGGAGGCCTACATCCATCACGCCAAAAAATATTACGAAAATTATATCGATTTATTAATCGCGCCGAGTGATTTTGTCCGCGATAAATTTTTATATTGGGGCTGGCCCAAAGAAAAAATTGTGGTTCTCCCGCATTTTCTTTCGCCGGCGATTGAGCGTGCCACGATTCCGCCGGCGCTTCCGGCACAAGATAATTTTTCTTTCATCGGCCGTCTTTCGCCGGAAAAAGGCATTGATGAACTGACCGATTATTGGATTAAAGAAAAAATCCAGGCCCGGTTGAATGTTTACGGCAGCGGGCCGTTGGAACAAAAATTAATCGCCAAGGTTAAGGCCAATCCGGAAGCGAATATTCTTTTGCGCGGACAAACCGACCGCAGTACGGTTTATGACAATATCAAATCCACCACGGCGGTGATTGTACCGAGTACCGGCTGGGAAACCTTCGGTTTAACGGTGATTGAGTCGTTCGCCAAAGGCATCCCGGTAATTGTCAGCCATCAGGGCGCGCCGGCGGAATTAATCAAAGATTCCGGCGCCGGTGTTTTATTTGATTGGCCGAAAAATAATTTGAAAGACGCGTTGGCAGAAATCAAAAAACCGTTTTATCGCGAACGGGCGATTGATTACATGTCTTCCCATCATTTGCCGGATAAATATTACGCCACGATTAAAGAAGTTTTTACCGGTTTAAGATCTCTCATAAATTAACCGCTATGTTCACGGCGGTCTTGCGGCAACCGAAGCTGGTCTTAACGCTATTGGCGCTGGCGCTGGCTTTTTTGTTTTTTACGCCCGCGCGCGCCGATGCCGCCGACGCCACGACGCGCGTTTATCCGCGGTTGGCGAATTTTTATCTTTTTTCACCGATTAGCCATAGCGATGCCACCGAGCTGGCCAAGTGGGATGTGCTGGTTTTGCATATGTTGGCCCAGCAAAATAGCGCGGCGCAAATTCGCTATATTCGCCAGCTTCATCCGGATATTATTATCCTCGTTTATATCGCCTCGGAAGAATTTCCCACGGTGATGCATTCTCAATGGGACTCCAGCTCCGACGGCTTATTCAAAAAACAACTGCGCGGCATTACCGATGATATGTGGCTGCGCGACAGCTCGGGGGACCACGTAATTTTTTGGGGCAGTAATTGGATGCTCAATGTCACTGATTATCCGTCCGCCGGCCGCCGCTGGACCGATTATCTTTCCGATTTCGTCGCCAATGAATTGCTTTCCTCCGGTTTGTGGGATGGGGTTTTCTATGACAATTCTTGGGCCGATGTTTCCTGGGTGAACGGCGGGCAAATTGACGCCAATCATGATGGCCGCAATGACAATAAGCAAGAACTGGACGCCGCCTGGTACGCCGGTATGAGTAAATTATTTCGTTTGACCCGGACTAAAGCCAGCCGGCCGATTTACATCGTTGGTAACGGCGACCGGGGGTATTATGGCGATTTGAATGGAATCTATTTTGAAAATTACACCACCAATCCGTATATTTCTTGGGAAGAAAAGATGCGCTTGTACAAATTGTCGGCCAACACCGGCCAACAGCCGAGCACAGCCATCGTGGGCAACACTTCGCAGGAAAAAAATGCGGCCAACGATTATAAAAAAATGCGCTTTGGCTTAACCAGCGCCTTGATGGAAAATGGCTACTACGGCTATGATGCCGGCTCCAACAGCCACGCTGAGCGCTGGTGGTTTGATGAGTACGATGTCAATCTCGGCGCCCCGCTTGGTCCCGCCTCCGCCTTGTCTGGCAGTGGCAGTTATGTGAAAGATGTCTGGCGCCGGGAATATGCCAACGGTTTAGCGGTGGTTAATTCCACGGCCGAAAGCAAGCAAGTGGATTTGGGCGGAGAGTTTGAAAAAATAATCGGCAATCAAGATCCGGCGGTGAACAACGGCGGCATCGTGGATAAAATTAAATTGGATGCTAAAGACGGCCTGGTGATGCTAAAAACTTATCAGATTATAAAAAATCTGGTGTTCGTCAACGGCGCGTTTGTCAGCTTCGTCGACTATTTGGGCCAGCGCGTGCGCAACGGATTTTTCGCTTACGATGAACGCTACCCGGGCGGAGCGCGTATTTTTCTTGGTGATGTTGACGCCAATGGCGCTGAAGAACAAATCGTTGCTTCCGGCGCTAAACTGGAAATATATAACAGCAACGGCGATCGCTGGTTTAATGATTTTCCGTTTGGCGGGAATTTTTCCGGTGATATGCGGATTGCCGTCGGCCGGTTGTTTCCCGACCAGCGGGAGAGCCAGATTCTAGTCGCGCCGAGCCGGGGCGGGCAAATTATTATGTATAATTATTTTGGCGCGGTGATGCAACCGGGGTATTTTCCTTTTGACCCGAAAGCCTACAAAGGCGGTTTGTCGGTGGCCATCGCTCATTTCAACGGTTCGGATCAGCCCGGCCAGGCGATTGTCGGCGTCGGACTCGGGAAAAAAGCCGAAGTGTTGATTTATGATAATCGCGTCAGTCTTTTAACCAAGCGTTTTTATCCTTACGATAAAACTTTCAAAGGCGGAATTTACGTGTCGGCCGGCGATGTTAACGGCGACGGTAAAGATGAAATAATCGTTGGCCCGGTGAACGGGAAAGGCCTGCCGATCAGGGTTTTTAACGCCGACGGAAAAAAGATTTCCGAATTTAAAACCGGCGGCCTGTTCGGCACCGCCGGCGCGATGGTGGGCGCGATTGATATTAATTTCGACCGCCTGCTGGATATCGCGGTGACAAACCTGTGAAGACTTTTTATTTTTGGTCCTTCGTTCCGACATTCCAACATTTGTCAGATGCATGTTGAGGACTATCGCGGAGGCGAAACGTCATAGTTGAGCCGAGCGTAAGGGCGGCGAGACCGCAGGCGAGCCGACCCGTGTCTGAAACGTGCATCTGACAAATGTTGGGCCATTACTTAGAGCCCGGTAATTAAACATGCCACCGGCCCGTTGAATTTCCATCCTTGGCGGATGGCTTTTTTTAGCCCGACCACGGACAGCGCGCTGTTGGGGGAGACATTTATATTTTCGGTTTTTTTGATTAGCTTTAAAACTTCCCTGATATCTTCATCCGTGGCGATCCAGCCGATACCGTTGCTGGCTCTCAACGTTTCCAAAACGGCATTTTTTCGATGAGCCACTTTATCCACAATCGCCGTAGCCAACGACGGTATTTCTAGCGTCGGTGTGTCCGCGTCCACCAGCGGATGGCAAGATTCGGTTTGCACGATATGAATTTGCGGGTTGAGGCCGAGTTTCTTGAAACCCAGATGCAAGCCTTGTGCCGTGGTCCCGCTGGAGGTGGGCACAAATACCGCCGCCAGATATTTTATTTTTGCCAATTCGGTGGCCAGCTCTTCGTAGCCGGCCAAGGCGCTGTCATCAGTGGATTGACGCAAGTTTTTTGCCGCGCCGTTTTTTTCCGCCAAAAAGGCCTGCTGTTTTGGGTGGTTGGTTTGTTCGATGGTCACCTTTTCATTGTTGGCCGCCCGGTCGCTAATCAATTTTAATTTTTCCGCTGATATTTTTTGTCCGACAAAAATTTTCAAAGATATTTTTTCGTTATTTTTTAAATTATAATCTTCCACCGCCAACAACGCCGCCAGGGCCGCGTTACCAGAAGAGGAAATGACAAAATCACGCCGGCCGGCTCGGGCGTATTCAGTGATCATTCTCGGGATAGAGCGCCCTTTGTGCGAACCAGAGGGATGCAGATCTTCCCGTTTCAAATAGAGGTGAGTGTTGAGCCCGACCGCGTCCGCTAAATGAGTGGCGATGTTTTGGGGTGTAATCATAGAACCGGTTTATTGGTGATTAGATTATTAGTTTATTAGTCAAATATTTCCTTACCGGATTTCCTAACTGATAAACCAATAAACTATTAAACTGATAACTGTCGGGTCTTGCCAAATTGATGAGTATGCGGTATAATGGCCTCGTTTAGAAAAACTAATCAAAATATCTATGCGTCTAGTTTGCCCTGAATGTAAAAATGATGTTGATTTATCCAATTATCCGGAGATTGCCGACGGCAGTATCGTGGAATGCAATCATTGCGGGATTACTCTGGAAACCAAGGAAGCTGGCGAGGAACTCACGGCCGAAGTGGTGGACGAAGGAAAGTAATCACTCCGCCAGCTTTTCTATCATACTCCTAAAACCGTGGCTGCCCAAGAAGACGATAGCGTCATCCGGGCCGGCCGCGGTTTTTAAATAGGTCACCAATTTTTCGTCGTCGGCAATCAGGTTAGTTCGGGTATGAGTTTTAGCGATTACTTTGGCCAGCGCCACGCCATCCATGACGGCGTCTTTTGTGTGGTCGTCAATTTTTATTTTAGTCAGGCGGGGGATAATCACCTCATCGGCCGCGACGAAACAATTATCATAGCTGGAGACAGCGGACAGCTGGCGGTTGCCGGTATTGGGTTCAAAAACCGCGATAATTTTTCCGGTATAAATTTCACGCAAAGTGGCCAGCACGGATTTGGCTTTAACTGGCGAGTGGGCGATGTCATCATAAACCGTTGCGCCTTTTTTTGTCAGCCCGCGTTTCTCCAAACGGCGTTTTATTCCGCCAAATTCGCCAAGTGCTTTAACGATTTTTTCCACCGGGATACCAATTTCGTATGCCAGGGCGAACGCTCCGCAGATATTTTCTGCCATGTAAGCGCCGAGCATCGGCGAATTGATTACGTATTTATTGCCGGCGTGGGAAATTTTTAATTGAATACCATTTTTGTTCAAAGACACGTCGCTGTATTGGTAATCGGAATTGCCGACGCCGTAGGTCACTATTTTGCCTTGGGCCGCGCCGAGCACTCGTTTGATATTCTCATCGTCCGCGCACACCACCGCCAGTCCGTCTGTCGGCATGCCGCCTAAAAGCTTGGTAAAAGCTTCGTAGTAAGATTCCTCGGTCGGATACATATCAAAGTGATCCCAAGCCAGGCCGGTCAGGAGCAAATGAGTCGGTTTGTAAGAAAAAAATTTCGCTTCCGGATGGTCTTTACCTGTTTTGTATTCATCTCCTTCCAACACACTCCAGTCGCCACCCTCGTCATCGGCGGCATATGGCAGGCTCAGGGACAAGCCCCCAAACATATAGGCCGGCTTAAAATTCGCTGTTTTTAAAATGTAGGCGAGGAGCGCGGTAGTGGAAGTTTTACCCCAAGTGCCGGCGCAGACTATAGAATTTTTACGCACTAAGTTTTGCGCGATTAATTCCGGATAGGAAACATACGGGATATTATGTTCCTGCACATAGAGCCACTCCGGATTGACCGAACCGGCCACATTGCCGACCACCACCAAATCCGGCGTAGACATTTTTTCCGGATGCCAGCCGGCATAAAAATCAATCCCATTTTCCTCCAGATGAGTGGAAACAGGCGGATAAAATCCCGCGTCCGAGCCGGTTACTTTGAACCCTTTCTTTTTCCAAAGAATGGCCAGCGCGCTCATGCCGACCCCGCAAATGCCAATAAAGTGGATGTGCTTCATAAATAAATCAAAAGGCAAAAGGCAAAAATCAAAATTACAACTTAAAATTCAAAATTTTCTATAATACTAGTTAAGATTTTTATTGTTTTCTCAACGTCTCCAAGGTCGGCTTCTTCATTCGCGGTATGGTTATTTATAACAGGAATCTCAACGGCAAGAATCTCCATTCCTGGAACACTAGCCATCTCTGTGGCATCGTTGGGATTTCCCTCCTGATAGCTGACGCCGATACCAAGTGGGTTTATAATTTTCGCTATCTTTTTTAGAATTTTTGGAGAGAAATAAGATTGTGTTCCCGGCTTTTTATAGCCGGAAGAAGTATAAATAATCGGCCCGTCGCCCACCTTTCCCATTCTTGTAACATCCACCACTATTGCCAGGCTTGGTTTTTCAAGTTGTTTAACCAGTTGTTCCGCCGCGAATCGTGCGCCGGCATGATAAAGGCCATTCGGGAGCTCTCGCTCTTCAAACGCGGGCAGACCCTCTCTTACAACTTCGTAATCTGATTCTTCTTCAACGGTAAAAAGTACCGACGGTTTTAAGCCGTTTTTTAATAATTCAATGATAATTGATAAACCGAGCGCGTTATCCAGCCGTCCCTTTAGTCGGTTTCCAATATGTGCTACCGGATTTCCCGCTCCGACCTTATCCATATGTGCCGACACTAAGATATTTTTTTGTTTTCCTTTTTCCGATTCTCCCCAGAGATTGCCTTTTTCGTCCACCTCGCATTTCATCTCGAATTTTTCCAAAATTTCTTTTAAATATGCTCTAATCTCGTCTTCATGTGTCGAAAAACTGTCTATTGAAGACAGAACGTCCAAATTTCTAATCAGCTCCTCCATGTGTTTCTCCTGTTCAATTTTATCGGAGAGAAGTCTTTGCTCCAAATTATTTTTCATATCATGAAGTGATTATTCCGCGAGTGAATACGTAAAAATATTCCTGCTCTTTAACCGGTTTCAGTTCTTTTTTGAACTGAATCAGTCCGGGGTCCTCGCAACCCGTGCCCAAAGTAAACATATCATACCCGGAAAATATTTTTGCTCTCTCGTGATGAATAAAACGGCTCAGCCCTTTGTAGTTATAGTCAACCTTCATGTGCAACCCCGCCCAATTATTTCCTAAATGTTTTACTCCCCACGCAAAACCGACTAATTTGTTTTCCACTTCTACATACACTTGGGCAATGCCATATTTTTCAAGATTTTCCAAACAATAAAAGAAAAAGTCGGCGCTTTCTTTTTCAAACCAATCGTTGGCGCATTCTTTTTGCCCTTCCCACGTTTTAAAAAACGTTGCGAGCGCATCTTTACTGTAAGTATTTTTTAAAACAAAATCGTAATTATTTTCAAATTGATTAATGCGCTCCTTTAATTTCCCGCGCGGATTCACAAAATCATTTGTGTTATAAAAAAACTCGGTTTCCGTCGGAGTTTCAATGCCAACTTCGATGCTGTGTGCTTTAATCTTCTCAATATCATGCTTTGTTATCATTGCCATTGAAGCCCGTTGCCAATTTTGAGGGTTCTTGGGCAAAAAGATTGAAGGAAATTCGTGCTCATATAAAGCGTCCTGCCGGACTATTATTGGCTCGCCGTTTCTTTCAAGAATATGCGCGCAAAAATCAAGATAGACCGGCAGAGAAAGAAAGCTAAGCGGCAAATCTTTGGTAAGATGCCCGTGTTTGGATGAGTTAAATTTTTCCATATGGCAAAGTGCAATTTTTATAGTTATTTTAATATTTTTTTTAGTTCTTCAACATCCGTTTTCCATTCTTTACCGTCAAACCATTCCACGCCGGAAAATTGAAACTTGTAAATCGCTGCGGCATCTTTCGCGCTACCGAGACAAACATATTTTTTTCCGTTTTCCTTGGCCCAGACAATCGCCTTGGTCATCATGCTGATACCTAAATTCGGCGCGTCGACATTCAAATCATAAAACGGATAAGCGTAATGTAGCCAATCGGAATTGGTATAGCAAATACAGTAGCCGACCGGCTCATTTTTGTCATCCCGAGCGGAGTCGAGGGATCCCTTCGGGGCATCGAGAGAGTACTTAAAAAGCAAATTAAAATTACTATTTTCGCTGATCAAAAGTTCCTTGATCTTATTGGCGGAAAAAGTTCCGGGCCCGAATTTTGTCGTATAAAAATCAAAGCCCATTTTATGTATCCGCCAGTCATAATTCGGATGGGGGAGCGACACAACATTTAACCGCACGTTTTCTGTTTTTTTCAACACTCGGCGATTTTCGCTGGTTAATTCAAATTTGTTCAAGTCGACACGCACGCTTCTAGTCTGCGCCATCTGCCCCTTGCCCAGGCGCGTAAAAACAAAACCGCGCTCATACAGGGCGCTGACATTGGCATCGGAAAAATCCGTGATTGTTTTTTCGTCCCAGGTTAAGTATCTGTCCATAATTATGGAGTTCACAGTTCTCAGTTTACAGATGACATTTTTTTCCGTGTACTGCGTACTGTGTACTGTGAACTGTGCACCGAGAACTGTTTTAATGTAACGCCAGCCACACGGCCACAATCACAAAGAAAGAGTGAATCAGCCAAAAGCGCATCACAATTTTTTCCTCACTCCAACCGCGAAACTCAAAGTGATGATGAATGGGGGCCATTTTGAAAAATCTTTTGCCCAACATTCGGCGGCAGAAAATTTGGATCAGCACAGAAATCGCTTCCACGTAAAAAATAAAGCCGAGTAGGGGAATCAGAATGGTTTTATTAACGGCAATGGCGTTGATGGCAAAAAGCGCGCCTAATCCCAGTGTGCCGACATCGCCCATTTGGAATCGCGCCGGTTTGATATTAAAGTAAGTATAAGCAATCAGCGCCCCCACCACCGTACCATTGAGCAAAGTAAACGCCACCCGGCCCTCAATCCAACTGATAATCATCAGGCCGAGAAAGGTCATAATCAACGCTCCGCCGGCCAGACCGTCCAAGCCGTCGGCGATGTTGACCGCGTTGGCCGTGAACATCACCAGTAAAATCACCAAAGGAATAATCCACCAGCCGAGATTAATCACGCCGTCAAACGGCACCCAAAGCGAGCGCCAATTTTCTCCCAGTTTAAAATAGATCCACCAAGCCGTCACTCCGCCGGCGATAAATTGCATCAGCAGTTTTTCGTGCACCTGAATTCCGCGCCCCGGATGTGAACCGAGCGCGCTGGCCAGCTGGCGAAAAGCCACCCAGGGCAGACTGCAAAAATAAAAAATTCGCGCGTACCAATGTCGGTGTATTCTTACCAGAAGCCAAGTATTAGCGAACGAACGAGAGCGTCTTTTTGCCCCGAAAATGTTCATCAAATCATCAGCCGCGCCGAGCAAGGCCGACAGACCCATCACACCGATCGGCACATAGGTATAACTGCGTTCCCAATTAAAAAGTAAAGTAATGATCGTGACCACCACAATGACTAATAAACCACCCATGATCGGCGTGCCGACTTTTCCCGCTCGATCCGCGCCCTGCAAAGTGAAGTCATATTCGCTTCGGCGGGTAATTTTAAATTTGTATAAAAATTTGGTTAGTAACGGCGCTAAAATAAACGCGCCAATGGTCGCGCACAAAAGATACAAAAATGCCTGCTCCAATAATTCCGGTGAAAATGGCTGGCAAGACATCATAGTGAAAATTTTTAATTTTGTAATTTTTAATTTTTAATCGGCCTGTCATTCTTCCATCTTCCAACTTCCAGCTTCTATATTCTTATCCGTCTTACTTCCAACAGTTTAGCCCCTGTTGCTTCTAAAAATGTTTCATTATCTTCTCCGGCTCGGCCCAGTTCTTCCCAGGCTTGTTCCAACAAATTACCGCCCGGTTTGGTTAGACGGATCTCTCCGCGCGCCACCCCATGTCCGTATTTGCCTTCAGCCGACCAGGCGCGGGCGTGCGTGTATCTAATCACCGAGCCCTCGTTGTCTTCAATCAGCAACACGTGGTTTCTTTTTTTGTTCGGTCCGGTTTCCATCATGATCACTAAATCCGCCGATTCTAAGCGCGACCAATCAAAACCGCTTCGCCCATCGGCGATCTTGTTAGTGTTAGCGTCCTTAGCCATTACGCGGACCGACATGTTTTCCACCGGACGCAAACGCGCCACCAGCCAGCGCCAGAAATTTTTTATCGGCCAAAAGTGAAACCGGCGGGCGATATCCACGCCCCTGGTTTCTTTGTAATGTTCAATCAGGACATGGCTGACAAATCCGGAACAATCAATTCCCAGATCATTATCAATCAAAAATTTTCTCACGTCTTCAATTTTTTCTTCGTCATTATGCGTCGCGTGCACACAGCAGTGGCCATCTTTATCAAAAATATTATGGCGATATTGAGTGGAAATGATTCGCGCCTCCTCCGCGATTTCTTCCGGTGTGCCTTTACCGATCAGCCCGCGCAGTTGTCCGCGCCGATTGCGCCGGGCGTTGTTAAAATAAGGACAGCGCACGCCAGTCAAACCCTCAAAAGGAAGGTTGAAATAATCGCGGATAACTTTTTCAGCTCGCGCGGATAACATAATCATTGTCATTCCCGCGAAGGCGGGAATCCAGTTATTAAAATTAACACAATATTTTTATCAATTTTTCCTTTAATTCTACCGGCAACAAATTTATTTTTTTAAGTTCTTTAATCGGCACCCACTTCAAAGTGTAGTGGTTTTCCGGACAACTACTTTTTCTTTCCGGTCCGCCCAACCGCGCCCGCCCGTTGAATGATTTCGTAAAATAGTAAGTTTCATCGCGGGTACCGTTAATACGAAGCGGCGGTTGTTGGGTATCAAGTATCGCGCGCAAACCGGTTTCTTCCAGGATTTCTCGTCTGGCGGTCGTGGCCATATTCTCGTTTTTTTCGGGTGTTCCGCCCGGCACCACCCAGTAATTATACCCGTAACGGTGGCGTTTCAGCAAAAGGATGCGCCCGTTCCGTGTAATGATCGCGCCGGCCCGCGGGCAGTTAGAAGCCCGTCGGCTTCGGGTAAAACGGACAAAAACGGAAAGTTCTTCCCCGTGCGGATTTAACTGACTATGCTTGGCCATTACCCCGCACCCGGTCTGCAACCGCAAAAGATCGTTATCAATTTCTGTATTTTCGTAGCGGATGTAATGGAATTCAATCGGTTTAAAAAGTTTCGGCTCCGGCAATCGTGGCGTATCCTTGGTTACCCGTTGAATAATTTGCGCGCCGTTGCTAATCGGAATAATTTTTTGTCCGCTGGCGCATTTCAGTAAAGCTAATAAGTGCGCTTCGAACACGGTCAATCCACCCATTATCCGGTGTTCATTCTGTAAGATTGATTCCCAACTGGTGGAAGCCGGTTGTCGGGCGTTGATTTCAATCAAATAGACGCGCCCGGTTTTTTCGTCTATGGAAACGTCAATGCCATACAGTCCGCGCCAACCATCACGCGCTAATTTCGCGCCCACGGCCCGGGCGATAGTTTCAATCGCGCCCAGCTGTTCTTTATTCAAAATTTTCTTCGGCAAAGCCCAGTCATTGCCGATAGTGGCGAAGGGATTGTCAGTAAACGGCCGTAAGCCGGTGATTTGGTAGCTGATATTGCCAAGCAAAACCTTTTTGCCCGACACAACGCAGTTGGCCGTAAAACTCGGCCCCGCCACGAATTTGGCCAGTCGCGCCTCGCGCGCCGGAAATTTCTTTTTTAAATCGTTCAGTTTTTTGGCCGTGTCAATCAACATGGTGCCACCGCCGGTGTGAGCGCGATTAAATTGTAAAATGAATTTTTTTCCGCCCCAGGAAATATTTTTTAAAATATCAATTTTAATCAACGGCAAATATTTTTTTAACGCGCCCAGCCACTTCACTTGCGAGATTTTTTCTTCCACTCGCGTGGCCAGCGCCGTCGGCGGGTTCAGCAAAACCCAGCCGCGCTCGGCGCAGATTTTTTCAATTTTTTCCATCTGCTTAAAGAGTAAAATAAAATCACCTCGGCGAATTTTTTTCTTAATCGCGGAATTAGCCAGAATTTCATGCGTGCCTAAAATTTTCTTTCCTCGGACAATCAAAATATTCCGGTATTTCTTTGCCAGCTGGCGGCTATAGGGGCCGTCGTTGGTCACGATAAAAAAGTTCGCCAGGCCAAGCAAAAGTCCGGCTTCGGCGCGCTCCGCGTCTCGGCAGACATAAAAAAGCCGCTTCCGGCCGAGTTTCTTTTTTAGCGTTGTTTTTACTTCATTTGCCAAGACCATATTTTTCCCATATAATGGGGTAATAATACCTGGAAATAAGGAAAAAAGCAAGTATGGATCTGCTCTATCCCGAGCTGAAAAAATACGGAAAAACCAAGACTAACGTGTTGTTATCCCGGCACACCACTTTTAAAATCGGCGGACCGGCCAAATATGTGGTGACAGTCAGCGAGGCGGATAAACTGCCCGCTTTATTAAATTTCCTATCCGGCGCGGGTGAGGATTTTTTTATTCTCGGTGGCGGGTCAAACGTGCTGGCGCCGGATGAAGGGTTTAGTGGCGTGGTGATTAAAATTGACTGCGCCAAATGTCGGACGGACAAAGACGAAATTATTATTGAAGCTGGCGCGCTGTTATCCACGGCGGTCAACGAAGCCGCGGCGCGCGGTTTGTCCGGATTGGAATGGGCGACCGGCATCCCGGGTACGGTCGGCGGAGCGGTTCGTGGCAACGCTGGCGCGCACGGTTCGGATATGGCCCAAAATATTAAACAGGTTGAAGCGTGGCGTAACGGCGAAACAACGGCGCTCACCTCGGCCGAGTGCGCCTTCGGTTATCGCGATAGTATTTTCAAGCGCGATGGGGGAGTGGTTTTGCGCGCGACCTTCAAACTTATCCCATCCGACCAAGCGTCGGTGGTTAAAAAAATGCAGGAGATTTTACTCGGTCGGTCGCAGAAATTGCCGACGGTGCCTTCGGCCGGCAGTTTTTTTAAAAATATCAAAACCGGCGATTGGCCGGGCGCTTTGCCCGGCAACTTACCGGAGATTTATCGCGAACGAGGCATGATTCCGGCCGGTTGGTTGGTGGAACAAGCCGGCCTAAAAGGCGTGAAAATCGGCGGCGCGCAGGTTTCTCCGCAACACGGCAATTTTATTATCAACGCCGGCAATGCTACTCAAGCCGATGTCGTCGCTCTGGTTGAAGAAATAAAAGGAAGAGTGTATGATAAGTATAGGGTCTGGCTTGAACCGGAAGTAGAAATCATCATGCCATAAATTCCAAATTTAATCATAAATCTTCAATCCTAAATCTTCAATTTTATGAAAATCATCATCAGTGGCAAGGGCATGGATTTAACCGAAGCGATCAAGGCTTACGTGGATAAAAAAATCGGTGGTTTGGAAAAATTTTACGATCAAATCATTAAAGCGGAAGTAAAAGTCGGCAAGGAAACCGACCACCACCTGAAAGGCGAGGTGTTTATCGCCGAATGCCGGCTGGACGTGCCGGGCGTGGATTTGTTTGCCTCCAAAAACGAAAAAAATCTCTACAAAGCGATTGACAAGGTGCGCGATTATCTGGAAGGCGAATTGAAGAAACACAAAATTCTCCAGCGCGAAAAAATTAAAAAAGATAAGCGTCGCGTTCGGGAGGAAAAAACTTACAATTTTGAAAGCTAGATGAAATTTGATTGGTTTAACAAAATAATCCCGCGGCTGTTAGCGCCCGCGGCCAGTATTATCATCGCCTCCGGCTGGCAATGGTATCATTTCCCGCGCCATCCGCGGGTTCGTTTTATTATTGTCTGGCTGGCGGTTTGGTTGGCGATCTGGCTGGTTTGGTTTATCGCTAAAAAAGTTTACCGTTATCTGGTGATCCGTTTCGGCCGGCACGCTTATTGGTCCAACGAGTTTTTCAATTTTTTGAATGAATTTTTTTTCATCGCTTCGCTTTTTTTCCTGATTTTTTTCAGTCGTTCGGAAATTATCAGTTTGCTTTGGTTCGGCGCCGTGCTCGGCCTGTTATTTTGGCGTTTGGATTATTATCTCGGTCAACATCCAGCCACCCAAAATTGGCGTGTCGTCGCCCGCAGTCAATTCGTTCTGTCGGTTTTTATTTTTATCACCAGCGCCGTTTTTCAGTATTTCGCCTATAAATATTACATCCTTGATTCTAATGTTAAATTTTTTAACATCGTCCTGTTTCGCTCTTTCGCCCTCACTATGTTTTGGCTGGGCGGTTTTGCTCTGGCCAGTTTTTTGTATTTACGATTAAAAAATCGTTGGCGTCATTTGTTTTGGATTTTTTGGTTAACGGCGTTCGTCCTGGCCCTGTTGGTCAGTTTCGCCAACGCCAGCATCATTTACAATTCCGGGCTCTATTTAAGTCCGGTGATGTTGGAGCACGCCGAGGGCGGGGGCTTCTTTATTTTTTGGAAATCAGCCGTGGTATCGGCGGCGCTATTTTTAGCCACCGGCGTCGCGTTTGTTTTAATTTTCAAAAAATTTCTCGCTTCGCATCGTCTGACCGGCGCCCGCTATTGGTATTTTTTTGACGCTGCCATCATCGGCCTGGCGGTTTTGTCTTTTTTCGCCGTCGCCTCCCTGCGCAATACGCCGGAAGCGGCCATCATCAAATCTTTTTACTCGTATTTTAAGGGCGCGGAAAAAAATGTGGAATTATCGCCGGTAGTCAGAGAAAAATTAAAACGGTTCGGCCTGAATTACAATGCTGACAATTTTTACATCAATCAAAAAGAAAAAATTTATCAATCCGATAAAAAATTATTACCCGATAAGTTGTTGGCCGAGCCACCGAACATTATCATTGTTTTTTTGGAGTCATTTTCCAGCCGGCTGACCGAAGTTTACAATCCGCGTTTGGCCGGTCTGACTCCCGGCCTCAAAGCCATGGCCGAGGATTCGTCCACCACGATTTTCCACCATGTTTATAATCCCTCCACGCCGACCGTCACCGGTTTGATGGCCGAGCTTTGTTCGTTTTTGCCACCCACCGGCCACAATGAAATTGAAATGGAAAAACATTTACAGAATCTCCACTTGTTTTGTCTGCCGGAGGCGCTGAATGAGGCCGGCTGGCGCGATAATTTTTATATGACGGCGGTGGATAAAGATTACGCCAATAAAGATACGATTTTGGCCAGTATGGGCGTGAAAGAATTTTGGGGCACGGATGAACTGGCGAAAAAAATATCCGGCGAGCCATTGGCTTGGGGTTATTCCGACCACCAAATGTTTCCCGTATTTTTTGATGAATTATCCAAACGCGCCCAGCCGTTCTTGATGATGCTTTCCACTGTGGACACGCATCCGCCGTTTGATTTGGTAAAAGATGAAATAAAATACGAAGCAGGAAAAAATCGTTTGCTCAACACTATTTACACCACTGACAACGCTTTCAAAAAATTCTGGGAACAATTTAAAGCGAGCGAATTCGCGAATAATACCATCGTGGTGGCCATCGCCGACCACGCGGTTTTTCCCGCCGCTTACACCAAAGATTATTTTCCGGCCGAAACCGGCAAGATGAATTTTTACGACGAGCTGGCTTTTATGATGTATGTGCCGGGGAATATTTTGCCTAAAGACGTGGATACTTACGCGTCGGCCATGGATTTCGCGCCGACGATTTTGCAGCTGCTGGGGCTAAATGGGCCGAACACTTTTGAAGGGCATTCCATTTTTGACGATCGCGACCAATATCCCGATTTGCTCGGCATGCACGAGTTTGGACTTTGGATCAACGAAGACGTATCGGGTACGCGCCGGATGAGTTATTCTTTGCCGGCGGATTTGAATTGCGACGCCGAGAATATTTCCGCCGACCCCGCGACTCCGCTCACGCTGTGCGAATATTTTAACTATTTTCAATGGAAGCGCCAAATGTTTGAAGAGGGGAGACTGTGGTATTTAAAGAAATAGCGTTTTTTTTTGACAAAAACATTTTTTTAGGTTAGAGTGCGAATAAATCCGGACTCAAAATAGTAACAACCCAAAAGGAGGGAAAAATGTGGGAAGAACTCATGGAGGACCTGAAAAAGGTCGGTTGGCGAGTGGAAACCTGGTACGGACTGATGACCTTATCTGCCGGCGCGGTTCCTGCCGGAGATAAGGTGAGGTATTTTCCCAGCGAGAATCAGGCTCGCCTCGCACACGGGGACGAACGAGGTTCCTGCTCAGCTTGTTCGGACGCGGTCGTGGAAGCGGTTCACGTCCTGACCAAAGACGACAAGACTGGCTGGACTCTCCGCGGGGAAGTAATCGAGATCGAAGACGAGGAAAACCGGCTCGCCGCCAGAAAAGCCGAAGCCCTCAAAAAAATCGGAACCGTACTCACCGCCGAAGAGTGTCAGCTTCTCGGCCTGCCTTTCCTCAGATAGCCTACCGCCATACCCCCGCTCCTTCTTTCAGAGCTCCGACGTCGTCCGTCGCGGGCTCATTTTTTTTGACAAAAAAATACACTCATAGTAAAGTGCATTCGAACCTAAAACAGCAACAACCCAAAAGGAGGGAATGAACATGGTGCCGGAACTGCTCAAAGAAGGTCTGGCTGGTTGGCGAGTTGAAACATGGTATATGTTACAACTCTCCGATAACGAGATGGGCAACAGCTGGAATATCGGAGGATATTTCTCCGACAAAGACCTGGCCACAGCGGAAGGTAGGGGGAGGGCCTGGTACGGTAGAGACGGCAATGTGGTGGAGGTGTCCGTCCTGACGAAAGACGGCAAGACTGGATATGTTCTCAACAACACTCCGGTCGAACTCAGCGACCAGGAAGCGATCCGGGCCGAAGCGGTCAAGAAAGCTCTCAGCCTGCTCACGCCCGAACAGCAGCGCCTTCTCGGTCTCCCTGTCGTCGAAGGTCCTCCCGTGCCCGCCGACCTCGCCAAGTAGCCTACCGCCACACCCCCGTTCTTTCTCTCGAGCTCCGACGTCGTCCGTCGCGGGCTCATTTTTTTACACAAAAAACCCGCCACGCATAACTACGCACGTGGCGGACTTTTAATACAAAATATTTTTAGAAGGAGGCAAGGCGAGAAGGCTCGTTTTGCCTCGCGAAAGGGCGAATGAAATGAGGAGGGGATTTCTAGCCGGCATGCTACCGCGCGAGCATCTCTTTCCACGTCTGAATGGCCGCGAACCATTTTTTCATGGCATCGGGACAGACGGACAGAGAACCGCCGCTTTGTTGGATGTAGCCGAGAATTTGGGGGTTGATGGCCGCCGCCATGTTTTCGCCACAGCGAAAATCGCTTCTGACGGCGAAAATTTTTCCCTGTCGAATGCCGGCGTAGTAGCCGATTTCGCTTGCGACGCCGTCGTCAATCGCGTGCCCGCCGTCCAAGACGGCCAGGAGGCAGTTGGAGTCGCGCATCAGCGCGTTGTTTATGTGCGTCACTTTCGCGTTGAATTCCGTCCAATAGGCCGTCACCTTATCATGGCGCTTCAAGCGGGCAAGATGGGCGAAGTCCAGTTCCTTTCCGCACTCCTCAAACGGGTCGAGAATCACAATGCCCATGGCCGTGATCCTCGGCTTGATGAGGCTGTCAAGCACGTACCGGCCGGTTTCCGAGAACCCAAACTGATTGGCCAGGTAGGCCCTTACCACTGTTTTTTCCTCTTTCATTTCATTTCCCTCCTTTTTTGGTTGTTCCTTCTAAAAATATTCTGTCAAAGAACGGCTAAAACTGACATTAAAATTTAACATAAAAGGCGACGGCTGTCAATTATACTTGGTGGATATCATTATATACAGTTCGTCGTCAATTGGCAACCCGGTTTTTCTTGTTGTCCGCCCGGAAAAATGGTAAAATATAAGCAGCTAAATAGCTGACTTTTTTGTATTATTCAAACAAAATATGCCCCTTAACCCCCTTGTTGCCAAAGACCTGAAAAAATTGACAGTAAACGGAAAAAACGACGGCGCTACATATATTAAATTGCAAGACGCTGAATTGGAGCCATATAACGGCCTAGACATTTCTCGTTTAGACCGTCTGGCCAAAATTCTCCGTGGCCTTATTTTTGCCACCGTGGAAGGCGCCCGGTCCGGCCATCCCGGGGGCAGTAGCTCCAAAGTGGAACAATTTTTAGCGCTTACCCTGGGCGGTTCGCTGGCCTTTGATCCGGCCGACCCCAAACATCCCGGCCGAGACCGGTTGATTTGGAGCGCCGGCCACTGCACCCCGCTTTTGTACGGCGGACAGGCGCTATACTATGAAGCCATGCGCCGAGCCGGTCGCCAATTTTCTGAAGCCGTGGTTAATTGCGTTCTGCCCGAACACTTGTCGCAATTCCGCCGTTTGGACGGTCCGCCCGGTCATGCCGAAAGCCAATATCCCTATGCCGACTATTGCACCGGTCCGTCCGGCCATGGTTTTTCCGCCGCCGGCGGTATGGCTATCGCGCACGCCAGTTGCGGTCTGCCGACCAAAGTTTGGGTGATGATGGGCGATGCCGAGAGCGAAGAGGGCATGACTTTTGAAGCGCGCAATGTTTTGGTCGCCACCGCCACCGACAATATTATCGTCTCACTTGATTACAATCATTTTGGTATTGACGGCCCGATTGAAGAAGCCATGAGCGCGCCGTATTTGAATTATTGGCTCGGTTTTGGTTGGAATGTGATTGAAGCAAATGGCCACAATGTCAACGAACTTCTTTACGCCTACGCCATCGCCCGCCAAGGTTTTGACAACAGCCGGCCGACAGCAATTATCGCCCACACTATCAAAGGCAAAGAATACGGCGCCAAAGAAAACACCACTGCCTCGCATGGTTCGCCGACCGACCATGAAGATTATGTAAAAATTTTGAAACAGCTTGGTTTTAGCGCGCCCGGAGAAAAGGGAAATGTCGCCCGTGATATTCAAAAGATTTTGGACGCGTTGACTGAAGACGATGCTTCGTTTATTGATTGGCAATTGGAAAAAGGCGCGGACAAAATTGAACCGGAATCTGAACTGATAGCGCGGATGAAAAAAACTTTGCCCAATCGTCCGCTGATAAATCCGCGTGGCATCAAGCGTCCGAAAAACCTCCCGCCCGAACTTGCCTTCAAGCCCGGCGACAAAATTAGCATGCGCCAGGCCTCCGAGCTCTGGTGCAAATGGTTGATGGAGCAGACCGCGTTTTTTTACGCCGGAGCGGGGGATTTGAGCAAATCGGTTTTGCTCGGCCAGTCGGAGCATGTTTATGGCATCATCAACGCGCAAAATAAGTTCGGCCGGGGCATTCGTTTTGGCATCGCTGAACAAAATATGGCCATGATGTCTATGGCCTTGACGCAGGATGTTTTACCCGGCGGTTTCCGGCCGGTATCAGTGTTCGGCACTTACGGCGTTTTTACCGCTATGTATGGTCACGCCGTGCATTTGGCGCTGGTGGCCAATGCCGCCAATCCGGCTACACAGGGCTTTTTTATCGCTCTGGCCACACATGACGGCCCGGAAACAGGCGAAGACGGCCCGACCCACCAGGGCATGTATTGGATGTCTTTGTTTGACGCTTATCCCGGGATAAAAGTTTACAAGCCGACCGATGCCAATGAAGTAATTGAGATGCTGTTTTTCGCTTTGGAGAAAGGCGAGCCGATTGTTTTGGCCCTGTCCCGTTCGGAGACTCCGGTGTTAGACAGAAAAAATACGCCGGCCTCATCCGCCTGCGATGGCGCTTACATCTATAAAGAATACACCGGCGCCGGCAAAAAAATCGCGCTGGCGGTTTGTGGCGCCACGCTTCTGCAAAATGTTTTACTAGCCCTGCCCGATTTAGCCAAACAAAAATTGGACGTAAAAATCGTTGTCGTCACTTCGCCGGAATTATTTGTGGAACTGGAAAAAACCGATCCGAAAAAAGCGCAAGCCATTTTATCCGATGAAGAAAGGGCCACTGTTATCGCTCTGCACAACGGCTGGAATGAATTTACCCGCGAGTTTATCCAACCGGCCGGTTATCAGAACCGCCTCATCGGCGTGGATCATTTTCTTAAATCCGGCCGAGCGACGGAAGTCTACGGTCAAGCTGGTTTGGACACGGAGAGCCTCGTTAAAAAAAATGTACATATTTGTCATTCCCGCGAAGGCGGGAATCCAGAAAAGTAAGCGAGTTCCTGGACCCCCGATCGGGTCGGGGGTGACAACGAGAGCTATTTAAAACCACATGAACACAGAAATTATTCAATCAATTTGGAGCGAGAAAAACACCTACCGCGGTTTGTCAGTTAAGCAGGCCGCCGAACTCGCTGTCAAATACGGCCCCAATGAACGGCCGAGAATAAAAAGAAAAACCCGCCTGAAAATGCTCTGGGATATTTTTTCCGAACCGATGATGCTGCTAATCATCATCACCGCCGTGGTTTATTATTTCATCGGCGATCTGGTGGAAACGGCGGTTTTCTTTCTGTCCATTATCCCAATCGGTTTGATGCAATATTTTCAACAAAAGAGAACCGACCAAGCCGTGGCCGAATTGGATAAAATGATCAGCGAACAATGCAAAGTTTATCGTGGTGGTCGTCTTATTACTTTAGATATAAAAAATCTCGTGCCCGGCGATCTGGTGCATCTGACCGCCGGAGATAAATTGCCGGCCGATGGCTTTTTGTTTTCCGGACCCGGCCTGCTGGTGGATGAAGCGGTTCTGACCGGCGAATCATCCCCGGCCACGAAAAAATCTTTGCCGGACAAACCGGCCGACATTGCCGGCGAGCATAAATTATTTCAAGGCACGCTGGTGACTCAAGGTGGGGGTGAATTATTTGTTGATTCCACCGGCCTGCACACCCAATACGGCCGGCTCGGTTCGTTGTTGGAAAAAATCATTAAAGAAAAAACCCCGTTGCAGAAAAAAATTAATCATTTAATCCGGAGCATCGCCATCGTCGCCATGCTCTCGTCCGGCACCGTCGGTTTAATTTTAGCGTTGGCTCAGGGCTGGAAAGAAGCGACTCTGGGCGCTTTGACCATGGCCATGTCCTTGATTCCCGAGGAATTTCCCGTTGTTTTCAGCGTTTTCTTGATTCTGGGCGTCTGGCGTTTGGCTAAGAAAAACGCCTTGGTGCGCGAAATGGCGATGGTGGAAACCCTTGGTTCGGCCACGGTAATTTGTACCGACAAAACCGGCACACTGACCGAAGGCCGCATGTCATTGGAGCGGGTTTTCTACAACCACAAGGCGTTTGAGATAAAAACCATGTCCGACCCGACGGCGCTGGTTGATTTGATGAAGCCGGCGATTCTTTCGTTGGAACGCATCGCCACCGACCCGCTGGAAATTGAAGCGCAAAATTTTACCGCCAAAATTGGCGTCAATGTCCAGGAATTTTTTGATGGTTTTGAACTGCTTAAAGACAGTCCTTTTGACGCCCACACCAAAATGGTCCACCATATTTGGCGCGATAAAATTACCGGCGCTTGCGCCCAATATTCGGTCGGCGCGCCGGAAGTGATCATCGGTAATTGCGCGTTATCCGAAGCGGAGAAAAAACAAAAATTGGCCGTTTATGAAGAATTTGCCGCGGCCGGTTTGCGCGTCATCGCTTTGGCGGTAAAAAATTGCGACCGTGAGTCAATCATCGCCCCGACCGCCATGAATTTCGTCGGCCTGCTGGCCATGAGCGACCCCCCGCGTTCACGCGTGCGCGAGGCGATCCAGATGTGCCAGGAAGCCGGCATTCGGGTGATGATGATTACCGGTGATAACAAAATGACAGCGCACAATGTGGCGGAACAGGTCGGTCTGAAGCACGACGACATGATTATCAGCGGGGATGAACTGGAAAAAATGTCGCCGTCCGCTTTGCGAAAAACCGTGGCGGAACATAACATTTTCGCCCGCGTTCGGCCGGACCAAAAATTTTTAATCGTGGAAGCCTTGCAAAAAAACGGCGAAGTAGTGGCCATGACCGGCGACGGCGTCAATGACGCGCCGGCTTTGAAAAAGGCCAACATCGGCGTGGCCATGGGTCAGAAAGGCACGGAAGTGGCGCGCCAGGCGGCCGGTATCGTACTGATGGACGATAATTTTGCCACCATCGCCCGCGCGGTCAAAGAGGGTCGAAAAACCTACCGCAACATGCAACAGGCTTTTATGTTTTTGCTATCTTTTCATTTACCGATTGTCGGGTTGGCCGTCATCCCGTTGTTTTTTGGCCAGCCGTTAATTTTTCTCCCCATCCATATAATTTTCTTAGAATTAATTTGCGATCCGGCGGCGGTGCTGGGTTTTGAAAAAGAAAAAGCTCCGCGCAACGTGATGCGCGTGCCCCCGCGTCCGGTGGATGAACCTCTCATCAACCCCAGGCTTTGGAAACAAGTGGTGGTTCAGGCGCTGGCTATTTTTATCGTCAGTTTTGGCCTGTACTGTTATTTCGGCTTTATCCGCCACGACTTTTTTACCGGCACCACTCTAGCTTTTGGTTCGCTGGTGGTGTCGCAGATTATGCTGATTTTCACCACGCGCGAATGGCAACAGATAAAAAACAACTTAACTTTGGCGATAATTTCTTTGGCCACTTTTCTGGGTTTAACCGTGATTTTTTTCGTGCCGTTTTTGCGCGGGTTATTTCATTTGGCGACAATTTCTTGGCTAACGTTTGGTCTGATTTTTGTTGTTTCGTTTATCGTTTCGGTTTTCGCCGGTTTTGTGGTTATCCGGGGTAGAGAAGACAATTAATTTTTTCACCTTGTCATTCCCGCGCAGGCGGGAATCCAGACACTATTTATCATGAAAAATTTGGACACAATTTTAAGCGACCAGCCGGCTTATCGGCGCGACCAAATTTATCGCGCTTGGTTTGATCCGGCCATCACCGGTTTTACCACCGTCACCACCTTGCCCAAAGATTTACGCCAAGAATTGGCGGAGATACCGTGGCAAGCCGTGGCGCCGTTAGTGATTGAGGAAAGCAAGATTGATGACACGAAAAAAGCCCTCCTGCGTTTGGCTGACGGTTTGGCGGTGGAAACCGTTTTGCTCGGCCGGGCTTCCAAAAAACAAACCAAAGCCGGGACGAATCGTTTTACCATTTGCGTGTCATCGCAAGTCGGTTGCGCCATGAAATGCGTTTTTTGCGCCACCGGCCGGCTCGGGTTTAAAAGAAATTTAACGGCGGAAGAAATTGTCGGCCAGTACCGTTTTTGGCAAAAATATTTAACCGAACAGGGCGCCGGACGAGTGGACAACATTGTTTTTATGGGCCAAGGCGAACCGCTGTTGAATTACGATGAAGTCAAAAAAGCGATTAATTTAATTTTAAAATATACCGATGTCGGTCCGACTAAAATCACCATTTCCACCGGCGGGGTGATAGCCGGCATGGAGAAAATGGTGGCAGATAAAGATTTTCCCGCCGTGCGTTTTGCTCTGTCGTTGCACAGCGCCATTGAGGGCGAGCGCAAAAAAATTATTCCGTCCCAACCGCCGAAGTTTTTTGAGTTTATGACTGATTGGGCGAAAAAATATCATGCTCGTTTCGGCAATCGCACGCATTTCCTCGGTTTGGAATATTTATTTCTCGCCGGCATTAATGACGACGCTAAACATTTTAAGGCCTTGGCCGATTTTGCCTCCCGTCTCGGCCGGGTGAGAATAAATTTAATTCCGTATAACGCCACGGATAAAAAATGGACCAGCGCCTCTGAAACGCTGATTAAAAATTGGCGCGACCGCTTGCTGGCCAAAGGTTTTATCGCCACCATGCGCGTTTCACAAGGGGCCGATATTTCCGCCGCCTGCGGTCAACTGGCGAACAAATCCGTCGTCACCCGTCTGTCATCCTGACCCCGCAAGATGCGGGGGAAGGATCCCTTCGGCAACCGTTATTCCTTACTCCTTACTCCTTAATCCATGTTCACTCATCACGCCGAACAATATCGTGAAATTCGCTACCTCTCGCTGATTTTCGGCTTGGCGATTTTGTTGGTGGTGATCCAGCTGTTCCGGTTGCAGATTTTGCAACATGATTATTACGCCACCATGGCTTTGGACACGCACGAGATTTATCAAAAAATTCATCCGGCCCGAGGCCAAATTTATTTTTCCGACTCGCGCAACGGCGACACTTATCCGGCGGCGATTAATCGCGCCTATTACAAAATTTACGCCGTGCCTAAAGAAATAAAAAAAGAGGCAGTGGACGCGACGGCGCAAAAAATTAAAACCGTGCTCGCTTTACCCGACGAAGCGCTGGAAGAGTTGCGCGCTAAATTAAGCAAGGCCGACGACCCCTATGAACCAATCGCGCGGAAAATTCCGGAAGAACAATGGAGCCAGCTGGAGGCGGCGAAATTGACTGGCATTTATGCCACCACGGAAATTTATCGTTATTATCCGGAAGGCGCCAGTAGCGCCGGCGCGCTCGGATTTTGCGCTTTTGACCAGGAAGACAATTTGGCCGGTAAATACGGCGTGGAAGGTTATTGGAATAAAACCTTGGCCGGCAAAACGGGCTTTTTTTCCGGGGAAAGAGCGGAAGGTGGCGGTTGGATTTCTTTGGCCGGCTTGACTTCGGTGGAAGCGGAGAACGGCGCTGATTTAGTGTTGACCATTGACCGCGCCATTCAGTACAAAGCTTGTAGTCGGCTGGCCGAAGGCCTGAAAGCGTTCAACGCCCAAAGCGCTTCGCTGGTGATGATGGACCCGGCCACCGGCGCCATTATCGCCATGTGTAGCTTGCCCGGTTATGACCCGAATAATTTTTCCGAGGTTAAAAATATGGAGGCGTTTAATAACACGGCGATTTTTACGCCTTATGAACCGGGTTCGGTTTTTAAACCGATTGTGATGTCGTCGGTTTTGGACCAGGGGCTGGTCTCGCCTAATACCACTTTTTCCGACCCGTGCGAGCGCCAGTTCGGCAAATACACCATTCACAACGCGCTGGGCAAATGTTACGGTCCGCGCGTCACCATGACCGAGGTCTTGGAAAATTCCATCAATACGGGTATGATTTGGGTGTCGGAGAAAATGCCGCAGGAGACCATGAAATCGTATATTGAAAAATTCGGCTTTGGCCAGCAAACGGGCGTTCCGTTGGATACGGAAATGCCGGGCAACATTTCCTCTTTGGAAAAAAAGTCCGTTCTTTCCACCGCCCAAGCATCGTTCGGGCAAGGCATAACCGTGACCCCGTTGCAATTGGCGGTAGCCTATTCGGCCCTAGCCAACGGCGGGCAGGTGCTTAAACCATATTTGATTAAAGAAATTAGGTACTCCAACGGCAAAGTGGAAAAAACAGACCCGACCGTGGTGGCGCAAGCTATTTCTCCGCGCGCTTCCAAATTGATTACCGGCATGCTTACTTCGGTGGTGGAAAAAACTTATCGGGCCACGGTGAAAATGGGCGGATATTATGTCGCCGGCAAAACCGGCACGGCGCAAATTCCCGGACCGGGCGGTTACACCGAAGAAACCAACCATACTTTTTGCGGTTACGCCCCGACCGGCAGTGATATAAAATTTGTCATGGTGGTAAAGTTTGAAAAACCGGAACGCCAATGGGCGGAATCCACCGCCGCGGTGGTATTCAAAGACGTGGCCGATTTCGCTTTGAAATATTACAATATCCAAAAGGATAAATAATAATTTATGTTAAAATCCCTTCTCCAACTCATCCTAAAATTATTAGCAAAGGCGATTTTAAAAAAATATCGCCCCGATGTTGTCGGCATCACCGGTTCCATCGGCAAAACTTCCACCAAAGAAGCGGCGGTGGCGGTGCTGCGGACGCGTTTCAACGTTCGCGCCAATGTTAAAAATTATAATAACGAAATCGGCTTGCCCTTGACCGTTATCGGTGTTGATAAAACTCCGGGCCGGTCGATTTTCGGTTGGTTGAAAGTTTTTGGCCGGGCGTTAAAATTAATTGGCGGGAAAACGGAAAATTATCCGGAAATTTTAGTGTTGGAAATGGGCTCGGATAAGCCGGGCGACATTCAATATTTGGTGGAGACCGCGCCGTGTAAAGTCGGCGTGTTGACCTACATCGCGCCGGTGCATATAGAATTTTTTAAAACCCTCAAAAAAATTATTCAGGAGAAGCGTGTCATTGTTTCTCATCTGACCGAAGAAGGTTTTGCCGTGCTGAATTATGACAATGACCTGGTGATGCAAAACGCCAAAACTAAAGCCGAGGTGGTCACTTTCGGTTTTAAAGACGGTGCGGATTTTCAGGCGACTGATGTCAATATTATTCCCGACCCGGAGACCAACTGGCCGACCGGTTTGAATTTCAAGGTTAATTTTCGGGGCAACATCGTGCCGGTATTTTTACCCGGCGCCATGGCCGAACATTTGATTCCGGCGGCTTTGGCCGGTCTGGCCATCGGCCATATTTTCGGCGTGAATTTTGTGGAAGCGGCCGGCGCGTTGCGCGATTTGAAACCATTGGCCGGGCATATGTGTTTGATTCCGGGCATTAAAAAAACCATGCTGATTGATGACAGCTATAATTCTTCGCCCGAACCGACCATCTCGGCGCTGAAGACGCTTAAAAATATTGACATCAAGGCCGACGCCGAACGTTACGCCGTGCTCGGCGATATGCTGGAGCTGGGTTTGGAAACGGAAAGCGCCCATCGTGATATCGGCCGGCGCGTGGCGGAATTGGGGGTTGATGTCTTGGTGACGGTGGGGGAGGCGTCCAAACAAACGGCCCAAGCGGCGCGCGAGGCTGGGATGGAAGAACACCGCGTGGTGACTTTTGCCGACAGTGCCAGCGCCGGGAAATTTTTACAAGACGCCATCAAAGAAGGCGATGTAGTTTTAATCAAAGGCTCGCAGGGTGTACGGATGGAAAAAATCGTCAAAGAATTAATGGCCGAACCGCTCCGCGCGTCTGAACTTTTAGTCAGGCAGACGGGGGAGTGGGAGAGAAAGTGACACCGCAATTTGCGGTGTCACCCTGAGCGGAGAGAAGGATCTTCTCGTCACCCTGTCATTCCCGCCACTTGTCATCCTGAGCGAAGCGAAGGATCTTTCCCCCTCTTATATAAAGAGGGGGCGAGGGGAAGTCCTGTCATTCCGACCGTAGTGGAGGAATCCCTCCGGCGCCCCTCTCCTTGATAAGGAGAGGCCTGCCTGCCGGTAGGCAGGGCTGGGGTGAGGTCGCGGCGAAGCCCTGTCATTCCCGCCCCCGCTTTCGCGAGGATAAACTCTGGCGGGAATCCAGAAATATATTGCGAATCTTTCTAATAAGTATAGAATAGAATAAGATTATGGCAGAACTGACTACACTCGAAAAACAGACACTTGAAAAACTACTCCAGATGGGCAGTGGTTATGTTTTGAATTTTTCCGACCGAACAATGGGTGAATTTTTTAGAGATGACATCGGCATTGATATTTACAATCAAAGGTACAATTATGCCAGCGGTTCAAAAGCAAATCGTCTCCGTGGCCTATGGACGAACGCAGACGATAAAATCGTTGGAAAAAGTATTTTGAAACTCATTGAATATATTGAAAATCAGATTTTATTGGATAATTTGAAACGAGATGATTTTCCAGCCGACAGAATGACCGCCGCTAAAAACATTGGCGAAAAACTTCTTGGGGTAAAAGTGAAAGTTGAAAATATATCCCAAGCCACCTTTAAGAACGGTAATATCAATATAATTTTGCAAAAAGAAGTTTTTGACCATGTTCAAAAATTTCTGAATAGTGGGCATTATTTTAACGCCGTAGAAGAAGCGTATAAAATCGTTCGTCAAAAGCTCAGAGATATTACCGGCAAAGAAAAAGCGCACGAGGCGTTTGCGGAATCGAACCAAGAAATAATTTTTGGGCGGAAACCGAAAAATGACGCGGAAAAAGATTTTTTTGAGGGAGTAAAATTTTTACATATGTCCATCCAATTTTTGCGGAATGAAAAAGCGCATACTCCCGCTCAAGATTTGGATAAAAATTTAGCAATTCATTATATATCACTCGCCAGCTTGGCGTATGACTTGATAACAAGAAGATAATTATGGTAACTAAATCATCAAATAAAAGTTTGCATAAGGCAAGTAAAGAAAAGAAAGACGAGTTTTATACCCAGCTTGCCGATATTGAAAATGAAATCAAGCATTATAAAGATCAGTTTCGAGGAAAGGTGGTATTTTGTAATTGCGATGACCCGAGAGAAAGTAACTTTGTTAAATATTTCAGTAGAAATTTTGAACATTTAGGATTGAAGAAATTGATTGCCACCCATTTCAAAGGCGCAACTTTATTTACCAATAAAAAACCTTATAAATTGGAATACGCTGGGGATAAAAATGGTAATCGCATGCCCGACCCGGATGAATTTATGACCGAAATGATAAGCGACGGCGATTTCCGAAGCAAGGAATGTATTGACCTTCTCAAACAAGCTGACATCATAGTAACAAACCCGCCATTTTCACTATTTCGTGAGTATATGGCGCAGCTGATGGAGTACGATAAGAGGTTTTTGATTATCGGCAATACCAATGCGATAACTTATAAAGAAATTTTTAAGTTATTCAAAGAAGACAAAATTCGAACAGGTTACACCAATTTTAACGTCGGTATGTTCTTTATGGTGCCAGACGATTGGGAATTGTTTCACCATATTGATGAGAACGGTAAGAAAATCGCGCGAGTTTCAACTTCGTGTTGGTTCACAAGCCTTGAGGTTGAAAAGCATAAGGAATTTATAACATTATATAAAAAATACAACCCCGAGGAATATCCACATTATGATAATTATGATGCAATCAACGTAGACAAATATACGGATATTCCCTATGATTATAACGGCGTTATTGGTGTGCCGATAACTTTTATTGATAAATATAATCCGGACCAGTTTGAAATTGTGAAGTTTCGTAAGGGCGATGATGATAAAGACCTGTCAATAAATGGGAAATTTACATATTTTAGAATTTTAGTTAAAAATAAGAAAGTAAAAAAATAATATGAAAATTGAATTACATAAAATTTCGGTGCGTAAAGTGGTCGTTGGTTACAAAGACAGCGCCGAAGAAGGCGTGGTCGCGTATGGCGGTAAGCTGGATATCCGCCCCAAATATCAGCGCGAATTTGTTTATACCGGCAAACAGCGGGATGCCGTGCTTGAAACGATTAAAAATAGCTTTCCGCTTAATGTGATGTACTGGGTCAAGACCGACCAAGGAAATTTCGAAGTTTTGGACGGCCAACAGCGCACCATTAGTATCGGGCAATATATTAATGGCGATTTTTCGCTGAATGATCGTTTTTTTCACAACTTGACCAACGAAGAACAAAAACAGATTTTGGATTATGAACTGATGATATATTTCTGCGAGGGTACAGACAAAGAACGACTGGACTGGTTTAGAATTATTAATATTGCCGGTGAAAAATTGACTGACCAAGAAATACGCAACGCGGTATATACCGGGCCATGGCTCTCTGACGCCAAACTTAAATTCAGCAAATCAAATTGCGCGGCATATTTGTTAGCGAACGACGGCGGGCAATTAGTTAACGGCTCGCCAATTCGCCAGGAGTATTTAGAAACAGCACTTTCGTGGATTAACGACGGCAAGATAGAAGATTACATGGCCAAACATCAAAATAAAAAGGATGCGGAAGCATTGTGGCAGTATTTTCAAGACGTGATTGCGTGGGTGCGTAAAATTTTTACAAATTATCGCCGAGAAATGAGTGGCGTGCAATGGGGTGAACTGTATAATCAATTCAAAGATAGGAAATTGAACGCCGGTAAACTTGAAGCCGAGATCAAAGAGTTAATGCAAGATGAAGATGTTACAAAAAAATCCGGTATTTACCCGTATGTTTTAACGGGACAAGAAAAATTTCTTTCGATTCGTGCTTTTACGGACAAAATGAAGCGCGAAGCGTATGAGAGGCAAAAAGGAATTTGTAAAAAATGCAAGAAGCGTTTTGAAATAGAAGAAATGGAAGCCGACCATATAAAGCCGTGGCACGAGGGTGGTAAAACTGTTGCCGAGAATTGCCAAATGTTGTGTAAGCAAGATAATCGAACCAAATCTGGAAAATAAGATTCTTTCTAGTATAATGATATTATAAATAACCCGAAAATATTATATGCCGATAACTTGTCCTAAGTGCAATCAAACGTTTGACTTCGAAGAAAAAACAAATGTAGCAGATATAACTCCACAATTTTCCACTAAAGAGTTATTTGTCAGTGCTTCCGATGGGTTACGCATGCGTTCCAGCCCGGAAAAGATTAACAACGATAATATTATCGCAAAACTCGCTTTTAGTACTAAGGTTGAGGCTGTTGAAGAAAATGGCGACTGGTTTAGGGTCAATGCTGATGGGAAAAACGGCTGGGTTTCTAAATTTTATTTAGTAGAAGTCGTTCCAATCGCATTGGAAAATTTGCAGAAAAAAGAAGTATTTCAGGATGTCGTGCCAGCTTTTCATAATCACGAAAAAAATCTCGCGACTGATGCAAATTCCATAAAATTACGCAAAATTATTAATGATGAGTTTGGTGGAGGAGCACGAAGAGACGATCTTCAGTGCGTAGAGTATGTTCATTATAAAATTCAGCAAATGGGCATCACTATCAAATGGCCAGCAGAAAGACCGCGTAATGGGGGCTTATGGGCAGGGATTTTTCAAAGAAGTGCCCAGTACAGGATTCTGGAAGAACCAAAGGCCGGTTGTGCCATGTCGTTCGTCGGAAGTTTAAAAAATCCTGCAGTAGGTCATGTTGCGTTTGTAGAAGAGGTGTACCAAGATGGTAGTATTAAAATTTCGGAGGTGAACTGGCCGCCTCCCGGTGTTTATTCTGAGAGGGTTATCTCTAAAAGTCAGTGGAAGGATAAATACCAGGCTAAATTTATAGATTTTACTTGATTGTGCATAAAGAAAAATTTAAAATCGTCAAAATTTCTTTATTGTGCTATACTACCAACAGCAGAAGTAAAAATTAACCATTATTATATGGGCGAGGCAAATTTTCCAAAATGTGAAGAATTAGCCAATGATTTGTTGGTAAAATATGGTGTAACCGAACCCGTTGTTAATGTTTTTCAAATTGCCAAAGGCGAGGGGCTGGAATTGCGTTTTATTAAAATGCCCGAGAAGCTTCAATCCGTCGCTGGTTTCTTAGATATTGAAAAGAAGATAATTTTTGTTAACAATGACGACCCAGCAAATCGTCAGATGTTCACTATAGCACATGAGTTGGGACACTTTAAAATGGAACATAAGCCTTCCGACTACAATGTGTTATTGCGACAAACAATCATTAATGGAAATTATAGCCCGGTAGAGCAAGAGGCTAATTGTTTTGCCGCTAATATTCTTGTGCCTAAAAACATGGCTGAAGAAATAATAAATAAATACAAAATTACAAAAGATGATATTGATCTGCTGGCCAAAATGTTCGGAGTGTCAAATGAAATGATGGCTTTCAGAATGAAGAAGCTGAATTTATGGAAAATCGCGTAACAGTTGAGGAAGTCAAAAAGATATTGGAGGAACAAACGACTTACGATATTGTTGGGCCTGATTTAGAAACACAAAGGAAAATGAGCCAGCTGGAGCAGGATAAAATAATTGCGCAAATTTTGGCTCGCGAAAGACTGGATATAATGGGCATGAGAAGGACATGGTCTGATTGGTTATTACGGGTTATCATTTCAATTGTTGTTTTTGATTTTTTTGTTATAGTGGCAGTAGGATTTAAATGGATGAGCTTTAACGAAGGTTATATTGTGCCATTTTTTGTTGGAGAGAGTTTTTTAAAAACGATCGGGTTAGCATTGATAGTAGTGGGTTTTTTGTTTAACAAGGACAATGTTGTCAAAAAATAAAAAAACTTGAAATCGTCCCGCCAAAAGCGAGTGGGCAAAAAGTGTGCTGGTGAACTGGAACCTCAGCAAAAAGCCAGTTGTAGCCCGTACGGGAATTCCGCGTCGCCGAGCCGACCACAATCGGCTCGGCTCCTTGTCCTGGGCAGCGGCGGACTTTCACTGGAAGTCCGCCGACTCTCGCTTCCTCGTTTTTGCTTCCGCAAAAACTTCGTTGCTCGCTCCTGCCCGCCTGCCTGCCGGCAGGCAGGTGCGATTCCCTGGACAAATTACAAAATTAAAAAACCCAGCTTGCGCTGGACCTTTTAATTTTGTAGCCCGTACGGGAATCGCACCCGTCTTTCAGCCTTGAGAGGGCCGTGTCCTAACTGATAGACGAACGGGCCATGTTCGTTGCCCGTTCCTAAACGGGCGGATTATAATAGCTAAAAAATTATAGCGTAAAAATCGGCCAAAGTCAATCCGTGTATAAAAGAGAAAGGCCGTCCTAACATGTGTCAGGACGGCCGGGGGTGCGGGTGGGTCGGAAGCTCAACCGCCGGTAGCCACGACGTATCGTAGCGAGAGCTTCTCGCGCTCTCGGGGCGGTGGGAGCTTATCAAAGGACTTTTCCCCTTCCAACAGGGGAGCGAACATAGCGTCCGCCAGTTCAAGCAGGCGGACGGACTGTCCGTTGTGGTGGCGTTCGAGCTCGCGCTTGAGCTCGGTGGCGGCGGTGGTGGTGTCGGTCCGGCCGTGGGGCAGGATGTTCAGAATCCACTGGCCGATCTCGACCGCCTCTTTCTTGTCCAGATCGGCGGTCAGGACCTCCTTTCCGGTCTCCTCTTTGGTGACCACCTTGCTGGCGGTTCGCCCGAAGAGGAATATCAGCGCCTCGAAGGCCGATTCGAATGGCCCATGGCGCTGTTTTTTGTTTTTGAGCTCGATGTAGACATGCGGGTTGCCCTCACAGCATAGTCCGCATTCGCACAAGTTGGTGTGGGCGTGCGTGGTCTCCATGGCTACTTCTTGCCCAGCTTCCGCTGGATCTCGGCCTTGGCCCGAGCGATGTCGTTCTTGTTGCACCGCGGGTCCTTCGCCAGTTCATTCAGCAGGAGGATCAGGAGCTCGATATCAGTGAGATACTCGCTGTACGTCTCCTTCCCGCCATCCGCCAGGTCGCGGATCATGATCTGGCCGTAGGGGCTGGCTCCGAAGATCCCGCCCGGACCACCAGGAAAGTGGTAGTAATAAACCCTTTTCATGGCTCGCTCCTTTGTTGAAAGCCGTAAAAACGGCCTGATTCCCTTGAATTGGGCAAAGAGCTAGAACAGAGAAATATAGCATGTATTGACATTTTTGTCAAGATGTGCTATGTTAGTAAGTCACTTTTTGCTAAACTAAGCGTATTCCTAATTACTAATAAACCAATTAACCAATAAACTAATAAACAAGCCTATGCGTAAATATCCCCAAATCGTTGCTTGGCTCGCCGTCATTTTTGTGGCGTCGTTTTTTGCTGTCGGTACGGCCAAGGCCTCGGTTTTATCGGCTCCGTACTTGACCGCTCCGGCGTCCAATCAAACCTTGACTAATTATCCGCGTCAAACCACCTTCACCTGGGATAGTGTCTCCCACGCCACCAAGTATGAAGTGGAAGTGACCTGCGATGTTTGCGTCAGCAAAACCAACAAATGGCAGGGCGCTAAAACCTATTCTACTACGGCCAGAACTTTGACCGTAACCATGCCGGGCGACAACCAATTCCGCTGGCGTGTCCGCGCTTATGATGGCGCTACCGCCGGTTACTGGTCTGATTATAAATATTTTAGATTTAATACTTCCGCCCAAACTCCGGTGACCACCGCTCCGGTGATTACCGTGCCAGGCGCCAACCAAACGATGGATTGGGACTCCACGGATTTCCATTGGAACTCGGTCGTCAGCGCGCAAACCTATTTTATTACGGTGGAATATTCTTCCAACGGCGTTTGGAAAAATTTTGTTGATTATCAAACCAGCAATAATTACGTGATCGGCGAAGGCATTTGGGATAACAGTTACCGCGTGAAAATTCGCGCGCAATTATCCAACAACACCTACACCAACTGGTCTGAGTGGCGGTATTTTAAGGTGGATACGCATTCGGGCACGGATTTAACCGTCCCGTCGCTTCTTTTGCCGACTGATGAAGCCCATTTGACAAGTAATAATGTAACTTTGGATTGGTCGGTCGTGGCCGGCGCCACCGCTTACCAATATCAAGTGACCAGAAACAATGGTTCATTTTGGGTTTTGGTGGTGGAAAACACGATTACCGCGAGCGACACTTCTGTCACTTTATCTTCCGGCGTTTTTGGCCAATACAGTTTCCGCGTCCGCGCTTTCCGCAACGGCAGTTACGGCGGGTGGAGCGAATACAACCATTTTTATTATGACAACGGAAGTCACAATTACGACGCGCCGGTGATCACCGCGCCGTGGCAGGGCCAGGTTTTCAATGATCATCTCGTGAATGCCAGCTGGACCAGCAATTCCGGCGCACAGGCTTATGAAATGGATCTTGATTATTTTTCCAATGGCGCTTGGGTGAACAAAAGCAACACCTCTGTCTACAACGTTAATCCCACTCTGAATATTAGCGACGATAACAAATATCGTTTCCGCGTCCGCGCCCATTTTACCACTTCTGTCTACAGCGATTGGTCTGACTGGCGAGAGTTTACCGTCGGCACCAATAATAACACTACCGCCCCCGTAATTTATACTCCGGCGCAAAATGCCGTGGTTGAAAATGGCAGTCGCATGGTGTCTTTAAGTTGGAGCGGCGTGTCCGGTGTTACCGGTTACATCATAGAAATGACTTGCGACGGCTATGGCACTGAAACTATTTATCCGTATTTGCCGTTCGGCGCCGTCTATAATTTATATGCCGTTCACGGCGACGATACCTGGTGCCATTTTCGCGTGCGCGCCAATTTAGGCAATGGCAATTTTACCACCTGGTCTGATTATCGCTATTTCCATTATAAATACAATTCCAATTCCAACGGGATTTCCGTATATAATCCGACCGAGGATCAGTACTTAACCTACCACACCGTTTATTCCAGTTGGACCGCTGTCCCCAGCGCTTATGTTTATGCAGTAGAGGTTAATTACAAATCTGGAAATACCTGGTATGTCTATGGCACGCCTGACGGTATTTACGGCTCTATCCAAAATAGTTTAAATTTCAACGTAACCAATGACGGTTATTATCGTTTGCGCGCTCGCGCTAAATTTTGGGATAATTCCTACGGCGATTGGTCTGATTGGCGAGAGTTTATGGTTGGGCCGTATGGCGGCGGTTATGATCATTTAGATGACGCGCCTTTGATCAGTATGCCGAACGCCGGCCAGACATTTACCGGCCGCAATGTTTACGCCACTTGGTCAAATGATAGCCATTCTGTTTCTTACGAAATAAACGTCAATTACAAATCCGGCACCGGCTGGTATGAGGAACGCACCCAGACCGCCTGGAGCAATTTCGCCACCATGTATTTTTCGTACGATAATAATTATCGAATGCGCGTGCGCACGAAATTTTCCGATGGCGCTTATTCCAATTGGTCTGATTGGCGAGAGTTCTCGGTTAACGCCGGCGGTTCTTCCAACGGCAATTCTTACGGCAATGCGCCGGTAGTTTATACTCCGGCCAACAACGCGGCGATCAATCAAAGTTCGCGCTCGGTTAATCTGGGCTGGTATTCGGTCAGCAACGCCCAAAATTACGACGTGGAAGTGGCCTGCGATTATTGCAACGGTTATTCCAGCCAGTGGGCGCTTGTTAATACCTATATCACCGGTAGTAATTCTTACAGCTATTGGGCGCCGGGCACAGATAACACCTATCGTTTCCGAGTGCGCGCCAAATTAAATAATTCAACCTATACTCCCTGGTCTGATTATCGCAGCTTCCATTACTTTCAGACAGCGCAATAAATGCTGAAAAAGCCCGCCCCGCCCCGCAAAATGCGGGGCGGGTTTTTTTGACCCCGTTGGTGTAAAGTGATAAAATAGGAGCATAACGTATGGAGGAAAAAAAAGCTAAAAACATCGGTGAATTATTGCGCCGAATCTTTATTTTTGCCCCGTCCTTTAAGGCGGAAATTTTGAATCGGGCGGGAGAATTACCGCCGTCCGGCCTTGAGCATCTGGCAAAAATTTTGCTGGAAGTGATCGCTTTCCAAAAAGAAGAGATTAAAAAACGCCAGACCGAAGATCCGAAATTCGCGGAACGAGTCTTGGCTGTCGGCGCGCGAGCGAGACAGAAAGTTTTATCCGCCCGGGCCGCGCAGAAATTAGCGGTAGATTCAACGGCGATAAAAGATCTTGTTAAAAAAATTAAACATTTATGACCAATAACAAAGCCGCGGCAATTTTGCCTGAGAAAGAAATTTATCCCCAGTCGCCGGAAATCGCCCCTCAAGGACGGGAGATTGAAATATCTGAAGCGGATGTGGAGAACGCGGTGGACCGCCTGATGATTGACGGTCTTGACGAGGGCGCAGCAGTGGTGGAATTAGTCAGTCCGGACAAAAAGAAAACGCGCGAATATCAACGGCGGGTGGAAACGGAATTGGTTGACTCGGCGACGCTGGAACGCACTCGTGGCGCTTTGGCGCGGGCGGAATTTATTAATAAATTGGCGGGTGGAGAGATGGCAGAGCTGACAGATCGCGAATCAGCCAATATCGCCTCGTCCTTGGAGTCGCGCAGCTGGCAAAAGATTTTTAGCGAATTGCGCCAGGGCGATACGGCCATATATTTTTCCATGCCGGCCGGTATTTTTTCCGTCAAATATTTTAACGACGAATTATTCGGTCAACAGTTAACTGACGAAATTATTGACCACAGAAAAAACTACATGGCTTCGCTGGCCGAACACCATGGACTGGAAATTTTGCATCAGGATTTTCGCAGTGGGATTTTGAAACCGAACCAAGAAAAAATAAAAGAATTGGGCGGCCCGGATAAAACCGCCGACATTATGAACGCTCTCGGTCGGCAATTGGATCAGGCCATGGTAAAAGTGATTCTGGAAACTATCAAAACCAAAGAAACAGAATTAAAAAATTCGTCCCTGGCGCCGGCGGCCAAAGAAGCCAAATTAAAAAAATTGGATAGTTTTAAAAACAAGCTCGGCCAGTGGGGTTTTAAAGCGACTTTTGGCGCCAGCAAAGTTGGCGCTTCGCCAAAATCCGGCGACTACACCCCGGCCGCTTTGGCCGTGGCCGAAAGCCAACAGATGGCGCAGGTTTTACGGCATGGCGAGCAGAAAAAATACGGCGGGGAATATGACGCTAAATTTATTAAAGCTGAAATCGGAAATATTATCGCTTCGGGTAAAGAATTGGCCGGTGTAATTAAAGATAAAAACGGCTTGCCGTTTGAGGTTTGGCAAACCGTGGACGGCCGGCGGACGATCAATCGTGATTTAGTCAGGGCGATCAGAAAAAATAAATTTGAACCGGCGCCCGGCCAAGAAGAAGCGGTAAAAAAAGTTGAACAATATATTCGCCGAGTTAATTTGTTAGATTTATTCAAACCGCTTACCGCCGATGAAATTGCCGGGAAAAATTCATTGCCTGGTTCGGCCGACGATACCTTGAAAAACAAAGTCGATAAAACCCGGCGCTTGATTGATTTGGCGAAAATGAAGGACCTTAATCAAGCCGACCGCCAAGCCGTCGCGGCCATTTTGAAAGTAGATCAAAAAGACGCGACCTGCGCCTCGCCGGAAATTTTTCATTCCGAGGCGATGAAAATGCCGGACGCGGTGTATGTCTCCATTGACGTGATGGATTTGGGCGTGGATTTGCTTTTGGAATATGAGCGTTTGTTGAACGACATTGATGCGGGTAAAATAAGTTTAGCCGAGGCCTCGTTGAAAGCCGGGGACAGCACCACAAAAAGAATGCGCGAGGTGCGCGCCAAGGTGGCGGAGGTTTGTGGCCGATATTATTCTAAAGATAAAATTTTTACTTTAGTCGGCGGGGATGAAGTGACAGTAGCTTTGCCGAACGGAGAAGATATCAATGATTTGCTGTTGGAATTGCAAAAAGCCACCAACAGCCGGGTAGTCAAAACCGCGGTCGGTAGCGCGGAACGAGCTGACGGAGAAAGCGGGCGAGAAGACGGCGCGTCTCTCCCCCTGCCCGAGGGGGAGAAAAAGAGGGGGAGGGAGGACCAACGCTTGCGCGAACATCTGGGCGCCATAAAAAGAGCCGAACAGGGCGCGGAAGTTTCTAAAGCGATTGAGACGGCGCGGCGCCAGGCCGAATTGTCGCTAAGCCACCGTTTTAAGAGCGAAGGGATGTCGTCCGAGATGGCCGCCGGCGCGGCGCGTAAATTTTTAAGCGATATTGTGCCCGATTCTTTCGTGGTGAAAGAAGAGGCCGACGGCGGGTTCGTGATTTTGGATGACGCCGGTTTCGAGCGCACGCGTGAAGAAATTTTACAGGAGTTGGCAGAGCAAATCGCTTCGACGCCACAAGAAAAAACATAACATCATCATATGAGCGAGAGGCCAGCGAGTAAAAATACAGCGCCGCTCGCCGACAGAATGCGGCCGAAAAATTTTGAAGATTTTTTCGGGCAGGAGGAGGTGGTCGGCGCGGGGCGTCTCCTGCGAAAATTAGTGGAAAGCGACGATGTTTCCTCGCTTATTTTTTGGGGTCCGCCCGGAGTGGGGAAGACCACTTTAGCCGGCATTGTGGCGGAAAAATCCCACGCGCATTTTGTGCAGATTTCCGCGGTGATGAGCGGTAAAGAAGAGTTGCGCCGAGTGGTGGCAGAAGCCAAGGAAAAATTGGCCGAGGGCCGGCGCACGGTTTTGTTTATTGATGAAATCCATCGTTGGAATAAGGCCCAACAAGACGCGCTGTTGCCTTACGTGGAAAAAGGGACGTTGATTTTAATCGGCGCCACCACGGAAAATCCGTCGTTTGAAATCATCGGCGCGCTGCTGTCGCGGTCGCGCGTATTTATTTTAAAATCACTCGCGCCGGCGGATATCACGGCTATTATCCGGCGCGCTTTAGCCGACAAAGACAGCGGTCTGGGAAATTTGAATATTAAAATTGACGACCAGGTCATTGAAATATTAGCCGAGCTGGCCGGCGGTGACGCGCGCGTGGCGTTGAACGGTTTGGAGCTGGCGGTGAAGGCGCAAGTTAAAGGAGGTAAGTCGTCTATTAAAATTACCAAAGAGGATATCAAAGAGGCTTTGCAAAAAACCCATTTGATTTTTGATAAAAAAGGCGAAGAGTTTTACAATCTCATTTCCGCTCTGCACAAATCCATGCGCGGCAGCGATCCGGACGCCGCTTTGTATTGGTTGGCGCGCATGCTGGAAGGCGGAGCCGACCCGCTTTACGTGGCGCGTCGAGTATTGCGATTCGCCAGCGAAGATATCGGTATGGCCAACGGCGAGGCCATGATCCAGGCCAATGCCGCTTACGACGCTTGCCATAAAATCGGTTATCCGGAGTGCACCGTGCATTTGGCCCAGGCCGTGGTCTATTGCGCCAAGTCAAAAAAATCTAATTTGTTATATACGGCCTACGGCGCGGCGGCCGAGGACGCTCGCGCCACCTCGCATCTCGGTGTGCCGTTGCATTTGCGCAATGCGCCGACCAAGTTTATGAAAGAAATCGGTTACGGCAAGGACTATAAATATTCTCCGGAGTTTGATTATAAGGAAGACCAAGAGTACCTTCCGAAGGAATTGCGAGGAAAGAAGTACTTAGGATAATGACCAAGCTCTAATGTCCAATGACCAATCAAATCACAAATCCCAATATCCAATTGGTCATTTGAATTTTAGTCATTTTTTGGTCATTGGGAATTGGTTATTGGGATTTTAAGAATTTTATGCCAATAAAATTATTGTTGCACGTCTGCTGTGCGCCCTGCTCCATTGCCGTCATTGATGAGCTCCGGTCAAAATACGTTCTGACCGTCTTTTTTTATAATCCCAACATTTATCCCGAAGCGGAATATTTAAAACGCAAGGCCGAAGTGGTACGCGTGTGTGACGAATGGCAAATCTCGATGGTGGACGCTGATTATGAGTCGACCAAATGGGATAAGGCTGTCGCCGGGCTGGAACATGAGCCTGAGATGGGGGAGCGCTGTCCGGTTTGTTTTGGTTTGCGCCTGCGCCGAACGGCCGAATACGCCGCGCAACATGGTTTTAGTTTGTTTGCCACCTCACTGACCATGGGCCGAAACAAAAAAGCCGAGGTGATAAACCCGATCGGCTGGGCGCTGGCGGATGAATTTGGCATCAAGTTTTACCCGGAAGATTGGAAGAAATCTGGGCGACAGATCAAGGCAAAGAAACTAGTCGAAGAGAGAGGCATTTATCGGCAGAATTATTGTGGATGCCGGTATAGCCAAAAGAAAACAGTAATTAGAAAGCAGTAAACAGAAAATCGTCACTTACCTGTTTTCTGTTTTCAAATTTCTGTTTACTACGATCGTCCTTCCGGTTTTTGTATGCTCAATCCGCACATTGAGCGTTTTTTTATTTTTAAGCAATCCCTTAATTTTTTCCGGCCACTCAATCACGCAAATCGTGTTCGGCGCGCCCAGATAATCTTCAATTCCGATTTCAACTAATTCCCGCTCATTCTCCAAGCGGTAGGTGTCGATGTGAACCAATTTGCGCACCGCCGCGTCTTTCGCGGTTCGTACGTCGTATATATTCATTAGCGCGAACGTCGGGCTGGTGATCCGGCGCCGAAGTCCTAGCCCTCGGGCCAACCCTTTTACCAGGGTTGTCTTGCCGGCTCCCAGATCTCCGTATAAACACAAGATATCACCGCCGTTGAGTTCGGCTGCCGTTTTTCTGCCAACTTCCGCCGTCTCACTTTCATTTTTTGTCCGGTATTGCATATTTTTTTGTTCGTCGTCCGAGTACTTAGGGTATCATATTTTCCCCGCACAATCAATACGCGACTACCATTTGACGTTTAGCCCGTTTTTGCGTAAAATAATATCATTAATTTGTCATCCTCGCGCAGGCGGGGATCCAGAAGAATAAACCGGGTTCTGGCCGGTTTTTTATCCTTATTTAATATGAATCGCAAGAAATTAGAATTTGTTATCAAGGCCCTGATTTACGTCAGTTTTTTTGTACCGCTTATCGTTATTCCCAGTTCGTTTATTTTCCCTTTTATCGTGCCGAAAATAGTGGTGTTCCGCTCTTTAGTGGAAATAATGCTCGGCGCTTATATTTTGCTTCTGATCATCAATTGGCAAGAATACAAACCGCGTTTTACGCCGTTGACCGCGGCCGTGGTCGCGTTTTATGTCATTAGTTTTGGCATCTCCACTTTTGTCGGCGCGGACGCCTATCATAGTTTTTGGGATAATCACGAGAGAATGCTTGGCTTTTATACCATCCTTCATTACTTTGTTTTTTATTTATTGGCCAGCCAGTTTTTTAAAACTTGGACTGATTGGAAATGGTTGTTGCGGGTCCTTCTTTTAGCCGGCTCGCTCGTTATGTTTGTCGGCGCTTTGCAAATCGCCAATCCGGATTTGCTTTTGAATGGGGGCAGCGGCCGTGTCGGCAGTACTCTAGGCAACCCGATTTATGTTGGTGGCTATGGTTTATTCCTCTTGTTTTTGGCGTTTCTACTTTTTGTAAAAGATAAAAATAGAATTTGGCAAGGCATATATTTATTTTTGATGTTCTTTGCTTTTCTCGGCCTCCTTTACAGTGGTACCAGAGGAGCGGTATTGGGTTTGCTGGCCGGCGTCGGCGCGTGTATTTTTACCTACGCCCTGGCTCTTCGCGGACATCCGAAAACTCGATATTCTTTATTCGGTTTAATGATTTTGGTAGTGTTGATCGTCGGCTTGCTTTACAATTATCGCAAAACTGATTTTGTTAGTAATATGCCGGCTGTGGGCCGCGCGGTAAATACCTCCTGGACAGATGTCAAAGCGACTCCGCGCTGGGTGGCCTGGGAAATTGCTTGGGAAAGCTTTTTACAACGGCCGTTTTTCGGCTGGGGTCCGAATAATTATTTCTACGCGTTTAATTACAATTACACCGCTCGCTCGCTGGATTTTGGTTATAGTGAAACGTGGTTCGATAACGCGCACAACATTGTCATGAACACATTAGCGGTGCAGGGTGCGGTCGGTTTTTTAACGTATTTCGCGTTGTTTATCGTGGCGGCCATCGCGCTGATCCAAGCTTATCGGCGAGAACGCATCGATGTTCATCTTTTGGCGATTGGTTGCGGATTTTTAGCCGCGCATTTTGTCAGTAACCTTACCGTGTTTGAAAATATTACTTCGTATCTATATTTCATGTGTTGGTTGGCGATGATTAATCAGCTTACAACCGATAAAGAGCAAATAGCGGGAAACGAGAAAAATAAAAATTATAAAACGGAACCGAACGAACGGATTAGTTTGGGCGCGGTCTGCACCGTCGGCCTGCTGACTTTTATCGTCATCCTTATTTTTAATATCCAACCGGCTCGGGCGAACATGGCCACGTTGGATGCGATCAAAACCCTTTCGCTTAATCCATCAGCCAGTTTGGAAAAAATGAAAATCGCCGTCTCTGTCGGGTCGCCTCATATTGATGATATTAGAAGCGACTTGAGTCGTTCGGCCGTGCAAATGTTATACGCCGCGGAAAAGCAGAAAAGCTTAAACAATGAAATAATAAAAAGCGTTTTGGATTTTTGTTATGCCGAATTGAATAAGAATACGATTCTCCATCCCTTAGATGTGCGCAACTATCTAAACCTCTATCAATTGGCGCAATTCAAGGCGTATATCGAAAATAACCAACTTTACGTTCAAGAATCGGAAAATTATTTACGCCAAGCGCTAGTTAACTCTCCGCATCGTCAGCAAATTATCTATGCGCTGGCCATGTTGGATACGCAGATAAATAAACCGGATGAAGCGGTTAGTTTATTATTGCAAACCATTGCTGACAATCCGCGTCCGGGAGAAGGTTACTGGCGTTTAGCCTATATCTACCAATTGACCGGACAGCCGGAAAAAATACCGTCGGTTTGGACTTTGGCCGACAAGAATAAAGCGGTTTTTACGGACCAAGACAAAGATTACATTAATCAAATATTCCCCAACGGCACCTCCACCGCGGCCGCTGCGACTAAAAAATAATCATAATTATTTTATGCCTAAAAAAGCGCTTATCACCGGTATCACCGGCCAAGATGGCTCTTACCTAGCGGAGTTTTTGTTGGATAAGGGTTATGAAGTGCACGGTATTATCCGCCGCTCCAGCAGTTTCAACACCGGACGAATTGACCATATTTATAGCGACCCGCATAACCAGGGCGCAAAAATGTTCCTGCATTATGGTGATTTAACTGATGGCAGTAACCTCAACCGCATTATAGAAAAAGTTAAACCGGACGAGGTGTACAATTTGGGCGCGCAAAGCCACGTTAAAGTCAGTTTTGAATTACCGGAGTATACGGCTGATGCCGACGGGGTGGGCACCCTGCGTTTGCTGGATGCCATTCGCGACACCGGTTTTAAAACAAAATTTTATCAAGCCGGTTCTTCAGAAATGTTTGGTAAAGTGTTGGAGACGCCGCAAAAAGAAACTACACCTTTTTATCCCCGCAGTCCGTATGGTTGCGCCAAGGTTTACGCGCATAATATCGCGGTGAATTATCGGGAGTCCTACGGCATGTTTATTTGCAACGGCATTCTTTTCAACCATGAATCACCGCGTCGAGGCGGAACTTTCGTTACGAAAAAAATTACTCACGGTTTAGCGCAAATAAAAGCCGGTAAACAAGAAAAATTATTCCTCGGCAACTTGGAAGCCAAACGCGATTGGGGTTACGCCAAAGATTATGTGGAGGCGATGTGGCAGATGCTCCAGCAAGATAAGCCGGACGATTATGTTATTGCCACCGGCGAATCGCATAGCGTGCGGGAGTTCGCCGAAGAAGCGGCTAAATATTTCGGTTTTGAATTGATTTGGCAGGGGAGTGGTCTGGAAGAAAAAGGCGTGGATAAAAAAACCGGCCAGGTGATTATTGCCATTGATCCGGAGTATTATCGTCCGGCGGAAGTGGATTTTCTGTTGGGCGACGCCACCAAGGCCAAACAAGCATTTGGTTGGGAACCGAAAGTAAAGTTCGTAGAGCTGGTGAAAATCATGTGTGAAGCGGAGGGCGCTTCTCTCCCCCTGCCAGAGGGGGAGAATAAGAGGGGGAGGGAGTAAATATTATGGAGAAGAACGCTAAAATTTATGTGGCGGGGCATACCGGCTTGGTCGGCTCGGCTTTAGTGCGCCGGCTTCAGGCCGAAGGCTATACCAATTTGATATTCCGTACTTTGGTCGAATTGGATTTGACCAATCAATCAGCTGTGGCCGATTTTTTTTCTGAAGCCAAACCGGAGTATGTTTTCTTGGCCGCGGCCAAAGTCGGTGGAATTTTAGCCAACAACACTTATCCGGCGCAGTTTATTTACGAAAATTTACAGATCCAAAATAATATCATTCACCAGTCTTATCTAAACGGCGTAAAAAAATTATTATTTCTCGGTTCTTCCTGTATTTACCCGCGCGAATGCCCCCAACCGATTAAAGAGGAATACTTAATGACCGGCAAACTTGAGCCGACCAACGATTCTTACGCTCTGGCTAAAATTGCCGGAATAAAAATGTGCCAGAGCTATAATCGGCAATACGGCACCGATTTTTTCGCTGTCATGCCGACAAATTTATACGGTCCGAACGATAATTTTGATTTAAAAAACTCTCACGTCATTCCGGCGCTGATTCGTAAATTTCACGAAGCAAAAATAAATAACGCGCCGACAGTAGAGGTTTGGGGGACCGGCGCTCCGCATCGAGAATTTTTACACGTGGATGATATGGCCGATGGTTGTGTTTTTTTAATGAACAATTTCAATCCGACTAAAGAACAAAGCGAGAAGGGGGAAATATATTTTAATTTGGGCGCCGGTAATGATGTGACCATCAGAGAGCTGGCCGAATTGATAAAGCAAGTCGTCGATTGTAAGGGAGAAGTAGTCTGGGACGATTCCAAACCGGACGGCACCCCACAAAAATTATTGGACATCTCCAAAATTAATGCTTTGGGCTGGAAGCAAAAGATCGGGCTGAAAGAGGGGGTTAAGTCCGTTTATGAGTGGTATAAAGCGCCTCGCCCCGCATAAGTCCGGAAGTGGTGTATACCCCGCCCTGCCTGCAGGGCACTGTGAAAGCGAAGCTTTCTCTAGTGCCCTGTGGATAACTCTTCCTGACACCTTTTGACACCTAATGACACCTCTGTTAGACTATCTATGTGTCATTTTTTATTCAAATTATTGGGCTTTTAATCACATTAATACAATAAATATGATAGACGGAGTTATTATTAAACCTTTGCGTAAGATTGCCGATGAACGTGGCAGCATTATGCATATGCTCAAAGTCACTGACCCGGAATTTAAGCAATTTGGTGAAATGTATTTTTCTACCGTATATCCAGGGGTAGTCAAGGGTTGGCATCTGCATACGGAAATGACGTTAAATTACGCGGTGGTTAAGGGCAATATCAAAGTCGTTTTGTTTGACGCGCGGGAAGATTCTTCGACTAAAGGCGAATTACAAGTGATATTCATTGGTGATAAAAATTATAGTTTGGTGGCAATTCCGCCAGGTGTTTGGAACGGTTTCAAAGGTATCGGCGTTGAAGAGGCGATTGTCGCTAACTGTGCCACTCATCCCCATTCTCCGGACGAAATAAAAAGAATGGACCCGTTTTCAAAAGAAATTCCCTATAACTGGGAAATAAAATATGAGTAAAAAGATTTTAATTACCGGCTCCGGCGGTTTTGTCGGCAAAAATCTTTATTCAATTTTGAAGCCGGATTTTGAAATTTGCGGAATAGATATCGTAAAAAACGAATTCGTGGATAAAGTGATTGACGTGAGCGACAGGGCGGCTCTGAAAAACATCTTAGATGGTTTTCAACCCGATGTCATCGTTCACCTCGCGGCTTTGTCTAATGTGGAAAAATGCGAAATGGAAAAAGAGCTCGCGGACAAGTGCAACGTCTTGCCGACAAAAATACTGGCCGCTTGGTCGGCGCACCACGATAAAAAGATAATTTACATTTCATCCGATTACGTTTATGACGGGAAGAAAGGCGGCTATGATGAAAATGACGCGGTTAATCCCGCGCAGTATTACGGCGAAACGAAAGTTGAAGGGGAAAAAATCGTGTCCGCTTTAAAAAATTACATCATATTTAGGCCAACGGTTATTTACGGCTGGGACCCGGATGGTATGAATTTTTTTATGCAATTATATCGTAATATGAAAGATGGAAAAGCCATGCGAATAATGACTGACCAAATCAGCAATCCGACTTTTGTTCTAGATTTGTGTCGTCTAATAAAAAAAGCCATAGCCAGTGATGTCGTCGGTAAATTTGTCGCTACTGGCAATGAAATATTCGGACGATATGATTTCGCCGTAAAAATTTGTGATTATTTTGGTTGGGATAAAAATTTGCTCGTGCCGGTTGGCACGAAATCGCTCGGTCAAATTGCGAAGCGCCCGATGAATTGTTCCACGATTAATAAATTAGCGGTAGAAAAGTTTGATTTTAATTTCAATAATTTGGAACACAATTTAGCAATTATTCGCGGCCAAATGGTTTAAATATGCGATTATAGATATTGCAGAATATGGAAATTAAGCCAAATGAAGTATATACACCGGTAGAAACCGAACGCCTTCTCAAGGTGAGTAAAAGTACGGTTAAACGGATGTTGAAAAGCGGCCTGCTCAAGGCAAATAAAATCGGTAAGCAATATCGTATTTTGGGTCACGAATTATTAAAAATGCTTTCGTCGGAAATTGATGTGAGGGCCACAGATATCTATCAAAAAGTTAAAATGAAAACCATTGAGAAAACAAAGGATTGGTAAATATCAATTCACAATTAAAATATTTATTATCTATCAATGTGAAGAATTTTCGATTTAATTACATTATTACAATCCACAACAAGGAAGAGCTTATCGGCAAAGTTTTGGAGGGGGTTCTTGCTTGTTGTAAAGAAAATAGTTATATTTATCCGGTATTTGACCGTCCTACGGATGATACAGAAAAAATTATAGATGAAATTATTCAAAAGAACCCCCAAGTTCCAATTACAAAAGTTTTGACTCCCGATGTGCATGAACTTAGAAAGATTAATGCCGGATTGCGCGCGGCGTCGCAGAATGAGCCGGGGTGTAATATCATTGTGCAGGATGATGTAATAATAAAAGATTATGATTTGGAAAATTTGGTTTTCAAAATTTATAATCATTTTGGATATTCTAATATTGGTTATCTCGGTTTCCGACACGGAGTAAATATTTATTTAAAAGACAGACCGGAAATTTGTGAATATTTTAGAAGCAGAAAGCCGGTAATTGAAGAGCGGAATATTATTGAAAGCGCTTACGGCACCGGCATGTCCCCAATTCCTTTATCGCCGCATGAAATGATTGAACGCATGGTGGCGATCGGCAGTCCGCAGTGCTTATCATGCGAAGTCGTAAATAAAATTGGAATTATGGATGAACAGTTGGCTCCGGTTGGTTGGTCTTGTCATGATATTTCATTGCGTTGTCTTGAGGCGGGATTGCGTAATTATGTGTTCGCCTTAAAATTTCAATCCGAGGTTGAATGGGGAACTATGCATAATAAAACAACCGGTACTCCGGGACTTGAAGCAATTTATGCACGCAACGTACATTATCTTTACAAAAAACACGAGATATTTTTGGGGCAATTTCGTGAATCAAAAGAATATTACCGTTTAAAATTATCGCGTCCGTTTTTAGTACCCGGCATCACAATTTCGCCCGAAGAAAAGCAAAGTGCTATAAAAAAATATTACACCAATCGAAAACGACATTTGGCCTTTGGTGTTCATTTTATTTCTAAGTACATTAAATTGCCGTTGAAATGGATATTGATACGGCTGAGATTGTATTAAAAAATCGCTTATGAATTTGAAAGAAAAAATTATAGACAAAATTGATATTTTAAAGCGTAACCCGCGCCTGTTTGCGCATGTGATAAAAAATGTGGTTAAAACTAGGCTGGGTTTGTTCCCCAAAACCCCGAAAGAAGGCAATCGTTTCAGTACTGATTTAGAAGTGAAAACTTTACAAAAATATGCCTGTATTGCGAGGGTGGGTATCGTAGAGGTAGGTGTTTTAGATGGCCTAACCACCCGTGAAATGGCGAAAGTGGCCCAAGCGCCCATTTACGGAATTGACCCGATTATTCCAGACAGTATGAACGAGAGGTTAATCGGAAATGAAGAAAAAATAAAGCAAAACCTAAATTTTTATCCGAAATTTTATTTTTTTAAAGATTATAGTTTTAATGTGGTGAAAAACTGGCGACAGCCATTCGATTTTATTTTTATCGATGGCGATCATACCTACGAAGCGGTTAGACAGGATTTTTTACAATGGTTTCCTTTATTACAGTCAGGCGGTACGGTGGCTTTTCACGATTCCGCGCCGGTGACATCCACTATACCGGGCGGGTTCATTGGTTGGCCCGGACCGATTAAGTTAGTTGCTGAATTAAAAAATAGTCCGGCGTTAGAATTTTTAGAAGTTCAGGATTCATTGTCAGTGTTTAGAAAAAAATAATTATGAATTTAGAGAACAAGACAATTTTAGTTACCGGAGGAGCCGGATTTATCGGTTCGCATTTGGTAGACGCTCTGTTGGAGAAAGGAGCGAAAGTCGTCGTGGTTGATAATTTGAGCACCGGCAAGCGCGAAAACATAAATTTGAAAGCCGAGTTTTACGAATTAGATATGAATGACCCAAATTTTGAAGACGTTTTTAAAAAAGAACGGCCGGAGATTGTGTATATGTTCGGTTTCAATACCAATGTGCCAAAATCTGTAGAAGATCCGATATTTGATTCTCGTAGCATCACGGGTAGTTTGAAAACTCTGGAGTTTTCAAAACAGTATGGAGCCAAGAAGGTGATTTTTTCTTCCACCGGTTTTGTTTATGGCAACACCAATAATTTACCGACCAAAGAAACAGAGCCCGTGATGCCGGATAACCCATATATCATTTCAAAATTTGCCGTAGAAAATTATGTCCAATTTTATAGTCATGTTTTTGGGCTAAATTGCGTAATTTTTAGATTTGCCACCATTTTTGGTCCGCGTCAAACGGGAGGCGCGATGGCTGATTACATCCGGTCTATTAATGTCGGGAAGAGAGCGGCTATTTATGGCGACGGCACCAAGACTAGAGATTATACTTATGTCGGGGACGTGATAAGAGCTAATTTATTGGCTTTAGATTATGAGAGCGATGAGAAAATTATTCCGATATTTAATTTAGGCAACAGCAATGAAATTAGTCTGAATGTTTTATATAAAAAAATCGCCGACTTGTTAGGGAAGCCCGAGGCTGTCCCGGAATATAATCCGGATAGACCCGGCGAGATGTTGCGTAATCGGCTGGATAACACCAAAGCCAAAATGTACTTAGGGTGGCAACCGGTTGTTAATTTTGAAGACGGTTTAAAGAAAACCATTGAATATTTTTTAAAACAACAAAAGTGAATCGTGGAAAATATTTATGAATATTGTCAAGCCAATTAAATTACTTGTTAAAAAAATAGCGCGCTTTTTTTTACCGGAAAGCTGGTTATTCGAATTGAGATCGCAGGGTTTAAAACGCTATTTTTCTAATAGCGGTTGGAATCTGATTGGTAAAGTTTTGGCTAGCGCCGTGGCTTTTTTGGTAAATATATATATCGTGCGCTCTTTGGGTCCGGATAAATATGGTTTGGTAAGTTATGTCATTAGTTATGTTGGCCTATTTTCTTTTTTAGCCGGCTTGGGGATTGAAGCCATACTGTATGTTGATTTAATTAAAGAGCCGGAGAAAAAGAAAGAATTGATGGGGTCCGCTTTTGTTCTTAAAATAATGGGCGCCTGTCTAACTATCGTTTTGGTTTTAATTACTTTTTTATTTAATCACAATGATTTTTATACTAATTTTTTGATTTTTATCGTCTCCTTGTCTTTTATCTTTCAGTCTTTCGGCATAATCAATACTTTTTTTCAAGCCAAAGTTTTTTCCAAACCGGTGGTGATCACCTCCTTAGTTGTTAGTCTGGTTTTGTCCGCACTTAAAATTTTCTGCGTTTATTTAAAATTTGATTTGATTTATTTTGTCGCCATTTTCTTTTTAGAAAGCGTTTTTTACGCCATAGGCTATGTAATTATCTTTGTTGGAAATAAATTAGGTCAATTTAGTTGGAAATTTTCCGGACAAACCTGTAAAGATTTGTTAGCGCATTCTTGGCCGTTAATTTTTTCCTCTGCCTTCGCGGGTATTTTTTCCAGAATCGATCAGGTGATGATCAAACATCTTTTAGACAATGCGGCGGTCGGATTTTACGATGTGGCGGTTCGCTTATCAGAATTATGGTATTTTTTTCCCACTATTATCGTCGGATCGATTTTTCCAGCGGTGCTTAACGCGGTTGCAGTTAGCCATGAAAGATACGAGGAAAGACTCTCTCGATTATATGGTTTAGCGTTTTATCTGTCTTTAATTTTTGTGGTACCGATGGCGCTATTTTCTAAAATAATCATCCAAATCGCTTACGGTCAAAATTATTTATCCGCTGCCGCGGTTCTGTCGATTTATGTTTGGGCCGGCATCGCCGTGGCGATAAGCACGGTCCTTAACCAGGCTTTAATCGGAGAAAAAAAGACAAAAATATCTTTTTTAATAAATTTACTGGGCATGACGATTAATATTGTATTGAATTTTATTTTCATTCCCCGGTTCGGGATTAACGGCGCGGCTTTTGCCACTCTGATTTCTTATTCCCTCATTCCTTTTTGCGCCCTTTTATTTAAATCAACACGGAGACAGGGCGTTTTAATTTTGAGAGGGATGTTTTTCAAGTAATTCTAAAAAATTGTTTATGTTAGAAAAAGCGATTATAACTTCTGCTTCAAACAAATTTTTTCCCTCAGTAATAAATTTGTTATCCTCGATAAAATTGATTTATCCGAATCACCCGACTATTTTTGTTTATGACCTCGGCTTATTGCCGATTTTTCGCCGAGAACTTGAGTCGGTTGATAATGTCAAGGTAGTAAAAATGCCGGAATTTTGCCATCATTGGCGAGGCTGCTATACTTGGAAGGCCTATATTTTTGCCCATCCTTTAGCGCGGTTAAATTTTTATCTCGATGCTGGGTGCCAAGTTTTAAGATCATTAGACGAGGTTTTCTCCGTCATTGAACAGGAAGACGTGCTTTTGATTGATCAAGAACAATTGTTTAAAAAAATTGTGCCAACCAGTTATAAATCGATTTTTGATTTGGATGAACGGTATGATGGTCTAACTGTAGTTCACGCGGGCATAATTGGTTTTAAAAACACTCCCAGGATTAGCGAAATATTTAAAAAAATTTACGATTCAGCTCGAGCGGGCCTGGCTCTTGGTTTTTCACCAAACGATCAGTGGAGAAATAAAGGTAAGGATAAAAATATATTTAGTAGAGATTGCGAGATTTTTCGACACGATATGACTCTAGTAAATATATTTTTTAGAAAATATTTTAATAATGAAGTCAAGATTCAGCCGTTAGATTTGTATCATGGCGAGAACAACCGTTCTTCAGAACAGTATATTTGGCAATTAAGGTTGAGCTATACGCATTTGGATAATTTAAAAATAAAATATTTGCACCAAAGAACAAGCACATTATTCGTATTCAACAGAGCGCTCATTGGCTTGATCATAATGATAAAAAATATTAATTTATTTATTAAAAAGAAGTTATCTATCATATGAAAACCATTATACTTTGTGGCGGCACGGGCACTCGTATGAAGGAGGAAACGGAATTTAAACCCAAGCCTTTGGTGGAAGTCGGCGGAAAGCCGATCCTTTGGCATATCATGAAGATATACGCGCATTACGGCTTTAATGATTTTATTTTAGCGCTCGGCTACAAGAGCAACATGATTAAAGATTATTTTTTGAACTGGCGGGCATTTGTGAACGATTTTACACTTGATACTAAAACCGGCGCTACGACATTCCACAACAATGATTGCGATGACTTTAGGATAGTGTTCGCTGAAACCGGTACGGATAGTTTAACCGGTGAAAGAATTAGACGTTTAAAAAACTATATCGGCTCCGACGATTATTTTATGGTTACTTATGGGGATGGGGTGGCGGATGTAAATATACCCGAATTAGTAAAATTTCATCAAAACCAAAATACTATTGCCACCATAACTGCGGTTCGACCGGCTAGCCGTTTTGGCTATTTAGATATCGATCGTGAGGCCAAGAAAGTGGTTGATTTTTCTCAACATAAAGTAACCGCTGAAGAGGAGCCCTCCGCGGAAAAAAATTTGATTAACGGCGGTTTTATGGTTTTTAAGCGAGAGGTATTGGATATGATCGAACCGGATAGCATGATTGAAAGCGTATTCCCAAAACTGGCTAAATCCGGCCAATTATCTGTCTTTTGTCATGACGGAAAATGGAAGTGCATGGATACGCATAAAGAAGTTGAGGAAATGAACGAACATTGGCATAAGGACCCTTTTTGGAAAATTTGGGATTAGTATAAATAATATGAAAGAATTTTATTGTGGTAAAAAAATCTTAATCACCGGTCACACGGGATTCAAAGGTTCGTGGTTAACCCGGATTCTTGTCAATTGGGGCGCGACAGTCGTCGGTGTTTCTTTACCGCCAGACACTGCGCCTAACTTGTTTGAAACATTAGAATTGGCTGGAAAAATAAAGAAAAATTATTTTACCGATATCCGTGATTTTAACAAAATCAAGAATATTTTTGAGATAGAAAAACCGGAAATAGTTTTTCATCTGGCGGCTCAGCCAATTGTTCGGGATAGCTACGATGACCCGCTAGCCACCTTCTCCACCAATATTATTGGTACGGCTAATATTTTACAGGCGATTAAAGAAGCCGGCGGAGTGAAATCGGCAGTAATTATTACCACTGATAAAGTTTATGAAAATAAAGAGCAGGACTATCCTTATAAAGAAACGGATGCGCTTGGGGGTTATGACCCATATAGTGCGAGTAAGGCCGCGGCGGACATTGTGACGAGCTCCTATATAAGATCGTTTTTTAATCCAAGCGACTTTGGCCAAAAGCACGACACTTTAGTGGCTGTCGCCAGAGCCGGCAATGTTATCGGCGGGGGTGATTGGGCCAGAGATCGATTGATTCCTGATATGGTTAGAGCAATTTTTGAGCGTAAAGAATCGGTGATAATTAGAAATCCTAAAGCGGTTAGACCGTGGCAACATGTGTTAGAACCGCTGGGCGGTTATTTGTTGCTTGGCAAAAAAATGTTTGTCGGTCATGGAGACTTGTCCGGCGCCTGGAATTTTGGTCCCGGAGAGGACGGCCTCGTGCGTGTTGAAGAATTAGTCGAAAAAGGCATTTCCATATTACAACAAGGCGTTTTCGAAGTTGCTGAAGATGCCTCTAAGCATGAAGCTAATTTGCTTAAATTAGACGCGAGCAAGGCGGGTATTTTATTAGACTGGCATCCTAAGTGGAGTTTGACCCAGAGTTTGGAAAAGACTTTTAGTTGGTATGAGAAATTTTATGGCGGGAAAGAAGATCCGAGTAAATTTACGGACAGCCAGATCGCGGAATATTTCGGCGAATAACATGGTATTTTAAATTATGCCGTACGATGATTTTAAAAAAAGAGCGGTGAATATCCGAAAAAATATTTTGCGGGCGATTTATCGTACGAAAAATTCACACATCGGTTCGTGTTTTAGCATTGTGGAAATACTTGTAGCTCTATATTTTGAAGTGATGAACATCAACCCGAACAACACGGAAGCGCACAACCGCGATATTTTTATTTTAAGTAAGGGCCATGCGGCTGTAGCGCTTTATGCAATTTTAGTCGAGTCCGGTTTCTGCGATACCACCGTTATTGACAAGTACGCCGCTGATGGAACGCAATTTGCCGGCCATGTAATTAGAGGCAGTATCCCGGGAATTGAAATCTCTTCCGGTTCATTGGGTCATGGACTCCCGATCGCCACCGGACTGGCCTTAGGGGCGAAAATTGATAAAAATAGTAACAGAAAAATATTTTGTTTGATGGGTGATGGCGAGTGCGACGAGGGCTCCGTGTGGGAGGCGACAATGTTTGCAGTGCAGAAGCGATTGGATAATTTAACAATAATTATTGATTTTAATAATCAACAGGGTATGGGCGAATCAAGAGAGATTATTTCGCAAGATAATTTAGCGGATAAATTCAGGGCTTTTGGCTGCGAAGTGCGCGAAACTAGCGGTCATGATTATATGGAATTAACGACCGCTTTGGGCCGGTCTAATAATAGTTCTCGCCCCTTAGTAATAATTGCCAAAACAACAAAAGGCAAAGGCGTGAGTTTTATGGAAAACTCAGTCGATTGGCATTACAAGAGCCCTTCCGATGAACAATATAGGCAAGCTTTAAAAGAGCTCGAATCTTAATTATGAGAAATACTGTCGTAGAATATATTATTGGAGAAGCGCGGAAGAATCAGGATATTATTTTAATAACCGCCGATTTGGGTTATTCGGTGGTGGAGAAATTTAAAATGGAATTTCCGGATAGGTTTTTTAATATTGGAATCGCTGAACAAAATATGATCGGTGTAGCGGCCGGCTTAGCATTAAGTGGTAAAAAAGTGTTTCTTTATAGTATCGCTCCGTTCGCCATCATGAGATGCTTTGAACAGATTAGAGTGGATTTGTGTTATCAGAATTTGGATGTGACGATTCTTGGCGTAGGAGGCGGTTTCGCTTATGGCACTTCAGGCACGACCCATAACGCCGTGGAGGATCTGGCTATCATGAGAGCCCTGCCTAACATGAAGGTAATGTGTCCGGCCGATCCGAACGAAGCAGTCCAAGTAATAAAAAAAGCGGTGATAACCGGCGGGCCAAGTTATATCAGGCTAAATCGTGGCGGAGAAAAAAATGTTATTAGTAATTTGGATTATGAGAGTATCAAATTAGGAGATTTGGTGGAGATTTATAAGAATAAAAAGAACGGCGGCGTGGCGATTTTTTCTTGCGGTAGCATATTGTCAGAAGCCTATAGGGCCGCCAGCGATTTAGTCGAAAGAGGGGAGAATGTGGCACTTTATAGTTGTCCCTTTTTAAAACCGATTAACAGAGAAAAAATAGTAGATATTTTGCGAAATCGCCACTCGGTGATCACGGTTGAAGAACACACTATTTTGGGGGGGTTAGGTTCGACCATGGCGGAAATTATCGCTGAAGAAAATCTTAATATTAAATTGGTACGATTGGGTGTCGAAGATAAGTATTTTAATTTTATTGGCACGCAGGATTACATGCGCGATCAAGCCGGGTTATCCGCTCAAAAAATTGAACAAAAAATCATACCTCTATGCCTAAATTAAAAATTTTTCTAACCGGTGGAAGCGGCTTTTTAGGGAAAAATATATTAGAAATTTTAGGGGCTAAATACGAATTTTTATCACCCGATGAAGACGCTCTGGATTTGCTAGATACCGAGGCGGTGTTGAATTTTATGAAAATAAATCAGCCAGATCTGGTTATCCACGCTGCCACTGTTGGGGGAAATAGAAATACGAATAATCTTCCCGGTATTTTGCAAAAGAATTTATTAATGTATTTTAATTTGTTAAATACCGAGGCATACTTTAAACGGATGATTGTTTTTGGCTCCGGAGCAGAATACGACAAGAGAAAAGATCTGCATCTAATTTCTGAAGAATGTTTTGGCCGAAGTATTCCGGTTGATGAATATGGTTTGGCAAAATTTGTAATGGCAAAAATTGCCGAAAATAACCATAAGATTACCCATCTCCGTTTTTTTGGCATCTTCGGTAAATATGAAGATTATGAAACTAGATTTATTTCTAACGCAATTTGTAGAAAAATTCTTGGTTTGCCGATTGTGATTAAAAAAAACGTTTATTTCGATTATATCTTTATCAAAGATTTGGTAAAAATTTTAGAACGGTTCATAACCGTAAAGCCAGCCAGCATCTGTTATAATATCGGCCGCGGGCAAACGATCGATCTTTTGTCTTTAGCCAATATTATCAACGAATATGGTGGCAATAAAACAGACATCAAAATTATAGAAAACGGGCTGAACCGTGAGTACTCCGGTGATATCAAGAAATTTATGAATGAATTTGGCCCGATTGATTATACTGATTTTCGAGAGGCGATTGCCGAGATGTTCGCATACTACGAAAAGATATGCCAAAAGTTGGATATTAATAAATTTTTTATCTGATAAATAATATGAGAGACGAATTGAAAAAAAACATAATTCAGGAATTTAAAGAAAGGTTTCCCGAAAAAAAATTTATCCCCGGACAATCGGCCGTGCCTATTTCAGGTAAGGTTTTCGATGAGCAGGAGTTAATTCTGGCGATTGAAGCGGTATTGGAAGGTTGGTGGACGGAAGGCGAGTATTCGGCGAGGTTAGAATCGGAGCTGGCTTCCTACGTTGGAGTTAATTTTTGTTCCTTGGTTAATTCCGGATCATCGGCGAATCTATTGGCCTTAACCGCGCTCACCTCGAAAAAGTTACCGGAAAGCAAAAGATTAAAACCGGGTGACGAAGTGATTACCGTCGCCGCCGGTTTTCCCACGACGATTAATCCGATTATACAGAACGGGTTGATTCCGGTATTTGTAGACGTGGAAATCGGTTCCTATAATCCAAGTTTAGAATCTATCAAAAAAGCTTTTTCTGAAAAAACAAAAGCCGTCTTCATCGCTCATACTCTGGGTAATCCATACGAAATCGATAGCGTCGCTAAATTCTGCGAAGAAAAAAAGTTGTGGCTCATCGAAGACAACTGCGATGCTTTGGGTTCGGAATATAAACAGAAAAAAACCGGTAGTTATGGCCATATTTCAACCCTGAGTTTTTATCCCGCCCACCATATCACTACCGCCGAAGGCGGAGCGGTGCTGACGAACGATGCTTTGCTAAATAAAATCATCAGATCTTTTAGAGATTGGGGGAGAGATTGCTGGTGTCCAACCGGAAAAGATGACACCTGCAAAAACAGATTTAATTGGCAATTGGGTAATTTACCTCACGGCTATGACCACAAGTATATTTATAGCGAGATGGGATATAATTTAAAAATGACCGATATCCAGGCGGCGTTGGGTTTGGCCCAAATGAAAAAAATAAACACTTTTGTTAGCAAGCGACGTGAAAATTTTAAATTTTTATCAGAACAGTTAAGCAGGTTTAATAACTATTTTATTTTACCCCGATGTCTACCGAGCGCTAATCCCAGTTGGTTCGGATTTATATTAACCATCAAAGAAAACACAGGGATTGACAGAACGAAATTATTGAAATATTTAAATGATAAAAAAATCGGCACCAGATTACTTTTTGCGGGGAATATTACTAAACAACCGTATTTTATTGGCGATAATTGCGGTCATCGGATCGCTGAAGCGCTGCAAAACACCGATTTTATCATGGCGAACAGTTTTTGGATCGGTGTCGGTCCGTTGATTAATCGAGAAATGATTGATTATATCGCGGATAATTTGAACGATTTTATTGAGTTGTCCGTAAAAATTTAGATTGCGCAAGTTAAACTATGGAAAAAAGAAACGTTTATTTGGGACAGGTTGGCGACAAATACGGCAACAACGTCTTTTTGCCTTATTCTGTCGGCATGATTGCGAGCTATTGCCTCTCGATTGATGGTTTGAGAGAGAATTTCGAATTTAACCCCCCTTTATTTTTAAAAGAAGATATTGAGATTGTGGTGAAGAAATTGAACGATCCGAAGGTTCTGGGCCTATCTTCGTATATTTGGAATTTCGAGTATAATAAAAAATTAGCAGAGGCGGTAAAATCCAAATATCCGAGCTGTTTGGTGGTGTTTGGCGGCCACCAGATTCCTTTTGAATCAGAAAATTTTTTCGCGCGGCATAATTATGTTGATATTTTAGTACATGGTGATGGAGAGGTTGCTTTCGCTGAAATATTATTAGCTCTTCTCTCGCCCGGTAAAGATTTTCGCAGAATTAGCAATTTGAGCGTTAACTTGGGTGGAGAAACCTTTAAAACTAAGAAAGAACAGAAAAAAATTAATATCAATAAAATTCCGTCCCCGTATTTAAGCGGAGTTTTTGATGGCATAATAAAACTACCTTATTCTTTTACCGCCAGTTTGGAAACCAATCGGGGCTGCCCATATGGCTGCGCCTATTGTGATTGGGGGTCGCCCCTAACAAATTGCAAAACCATCGTCCCTTTTGACGAACAGCGAGTGAAGGACGAAATAGAGTGGTTCGGTAAAAATAAAATTGAATTTGTTATGGGGTGTGATTCGAATTTCGGTATTTTGCAACGAGACAACGATTTTGTTGATAAGTTTATTGAAATTAAAAATAAATACGATTTTCCGAAGAAATTTAGAACCGCTTATGCTAAAAATAGCAATCAGGCTATTTTTGAAATGAATAAAAAGCTTAATGAAAATAAAATGTGCAAGGGTGTCACTCTGTCATTTCAGAGTTTAAACGCCGAAACTCTAAAGGCGGTGGGAAGAATCAACTTGCGCATAGACAATTTCAAGGAGCTACTCCGGCAATATAACAACGAGAATATCTCAACTTACACGGAAATTATTTTAGGATTACCTAACGAATCTCGCGATACTTTTTGCGCCGGGCTCGATACTCTTTTGGTAAACGGACAACACAGCTCAATCAACGTGTATAATTGCGAAATTTTACCCAATTCTTTGATGGGTGATAAAAAATATAAAGAATTTTACGGCATCAAATCCGTGCGTGTACCCGCCGTCCTCTCTCATTCCGTGCCCAGCGCGAATAATATTCAGGAGTATGATGAAATTGTGATTGGCACAAATGCGATGTCTACGGAAGATTGGAAAAAATCGTGTATTTTTTCTTGGGCCGTTCAGTGCTTTCATTGTTTAGGCTTAACGCAACACGCCGCCATATTCGCTCACAATGAGCGCTCTATTTCTTATGCGCAATTTTATAATGATTTAATAAAACACGGCGAGAATTCTCCGGGGTCTATTATTGGCCGTGAAGTGAACCTAATTTCCCGTATTATCGACGGTGTTATAAACGGTGGAAGCTGGGAATTCGTGATTGAAAAATTTGGCGCCATTAGCTGGCCCACGGAAGAAGGCTCATTTCTCAATATCATCGTAGCCAAAGAAAGATTTTATGAAGAATTAAAAAAATATCTGTCATCGTACTTTGGAAAAGAGGAAGAGGAAAAAATTTCCGATCTCATAAAATATTCCGCCAAAATGTTGATTGATCCTTTTCGCCGTTCTGCCTCGGAATTGGATTTAAATTGGGATTTCAACAAGTATTTTAATGAGTTTTATCGTGGAACCGATAAACCCAGTTTGGTTTATAAAAAAAATAAGCTCCTTTTTCATGATATTGAAGAATTCGGCGGAGATTTACCCTCTTATGCCAGAGAAATTATTTGGTATGGAAGAAAAGGGGGGAAATTTTTTCACGGCCAGCATAAAATTAAAGAACGATATATTGAATAAATTTATCATAATGGTCATTTTTCGAAATTTATGCAATCAATTTTATAATATTTATGGAAAATCCGGTCTTAAGCATCTGTATACCCACCCTTAATCGGGCGGAGTGCCTAAAAGAAAATTTAGAAAGTATCGTTTCTCAGTTTAAAGACAGAGATCTGTTCGAACAGGTCGAAGTTGTGATTTGCGACAACGCCAGTACGGACGGAACCGCCTCCCTGGTAGAAAGTTTCCAAAAGAAATTTAGTAATATTAAATTTTTTAGAAATGAAAAAAATATAGGTTTTGATCGCAATTTATTAAAAGCAGTAGAGAAAAGTTCGGGAGAATATTGTCTAACCATTGGCGACGACGACGCTTTTTTCCCGGAAAGTTTTTCAGTCATAATTCAAAAAATTAAAACGATCAGAGCTCCGTACCTCATGCTTAATTGTTGGGGCTATGACCATTGGCTGAAAAACCCCGTCCTACCCTTCCCTAATCATCAGATCACTCAAGATATCGTCTATCCCAATTTGTCAGATTTTGTTAAATCCATTAAAAATTATATGGATTTAGTGGGATTTTTTAGCAGCATGTCTACGCAGCTTTTTTTCCGAAAAGCTTGGACAAATTTTGCCAATAAAGAAATTTTTATTGGCACCAACATTGTTCATTTTTTTATTTTGTTAAATGTTTTTAAAGATAGCAGGTTTGCGTTATTAGCGGAGCCATTAATCAAAACACGAAATGACAACTTGCGCTGGGATTCGTATACGGGGTTGGAAACCAATTTAAAGCGTAACCGCGCGACTATTAAAAGTATTCTATGGATCAGCGATTTTTACGACTTAGATATACCGCGTTATCGAGTAGAGGCGTTTTTTTTGTGGCACAGTTGCTGGGTAGCCTTTAAAGAATTAGCCAAGGCCACTTTACGAGTAATTGGATTAAGAAAATAATTTTATTATATGCAAACCATTTTAATAACTGGCGGCACCGGCTTCCTTGGTTCGAAAATAGTGGAATTATTTTTGGCCAACGGCTATCGCACGGTTATTTTGGCTCGCGACGATTCTTCGTCGTCGCGTCTTAAAAAGTTTGCCAATCACCCTGGGTTAGTTGTGGTATCTTTAGATAAATTTGAGGTGGAAAAATGTTTTTCCCAATACGATGTCAGTACTATTATTCACGTAGCCACCTGTTATGGCAGGGAGAGGGAGGCGTGGTCGGAGATAGCAGAAGCAAATTTACTTCTTCCCCTCCGCCTTTTAGTAGCTGGCGAAAAAGCGAAGGTGGGCTGTTTTATAAATGCCGACACTTTTTTTAACGAAAAAATACTTTTTGAGAATAACGAAAATTATTATGTTGAAACTAAGAAAAATTTTTTAGTCATTGCGAAACGCGCCACGAGATATCTCAAAATGAAATTTTTTAATTTAAGAATAGAACAGATGTATGGACCGAATGATGGCCTGAAAAAATTTGTCCCCTCCATTGTTAAAGAGTTGTTGAATGAAGTTGAAAATATTCCGTTAACAAACGGTGAACAAAAACGCGACTTCGTGTTCGTTAACGATGTGGCTCAAGCGTTTTTTAACGCGCATACCCACCAAAGCAATTTATCAAATTTTGAAGAATTCGGCATCGGCAGCGGCGGCTCTGTTTCTATTAAGGAAGCCGTGGAATATTTGAAAGAAATTACGAACAGTGGAACGTCTTTACAATTCGGTAAATTGGACTACCGAAAAGATGAAATAATGGATTCTCACGCGGATTTGTCAAATAATAAAAAAATTGATTGGCAAGCCGCTACTAATTGGCGCGAAGGATTCCGTCAAACGGTAGATTTTTTTCGCGATATTTTTAACTAACTTTATGAGTAATATTACTTTTGTGCTTTTCGCGCGCAACGAAGAGAAAAGAATTTTATACGCTATCAGGAACCTTAAAAATTATGGGGCGGTTATCGTTTTGGATGGCGGTAGCACCGACCAAACTAAGGAACTATGCGAAAAGGCCGGGGCGCAGTTTGTTTTGCGTCCGTTCAGTGACAAGCCTCAGGTGGAAACACAAGAAAATTTCGAATTTATTAAAAGAAAAATTCAGACCGATTGGATTTATTGGGGCTATGTTGATAATTTGGCACCGAAAAGTTTATTAGAAAAACTGACGGAAATTTCGATGCAGAATAAAGTAAAAATGGTGCTGATCCCGCTTTATACCTATCTTTGGGGCAATACGCGACATTACGCGCATAAAGGATATTCGCCCTTCTTTTACCATAAAGATTTTATGGACTACAGTCAGAATAATATCCACGGCATGGGGAAATTTTTAGGCACTAAAAAGCAAATCTTGAAGTTGCCGGATAAAGAAGAATTCGCTTTAAAGCATTTCAGTGTTTATAATATAGGTAAGTTTGTCGGTAGCCACTGGCGCTATGCTGAGGAGGAAGCGCTGGAGAAGTATCGTCGCGGTAAAAAGTTTAGTGTTCTTAGAATGTTGGCGGGCATGATCAGATATTGGTGGATATATAGAAAAAGTTTAAAAAATGGCTCTCTGGGCTTGATTATTGTTTTAAGTTATTCCTTTTTCAGATTAATGTCTTACGCGAGATTGTATGAATTGGAGAGAGGAATTTCTTTAGAATCAATAGAGGGAAATTACAGCGTGTTAAAGGAAAAAATGTTAAAAGATTTTGATTAGAAGTTCCGGGTATTTTATGAAAAGAACGTTAATCCAATCAATTGTTCAGACAATAAGAGGCGTCACGCCGTTAAAAATTCGCCAAATAATCGGTTGGCGTCTGGCTTTTGCTTTATATTATTTCAATATCTATTTTCGGCCGAATCGTAAACGCCCCCGTGTATTGTCAGTGGATGACACCATTGATCTAATAATTCAGAAAAATCTCTCCGTGATACGCTTTGGCGACGGTGAGATTTCTTTGATCGACGGTTTGGATTTAGGTTTCCAACGATACGATGCCGATTTGGCGGCAAAGTTGGAAATGATTTTAAAAACCGATGTTAACGGCCTTTTATTTACGCTTCCGGATATGTGGGAAAGACAGGATTGGCAGGAATATTACGCTTATCGGTTTGGCGTACATCATATATATAGATACGGGCCGGCCTGGAAAAGTGCGTTATCGTTTGATCGAACATATGGCAATACCGGAATGACGCGCTTTTATTTGGCGTTCAAAGATAAATCCAAAGCCGCGGAAAGATTTAAAAAATTATTCTCCATTTGGGAAGATAAGGATGTGGTTTTGATTGAAGGCGAGAAAAGCCGTTTGGGTGTGGGGAACAATTTATTTGATAATGTTAAATCCTTGCAACGGATATTGTGTCCGCCAACCGACGCTTACGATAAGTATGAAGCCATAAAAAATGAGGTAATAAAAATCGGTAAAGATAAATTGATATTAATTTCATTGGGACCTACGGCTAAAGTTTTGGCTTATGATTTGTTTAAATTAGGGTATCGCGTGATTGATATCGGCCACATAGATATGGAGTATGAAATGTTTTCGCGCAAAGCGGATAAACAAGTAAAAGTGCCGTTTAAATATTTTAATGAAATTAACGAGCGCAACCCCGAAGAGTGCCGGGACGAAAAATATTTGAACCAAATTATCGCGATTATAAAATAATATGAAAAAAATTCGAATCAAAATTTGCGAATTTAATAAGCGCGACGATGAGTTACGAGAGCATTTTATTTATAAAATATTAAAAAAATATTACGATGTTGAATTTTCAGAAAAACCGGAATATGTATTTTTTAATGATTCATCTTTTCAACACTTAAAATATGATGGTTGTATAAAAATATTTTATACCGGAGAGAATGTTCACCCCAATTTTAATTTGTGTGACTACGCCGTTGGCTATGATTATTTAAATTTTCGAGATAGATATTATAGGCTGCCGTGGTATTTAATAGATGTTTTTTACCACAGGGATGAGCTGGCTTTGGGTATTGATACCGATTTTAAAGAAACGAATCGGTTTACTAAACAGGATTTATTAAAGAAAACGGATTTTTGCAGTTTTGTTTATTCAAATTATCTCGCCGGTCCAGCCCGAAAAATTTTTTTCGATAAACTAAGTAACTATAAAAAAGTAAATGCTGGCGGTCGCTGTCTGAATAATATTGGTCGTAGAGTGGAGAATAAATTAGAATTTGAGACAAAACATAAATTTTCCGTTGCTTTCGAAAATTCTTCCAATTTTGGATATACCACAGAAAAAATAGTTAGTTCATTGGCGGCAAGAACGATCCCGATTTATTGGGGTAATCCTGAAATAGGTAAAGAGTTTAACGAAAAACGCTTTATCAATTGTCACCGTTATGCTACTTTCGATCAAGTAGTAGAACGAGTTAAGGAAGTCGATAATAATGATGACTTATATTTGAGCATTATTAATGAGCCGGTAACTGTACCGGGCTATAATTTTGCCGCCGTGAGAATGGGTTTCGAGGAATTTTTAAAACACATCATAGATCAACCGTTTAATTCGGCCGGGCGGAGAAATATCAATCCCGCGAAAGCAGTTGAATTGGAAAAATACGAGAAAATTGTAGCAAAATATATTAAAAGGCGAAACGCCATAAAGAAATTTTTGGCGAGATTATATCGTCCATTTAAAATGATTAAATTTTTAGAAGATTTTAAAATTAGATATTTTGTAAAAAGTAAGACTAAAAAATCGCGGGCCTAATTTATTTGAGCCACTCAAAATGTCTTTAATTATTTTAACAAAATCACCAAGCGCCGGATTTTTTTCTCAAGAAGTCTATCGTGGCGTGATTAAAAAATTATTAAATAAAAATAGGGGGCCGGAAGCAGTTCTGAGAAGTTTGCTGCGTGGTTTAAACGAATTAAAATATCCATATCTGATCAATCCTAAAATTGCAGAGATTAAAACGGGGGATACGGTTTTTGTGAACGGTAGTATCGTGGCACTGCAGTGGGCGATTAAAGAAAAAAAGGCGGGCAAATTTAAAAAATTGGTGGCCGGGCCGAATCTAGTCGTGGGGCCCGATGATTTTAACGGCATAATTAACACCCCGGAAATTGATTTGATATTACAGCCATCCGATTGGGTCAGAGATTTTTATTTATCAATCAGCCCTTTTTTAGCGGATAAAATTAAGGTGTGGCCGGCGGGAGTGGCCTTACCGGAAAATTTGAATGAAACCGACCGGGTCGGCGCCGTGGTATATTTTAAGAATTGTTCGGATGACAAATTGCCCGGCCATATTTTGAAAGAATTGAAGAATTTACCCATTAAAATAGATGTCCTTACCTATGGACATTTTAAACAAAAAGACTATCATAGATTACTGGCCGGAGCTAAATTCATGGTCTATGTTTCCGAATCGGAAAGCCAGGGATTGGCTCTGCAAGAGGCCTGGGCGAGAAACGTGCCGACTCTCGTATGGAATGGCGGAAGTTGTCGGTTCGAACACTATCGATGGCGCGATCCGGTGATTAGCGCGCCGTATTTAAGCGCGCGATCGGGAATGTTTTTTTCCGGTACTGACGATTTCAAAAAGCGTTTACAAATTTTTATGGATAGTTTGGATAATTTTTCCGCGCGTGATTATGTGCGGGAAAATTTGATCGACCGTAAATGCGCCGAAAATTTTATTAAACTAATTCAACCAAATTAATATGTCATCATATTTCCTCGTATTTTTCGCCGGCCTGGCGCTACTCCTGGCTTTTGCCGGCCTTGGTCAGATAGTAACTTTTTTATTTTTTAATAAAAAGCGTCTTGATTTCGGTTTATATGTTATTTTGGGCGTGGCCATTTTTATGATTATCGGCGGTTACCTCAATCTTTTTGAAATGATTTCAAGAACAACGCTTTGGAGCCTTTTGTCTCTTGGTTTATTGGTAACGCTTGGTTTGTTTATAAAAAATATAAAAACAACCGTCGGTTATTTAATCGGTGTCTGGGCCTTTATTAAGAATAATAAAAAATTTGCCGCCGTGGCGGCCGTTGTCTTTCTGATAATTTTAGCCAGATACGCCACGGCTGTGTCATTTTTTCCTTTTCACGGGAGCGACGACTATCACGGCTATTTGGTTTTTCCGGCGAAGATGATTCAAACCGGCCATTTAGGCGAGGATCCTTTTAGCGAGAGAAGAATAGCTCCATCTTTGGGCGGCGGCCACCTGCTAAACGCGACCGTGTTATCTTTCGCTTCGTTTAAAAATCTCCATTTGGTGGATAACGGCATCGGCCTCTTGTTACTGATAATATTGTTACTCGAATGTTTTAAAGACGCTAAATTAAATAAAAACGCGTCTTTGCTGATTATCTTTTTAGTGTCCATCATACCCAGTCCGAGCGTTAATGCAACCTGCTTTTTATTGGCCGCGGCTTTCTTCTTTGCCATTTTTAGAATACTGTGTTTTACCCGGGATTTAAGCAGGTCGCAATTGACCGCCGTTCTTTGTTTGACGGTATCCGCTCTGGTTGTTCTTAAAACAAACCTAATTATTCCGGCGGCCTTCTTGTTCTGCTGCTTTTTTTGCCTGACTTTTTATCGTCAGAATAAAAAAATTATTCTGCTTAACGCGTTGTTAGTTTTGGCGCTTTTTGCCGTCGCCCTGGTACCCTGGATGATTTCCATGCTTGAATCTTCCGGTACTTTATTTTATCCGTTTTTGGGCGCGGGATATCACGGCGCGAGTTACGGCAATTTTGCCGGGCCACACTTGACCCTCAACGTGTATAGCATTATTAGGGTCGCAGTGGAAATTTTCGCTTGCTTGAATGTTACTTTACCCCTTATTATTTTAGGTTATTTGACATTTAAAAATACCAACGTCAACAGGCGGATGTTGCTGTGCATTTTTGTCAGTTCCTTAGTCGGTATCGCGGCTGTGATTTATGGTGTCGGCGCTTATTCGCTGGGTTATTATATATTTTCTTTTGTCGTGCCCACCATTTTAATTCTCCTAGTCTCTTTGTTAAAAGAAAACAAGAGCGTCCTCAATGACGTTGGTAAATATTCCATTTATGCCATGATGGTGGCCGTTTTTATGCTCGGTGTTTATATTCAGAAGGCGATTGTTTGGGAGGGTGAATTTGAAAGGAACATTAGTTTTGATAATGGCGTAAAAATCGGCCTGTTGAACACGGAGATGATTAGCGCCGAGGAATTGGGTCAATATAAAAGTCTGCAAAACTCTGTGCCGCCTCAGGAAATTATTTTAGCCAGATTAGACAGAAATTTCTTGTTTGATTTTAAGAGGAATAACATTTTTATAATTGATTTACCCGGAGGGTCCAGTTTGCCGCCGGGGTTGCCTTTTAGAGAAGGGAGTGAAAAAATGGCCGATTATTTATTGTCGGTCGGGGTGAAATATGTGGCTTATTCCTACGGCAATGAAGCTAATTTTACCAAAGAGGCGAACAGCGGCATGTTGCGGGTCCATGTTAATCCCTGGCTTCGGGCCGAAACTGAGCATAGTTTTGATTTCCAAGATAATTTAATGGAATTATACAAAAACCGAAAAGTATTATATGATGATGGTAAGAATTTCATGTTAGATCTATCGGTAAAAAAATAAATATGAACGATATGGCCTCGCCACCGAGCGATAAAAAGTGCCGGTTATGCGGCTCTAATAAACTGGTTTTAGCCAAAAAATCCGACCTGACAACCGAGTTGAGCAGCGTTAATTTTTCTATCACCGATTCCCACTATGGTCAGTCGCTGGATTTGTTTAGTTGCGGTGATTGCGGGTTTTTACAAAATTTGGACACGGCTGAAATCGGACGTTATTACGAAGGGCTGGAAGATGTGGAATACGAAAATACCAGAGAACCGCGGGGCCTTCAAGCTAAAAAAATTCTCGCTGGTTTAAAAAAATATGTGCCAGCCGGCCGGTTGATTGATATTGGCGCCGGTAGCGGCATTTTAGTGGAAAAGGCGCAGAGGGTTGGTTATAACGCCGTCGGCGTAGAACCATCGGTTTGGCTGCAACAAAGAGCGGTTGAACTTAAATTGCCGGTACTTTTGGGCACCCTACCGCATCCGGACGCGGGGACCGGATATGATGTCGCGACTCTAGTTGATGTAATTGAGCACGTGGATGATCCGGTCGGTGTATTGTTAAACGTCAAAGCTGTTTTAAAAGACGACGGGTTCCTGCTTTTGACGACACCGGATGTGGGTTCATTTTTTGCAAAAATTATGGGTTGGAAATGGTGGGATTACCGTATCGCGCACATTAATTATTTTAATTTACAGACGCTTAAATTATTGTTGGATAAAGCCGGTTTTGAATTGGTGAAGACGAGTCGGCCGAATTGGTATTTTACTCTGAGTTATTTTTTGGAGAGAGCGGGCCAATATCTGCCGAAAATCTTAAGATTCAAACCCCCGGCGATATTGAAAAAAATAATTATCCCGCTGAATCTTTTCGATTCTTACGAAATAATTTGTCGAGTAAAAAAAAAGCAGTTATTTTAAATAAAATAGTCGTATGGACAAAAAGAAAATTGCCATTTTTGTTATCGCTTATAACGCCACCACCACCATCAGCCGGGTACTGGACCGTATTCCGACGGAAGTTAAAGAAATGGTGGAAGAAATTTTTGTTTTTGACGATGCTTCCAAAGATGATACCCACTTAGTAGCTGAAGAGTGGAAGAGAAAAACCGGCTTGGAAAAGTTGACTGTTTTCCGCAACCCAGTTAATTTGGGTTACGGCGGCAATCAAAAACGCGGCTATGATTACGCGGTCAAAAGAGGTTATGACATCGTGGTGATGCTGCACGGCGACGGACAATACGCGCCCGAAGCATTGCCGGAAATTTTGGCGCCGTTGATCGCCGATCGGGCCGAAGCCGTCTTTGGTTCGCGTATGTTGGTTAAAGGCGCGGCGCGGCGCGGTGGCATGCCCCTATATAAATATGTAGGTAACAAAGTGCTGACTTTTTTTGAAAATTGGGCGACCGGCGCGCATCTATCCGAATGGCACTCCGGTTATCGAGCTTACGCCACCAAGGCCTTGGCCGCGGTTCCCTTGCAAGAGAACACGAACGATTTTCATTTTGACAGTGAAATAATTATCCAGTTTTTGGATCATAATTTCAGAATAGTGGAAGTACCGGTTCCGACATATTACGGTGACGAAATTTGTTATGTGAATGGTATGAAATACGCCGCTAATCTTTTTAAGATTATTTGCCAATATAAATTGCACAAGTTCGGAATAAAAAAGTACGCGAAATTCGAAAAAAATACTTCTGCTTCTATTTATCAACAAAAATAGTCTTTTATTATGAATAAAAAAAGGATCGCCTTACTGATTGTCGCGTATAATGCCGCATCAACAATTACCAAGGTATTGGATAGAATTCCCGCTGACACCAAAGAAATGGTGGAGGAAATTTTTGTTTTTGACAACCATTCGCCGGATAATACTAATTTAGTGGTCGAGGAATGGAAAAGAGAAAACGGTTTTGAAAAACTGTCAATTTTTCGCAATCATGCCAATTTGGGTTATGGCGGCAATCAAAAACGCGGCTATGATTACGCGATCAAAAGAGGTTATGATATCGTGGTGATGCTGCACGGCGACGGACAATACGCGCCCGAAGCATTGCCGGAAATAATCAGCCCGCTTTTGGAAGATAGGGTAGAGGCGGTTTTTGGTTCGCGCATGCTGGTTAAAGGCGCGGCGCGCAAGGGCGGCATGCCATTGTACAAATTTATCGGTAACAAAATCCTTACTTTCTTTGAAAACGTGATGACCGGCGGGCATTTATCTGAGTGGCATTCAGGTTATCGGGCTTATTCGGTTAAAGCCCTCAGCCAGATTCCTTTAAAAGAGGATACAGATGATTATCATTTTGACAGTGAAATAATTATCCAGTTTTTGGATCATGGTTTCAGAATAGTGGAAGTACCGGTTCCGACATATTATGGCGACGAAATTTGTTATGTGAACGGTATGAAATACGCCGCTTTGATATTTAAAACCGTTTGTCAATATAGATTGCATAAGCTCGGAATAAAAAAGTACGCGAAATTTGAGAAAAATGTTTCTGCCGCTTTTTAATCGTAAATTATGCTTAAAATGAACCTGTTCGCTCTCTTGTGGGGTATTGCCATTGTTCTCTCCCTGACCGGTTGGGGCTGGGCCGTTAGTTATTTTTTTCGGATAAATAAAGAGGCGCATTGGGGGATGAAAGCCGCGCTCGGCGTGGCCTTTAGCGCCGTGTTCGGTGGATTAATGAATTTATTTTTGCTGATTTCTTCACGAACGATTTTAGTTTATCTTGGCCTCGGGCTGGTTCTGCTATTGTTTTTTATAATTTTAAATTTCCATGAAACCATCGGCGGTGTCGTCCAAGGATGGCGTGAGCTGGCACGAGACAAAATATTTGCTTGTCTCGCGGTGGGAATTCTGCTTTTATTTATTTTCCAGTATGCGGTCGCTACGTTTTCTTCCTTTAATCCCAGTGATGATTACCAGGCTTATTTTGTGTTTCCGGCGAAAATGATTCAGACCGGGCATTTAGGCGACGACCCTTTTAGCGAACGCCGGATGGCCACTTCCTTTGGCGGGCAATCGTTTTTGGACACCTTTGTTTTAGCCGCCCTGCCTTTTGATTATTTGCACTTGGTGGATCGCGGTGTGAGCTGGCTGATTTTGATTTTATTGGTTTGGGGTTTATTTAGAAAATATAATTTCTCCCCGAGAACGGCCGCGTTGGCGGTTGGTTCCCTGATGCTTTTTCCGTTACCTCTCGTTAACATCACCGGTCAGATAACCGCCATTGTTTTATTCATAGTTTTATTGGAGTTAACTTTTTTTAAAGAACCAACAGAATCGGAGCCAATTTGGCATCGGGCGGCACTATTGGCCATGGTCGCGGCCGCGTTATGCTCTCTGAAGTTCACCGCGATCACGGCTTGCGTTTTCTATTTTATTTTTTATTACATTATTCTTTATAAAGAATCCGCCACCAAAAAAGAAAGATTGACTACTATAAAACTTTTTATTTTCTCTTCGTTCTTGGTTTTCGTCGCCCTCTTACCCTGGATGCTTTCCATGTATCATTCCTCCGGCACCCTGCTTTATCCGGTTTTTGGCAAAGGATTTTATGGTACGGCTTATGACAGCGCCATGTCGCCCTATTCTGAGCTTTCTTACGCCAATGCGCTCAATTTGCTATATCAGTTGGCCAATGTTTTGTTCGTTGTCTTGTTTCTATTTATCCTTTGGTTTTGGCGGTCTGTTCCGTCCGATGAGAAATTGCGCCAGCGTTTAAAATTTTTTTTGTGGGCGACCGTCTTGGGTGTGACAGTTTGCGCGTTTATGCTCGCCGGCCTCGGCGTCTATCGCTATGTTTTTCCTTTCATTGTAGCCGCGATCATCTTACTTTTAGCGAATTTTGTCGGGAAAAGCAGCAGTTTCCAAGGGCGGCTGACTTCATGGAAATATGAACAAATCGCTTTGCTTGTCGTGGCGATTATTTTTGGCGCCGGCATGTTGGATTTTTTCAACGGTATTAAGGGGAATTTAAAAATCGTCTATGGTCGCCTGCTCGGCAACCAAACCTCGTCATTCAACGATTTTTTTGATGACATCCAAAGTTCCGGCGGTAGTTCAACTTTTACTGCGCGAGAAAAGTCCGGTTATCAAAAAATGCAAGAAGCAACTCCGGCGGGGGAAATACTGTTGGCCCGACTGGAAAAACCTTTCTTGCTCGATTTTACGCGCAACCCGGTCTATATTATAGATTTACCCGGCGGCGCGTCTTTGCCTCCCGGCTTGCCTTATTTTAAAGGAAGCGAGGCGTTGGCTGAGTATCTTTTGTCAAAAAATATTCGTTATGTCGCTTATTCTTATTCAACCGAATGTTTATTTCCACGCTCGGAGTTGTTGCTAAATACGCTCAAGAGCACAACCAACGTATGGCAACGAACGGAAATCAAAGACACCCTCAATCTCCACGATTCTTTGAAAGAATTAGGCGAAACAAGAAAACGTATTTATGACGACGGAGTAAATTTTGTTCTGGACCTATCTTCAAAAGTTAAGTAGTTAGATGTGAAAAAAATTATTAAAAAAATAATCCGCTTGGTTTTGTCGCCGTTTGTCCTGGCCGATTATTGGCGTTTTAAAAAGCTTGACACCGAACGCCGTTTTGCTCTGGCCGTTAAAGATTTTTATCCGCAAATAAAAGATAAAACAATTAAAACTGGTTTTGATCGCCACTATGTTTATCACACGGCTTGGGCGGCGAGAAAAATAAAAGCCACGCTGCCCGCGCTACACACGGACATTTCTTCCAGTTTGTATTTTGCCGGAATTGTTTCCGCTTTTGTGCCGGTAAAATTTTATGATTATCGTCCGGCGGATTTACAATTAAATAATCTGGATTGCTTGTCGGCCGATTTATTGAAATTGCCTTTTACCGATAACAGTGTAGCTTCTTTATCGTGCCTGCACGTGGTGGAACATGTCGGTTTGGGTCGTTACGGCGAGCCGCTTGACCCGGCGGGGGATTTAAAAGCCATCGCGGAGTTAAAACGCGTGCTGGCGCCGGGCGGCAATTTATTTTTTGTCGCGCCGGTCAGCGGTCAATCGAGAATAGAATTCAACGCCCACCGTATTTACACGCCCGATTTAATTAAAGAATATTTTAGCGGTTTAGAGCTCAAAGAATTCGCGCTTATTCCGGAAAAATCCGGGGGCTTAATGATTAATCCCGATAAAAGCGTTTGGTCGAAAGAAAGATACGCCTGCGGCTGTTTTTGGTTTAGCAAAAACAATATATGATTATTACGAAATTAATCGGCGGTTTGGGCAACCAAATGTTCCAGTATTCTTTGGGCCGGAGTTTGTCGCTTAAAAATAATGATGAGCTAAAATTAGATGTTACGAATTACGCCGGGAACCAAGAGGGGATAACACCTCGCCAATATGCGCTGGGCGTTTTTAATATCAAAGAAAAATTTGCCAGCCAAACAGAAATAGATAAACTAAAAACAAAAAACATTTTTTTTAAAAAAATAGGCTTGGTCAAAAAAACGCATTATTTGGAAAAGCGGGCGAATTCTTATGACGACAGGGTAATGGAAATCACCGGCGACGCTTATTTGGAAGGATTTTGGCAAACGGAAAAATATTTTAAAAATATCCGCGAGACCCTGTTGAAAGATTTTTCTTTACGCGATAAAATTTCTGACCCGGCCGAAGCTTTTGTGGCAAAAATTCAAAGCGCGCCCTCGGCGTCCATTCATATTCGTCGCGGTGATTATGTCAGCCGAGCCGCTGCTAGCGCCCACCACGGCACCTGTTCGCTCGATTACTATGAACGAGCGATTGGCTACCTGAAGAGTAAGAATCAAAGCACAGTTTTTTTCGTCTTTTCCGACGATATCTCTTGGGCAAAAGATAATTTGAAAGAAAGTGATTTAATTTTCGTTTCTTCGCCGGAAATAAAGGATTACGAAGAGTTGATCTTGATGGCTAACTGCCAAGATAATATCACGGCCAACAGCGCTTTTAGCTGGTGGGGAGCGTGGTTGAATAAAAATCCGGATAAAATTGTCATTGCGCCGAAAAAATGGTTTAGAAATGATGGAGCCAACCGCCACGATATTATTCCGGGGAATTGGTTAATATTTTGAAATATGCCGAAAGTTTCCATTATCATGCCCGCCTATAATGTCGCTGCCAGTCTGGCCAAAGCGGTTGAGAGCGTCAAAACGCAGAGTTTTTTAGATTGGGAATTGATTTTAATAAATGATAACTCTTCGGATGACACGGAGCGTGTCGCCGAAAGCCTCGCCGACCAAAGAATTATTTATTTAAAAAATTCTGACAATAAGGGCTTGGTTCACAACTTAAACAGGGGATTGGCGTTGGCCAGAGGAGAATACATCGCTCGTTTGGATGGAGATGATTTTTGGTCTGACAAGGATAAATTACAAAAACAAGTTGATTTTTTGGATAAAAACGCCAGTTGCGCTTTGGTGGGAACTATGGCGAAAGTGTTTGACGCGCCAGGGCGAGAACTTTTTAAAATAATTTTTCCGGAGAAAAATGGCGCCATCAAAAAACAGCTGTTGACCAAAAATTGTTTTGTCCATTCGAGCGTGATGTTTAGAAAAAATGCGGCCGCGCAGTGCGGTAATTATCGGGCAGACGAAAAATTGGCTGAGGACTATGGTTTGTGGTTGCGCTTGGGCGAAAAATATGAGCTGGCTAATTTGGCGGATTTTTCCGTCGGGTATCTGCTGAATCAGTCAGGAGCCACGCAAAAAAATAATTTAAAGCAGATAAAAGCCTCTTTGAATGTAATCAAAAAACACAAAAGTAATTATCCGAATTATTTTTTGGCCGGCTGGAGATGGCGCTTGAAATACGTCATGGTTTATTTCGGCGGATTAAAGCTGATAAATAAATTAAAAAGTTTTTAAAATGAAAATTTTTTATCTCATTACTAAATCCGAAGCCGGCGGGGCGCAAACGCACCTGGCCGATCTTTGCCGTTATTTTAAGGCCAGCGGCCACGACATATTAGTGATGGGCGGCGGCGCGGGCTGGTTGAAAAATGAATGCGCGAACCTCGGCGTTGATTATCAACAAAATAAATATTTTTCCAACAGTCCCAATCCGTTCCGAATATTTAAGGCGATAAAAGAAATTAAAAAAAGCGTGGCCAATTTCCGGCCCGACATCGTCCATTGTCATAGTTCGGCCGCTGCTTTTTTGGGCCGGTGGGCGATTAAGGGGAAAATCAAAACAGTCTATACCGCTCATGGCTGGGGTTTCAACCTTGGCATGAACCCGTTTATCCGTTGTGCCGTATTGCTCGCGGAAAAAATGACGGCAAAATACACGGACGCGTATATTTGTGTGGCCGAATTTGTTAAACAGCTCGGTTTAAAATATCGTTTAGCGCCGGCGGAAAAGTTTTCGGTTATTTATAATGGTATTGAGCCTCACGCCCTAGTTCCGCGCCCGCCGACTGATGAAATTCGTCTGTCTTTTGTCGGTCGTTTGGCTGAGCCGAAACGGCCGGAATTAACCATTAAAGCGCTCGGTCTTTTACCGCCGGAGATAAAGAAAAAAATTAAATTTATTATTATCGGCGATGGTCCGAAAAGAGATTATCTCGTTAAACTCGCGGCTAATAAAGGCGTTATGATAGATTTCCGGGGCGACCTGCCTCGCCAGCGCGTTTTTGAAGAAATTTCCCATAGCGACTTGTTTATTTTTGTCTCCGCCTGGGAAGGACTGCCCTATACGATTTTAGAAGCCATGGCCGTGGGTTTGCCGGTGATTGCCTCAGATGTGGGCGGGGTAAGCGAGATGGTAAATAAAACAAACGGAATATTGGTAAGAAACGACGTTGGACAAATTAGCGAAGCCATATTATTATTGGTCAATAATAAAGAGCTGCGCCTGAATTTAGGAAAACACGGAAATGCCATTGTCGCGCAAAAATTTTCTTTAGCCAAAATGCTGCCAGAAGTGGAAAATGTTTATCGAAAAATATGAAATTGATATATATTGGCGCGGGTTTTGTCGGCGCCTGTTCGGCGGCAGTGATGGCCGACAGCGGGCACGAAGTTCTGGTTTACGATATTGATAGGGAAAGAGTGAAAATGCTCGGCTCAAAAGACCGAGATATTATTGAACAGTGCTTGTTCGAGAAAGGCTTGGGCGATATGCTGGTAAGAAGCGCGGAAAAAATTTCTTTTACTGGTGATTTTGTCGAGGTGGAACGCGCGCTAAATTATACCGACGCCATTTTTATGTGTTTGCCCACGCCGGAAAAAGGCGATGGTGGTGTGGACTTGTCTTTTTACGACCAGGCCGCCGCCGATTTGTCCGCGGCTCTTAAAAAAAGAAATAATTCCGAACAAACGCAGTATGTTGTTTTGGTAAACAAGAGCACGGTGCCGATAGACATGGCCGATCGAGCCGCCGCTTTATTCACCGAGGCCGGGGTTAAAAATTTTGGCGTGGTATCCAATCCGGAATTTTTAGTGGAAGGCAAAGCCATTGACGGCTCGCTTAAACCGGATCGTATCGTCATTGGTGGAACGAGCGCCAAAGATTTCGCGATAATGAAAAATATTTATCAGCGGTTCGCCACCGCGCCGGGCGTGCAATATATTGAAGTTAATCCGAAAGAAGCGGCCGCCGGCAAATTGTTGGCTAATTTTCTTTTATTTTCACGTTTGGTCAATACTTACGATGTCGTCGGCCGGGTGGCGGAAATGTTTCCCGGCATTGCCTATGAAAAATTACGAACGATTTTAATGTCCGACGAACGGATCGGCCAATGGGGATTTTTTAACAGCGCGTTTTCCGGCGGTAGTTGTTTTATCAAAGATACCAAGTCGTTAAAAAAGCAGCTGGGCGAGGCCGGCGCCGATGTGGCGCATCTTCAGCGAGTATTGGACGGCAATAACTATCAATTGAACCATTTTTATGAGCGCGCGGCCAGCCAGGCAAATTTTAATTTTTCCGGCCGGTCCGTGGCTATCATCGGCGTGGCCTTTAAACGGGATACTAACGACGTGCGCAATAGCGCGGCGCTGGCCGTTGTTCAACGGCTGATTAATGACGGCGCGGCGGAAATCAGAATTTATGACCCGGCCGCTATGCCGATGTTCAAAAAAATGTTTGACCTGGCTAGTGACGCGCGTGGGAAAATTATTAAATATTTTGATACTGAAGATGAGGCGCTCCAAAACAGCGAGGCCGGTATGATTCTCGCCGATTGGCCGAAATTCCGTACCCTGGGAGACGCGATTAAGAAAAATTGTCCGCCGCCTTATTTAATTATGGATGGCCGCCGGATGCTGGCCGGACAGTTTGAGTCATTGGCCGATTTAGGGTATGATATTATCGCGGTGGGTTCGCCTTTCGTGAAAGGCGAAGAATTGTAGATTTTTGATTGCGGATTTAGGATTGAACAAGATAAAATTGTTCTTTTATGGATAAGGAGGAATTAAAAATGCGAACCAAAAGATACGCTTTGCGGATAATAAAGTTAATTCAAGCTTTGCCCCATAATTCCGAGGGTTGGGCCATAAGCAAACAATTGGTTAGAAGCGGTACATCGGTCGGCGCAAATTATAGGGCTGTGTGTAGAGCCAGGTCAACTGCAGAATTTATCGCCAAACTTGGTGTAGTGATAGAAGAAGCAGATGAAAGTGCTTTTTGGTTGGAACTCATTATCGAAAGCGGCCTTATCAAAGAGAGCTTGGTCAATCCGTTAATAGACGAAACCAACGAAATAATTTCCATCATGGTTTCTTCCGCGAAAACCGCCAGATTAAATAATCGGTCATAAATCCGAAATCATAAATCATAAATCTATGAAATTAGTCGTTACCGGCGGCGCGGGATTTATCGGCTCACATTTGGCCGACAAATTAGTGGCGCTCGGCCACGAAGTAGTGGTGGTGGATAATTTAATGTTGGGTCGCAAAGAGTTCGTGAATAAAAAAGCGAAATTTTTCAAAGTGGATATCCGCGATCTTAAAAAGTTAAATAAGATATTCGCCGGCGCTGAAGCGGTCTTCCATCTGGCGGCTGACCCGCGTCTGCAGGTGTCCATTGAGGACCCGGCCAGCACCCATGAAATTAATGTCACCGGCACACTCAATGTTTTGATCGCTGCTAAAAATAATAACGTAAAAAAAGTGATTTTTTCTTCGTCCTGCGCCGTCTATGGGAATCAGCCGCTGCCGATTAAAGAAACCGCCGTTCCGCAGCCGCTCAGCCCCTATGGTTTGCATAAGTTGATTGGTGAACAATACTTTTCATTGTTTTATAAACTTTTCAATATCGGGTCGGTTTGTTTGCGTTATTTCAATGTTTTCGGTCCGCGCAAACTGGCCACCGGCGCTTACCCGATGGTGATCCCGATTTTTTTGGATCAGCGTAAACGGGGTCAGGCCATGACCGTGGTGGGGGACGGCGAAGCGACGCGCGATTATATCCACGTTAGTGATGTAGTGGAGGCGAATATTAAGGCGTGGCAGTCGTCAATTATAGACGGCCGAGCGATTAATATCGGCTCTGGCCGGCAGGTTAGCGTCAACGAGATCGCCCGGTTTATTACCGGACCGACCACAAATTTACCGGCTCGTCCGGGTGAAATGCGAAATATCGAAGCCGACATTTCACTAGCTAAACAATGGCTTAATTGGCAGCCGACGGTAACTTTGGAACAGGGAATTGCCGAACTGAAAAATAATTAAAAATATAAAAACGCCTCGATATATGTCGGGGCGTTTTTTATTTCGCGTGTTAGATAGTTTTAATTTTTACGCGGTGATTGGCCCAGGCTATGGCTGTTTCATAACCGCCCACCAGCACCACAGTATAAATAACGTCTCCGATTAGGCTGTTGCGGAAAAACGGCAAACCCATGTAGTAGCTTTGTAGCAGCCCGGATAAATCATGGCTGTATAAAGATCCGAACGCCCAAACCGCCGCGTTGGTAAGAAGAAAAAATATCAAACTGCCGATGGCCGCCCCGCCAATCGTGAGCCGCCAGGCGCGCTTGCCTCTTAAAAAATGTCCCAGCACGCCGGTAACGGTAAATCCGAGATAAACAGCAGCCATGATCGGTAAGTTGTAAAATCCCAGAAAAATATCGCTGATTAGCATCGCCACCAGTGGAACAAGCACGCTCCATTTTTTCGGTAGATACATTCCGCCGAAAAGAGCGATGGCCGCTATCGGGGCAAAATTCGCGGGATGAGGAAGCAAACGGCAAATAAAGCCCAGCGAAATTAAGAGAAAAGCGATTAAATATTTATACATAATCTAAAATTTACTGGCTTCGTATTTCCACGTTATTTTGTCGCCGTCTTTGAGCACGTATTGGGAGATGCCCTCGGTCGCCGGCTGGTCGTTCACATAGTAGAGCCAATACATATTTTTTGTTGAGTCGTTTTTCTCACCATTTATTTCTTCAACGAAAAATCCCATATCCGGGTAGTCTTTGCCGGAATACGAAAGTTTTGCCTCTTCTTTTAACGCCTGCATCAGCTGGAACGCCGTGGTGCCTTCTTTTACGTTCATTGTTTCAATGTTGCCATTTATTTCCATCGAGGCGTTAATATTTTGATTTTCTTTTTCGGTTTGTTTGGCGATATCATCGGTAGTTTTGGGGCCAAGCACAAAGTTATAATAAAAAACACCGCCAAGCAGTATAATTACCGCGGCTATGATCGCTCCGATTAAACCGGCTTTTTTGGTCATATAGTTTTTAATTTCAATGTTTAATAATGTGACAATTATATCATGCAAATACATTAAGTCAAATAATTAAAAATTCGCCCACCCGAGGCGGACGAATTTTAAGTATGATCTTTTACGCGGTGACCACGGTAACAAATTTAGTCATTTTCATCGCCCCGTCAAAACGGCGGCGTTTGTGCTGACTGAATTTCACTTTTCCGTTAGCCGTGGAAAACAAGCTGTCATCACTGCCTTTTTTTACGTTTTTCCCCGGATGAATCCGAGTGCCGCGCTGTTTGATGATTATCATGCCGGGTTTGATAATTTCTCCGTCGTGGACCTTGACGCCCAAGCGCTTGGCTTGTGAATCTCGGCCCAGCCGTGTAGAGCCGCCGGCTTTCTTATGGGACATATGTTAAAATTTTTAATTTTTATAATTTTCCAGCCCAAGGCTGGTCCGCCTCGGGTGGATAATTTTTAAACGAATAGCGTAGACGGATTTTACTATATTTAGCCTATCTTGTCAAGAGCGTTCGGCTTTGGTAAGATTGAGGGCAGATTATGCCATTTTTTCTCTTAGCTGCCGCCATTTCTTTCATTGTCGCCCTTGTCGTCCGCCGTTTGGCGGTCAAGTGGCAGATTTTAGATTTACCGGATAACAATCGTAAAAAACACCATTCACCAGTACCGCTGTTCGGCGGTTTGGCGGTTTTTTTGGCTTTTTGGATGGCCGTGGTCATCCTATTTTCTTCCGTCCGCTTTCCGCATACCCATTTATCGGTCTCCAGTTTAATCGGTGTTTTTATCGGGAGCGTCATCCTCATCGTGGTCGGGTTGTTAGACGATAAATACCGTTTGCGTCCGGCCGTGCGTTTAATTGCCAGCGCCTTGGCGATCGTGGCGGTGGTGGTTGGCGGAGTACGGCTGACGGCTATTACCAATCCGTTCGGCGGGGCAGTGCCGCTTGACGGCTGGATGATCGGCGATTTTGCCGTGCTGGCCAATACCGTGGTATTTTTTTGGCTGATGGGTATGATGTACGCCACCAAAATCTTTGACGGCCTGGATGGTCTGACCGCCGGCGTGGTGGGTATTGGCGCCATGATGATATATTTTTTAACCCATAACACAAAATTTTATCAGCCAGATATTGCTTTGATCGCTTTAATTCTCGCCGGCGCTTGTTTGGGGTTTTTGATTCTTAATTTTCATCCGGCAAAAATATTTTTAGGCGAAGGCGGGGGATTGTTTCTGGGTTTTATTTTAGGTGTGTTGGCGATTATCGCCGGCGGGAAAATTGCCACCGCGCTTTTGGTGATGGCCATTCCGGTTTTGGATTTATGCCGGGTGATTTATTTGCGTTTAAAAACCGGACAGCCGATTTTTGAAGGCGACCGCCGGCATCTGCACTATCAATTGTTGGATTACGGTTTGGGCCATCGGCAAACGGTGCTGATTTTGTACGGCTTTGCTTTGATTTTTGGTTTGACCACTTTATTTTTGCCGAGCCGTTTTAAATTGCTAATTTTATTTTTGCTCGCCGTCGGCATGTTTATTTTCGGCCTATGTTTTTCGCCAAAGGAAAACAAGAGGTAAAAAATTGGCACTGGTATCTTTTGATTGCCATCGTGATTTTTTTCGCCATTTTAAAAATCACCGATATTTTTTATTGGCCGAAAGCTGAAATAAAAATTGGCGGAGCAGTGATAAAAGTTTTGGTCGCCGACCGTCCGACTCATTGGAATAAGGGCTGGAGCGACGTGGCTAATATGGGCGATTACCAGGGTATGTTTTTTAAGTTTGTTGGTAAGGGTCAGCATGTAATGGTGATGCGCGACATGAATTTTGCCCTGGACATCATTTGGCTGGACGGTGGGACCATAGTGGATATGGCGCCGAATTTGCCGCCGGAAAAAGGCGTTCTGGAAGGCGATTTAACGCGTTATAGCGCGCGTTTGCCCTCTACCGCTGTCTTAGAGCTTCCGGCCGGTTTTATCGCCTCCCAGGGGCTTAAAATAGGGGATAAAGTCGAGTCTCTGCCATAGGGGCCCTCATCCCCTTGACATTTGCCTGTTTTTCCGTTATTCTATGGCTACCCGATAATATTTATTAGACTATTAATATATGTTCGCAGTTATTGCCACCGGTGGAAAACAGTATTTGATTAAAACCGGTTTAAGTTTAAAAATCGAAAAATTACCTAAAGCCGAAGGTGAGAAGGTCGTCTTTGATAAAGTTTTACTCACGGCTAACGATGATGGCGGTAATGTAAAAATTGGCACCCCGTATCTTGAGGGTGTGGCCATCGAAGCGACGCTCGTTAAACAAGGTCATCACAAAACCGTCCGCGTGGAAAAATTCAAACGCAAAGTCCGTTATCATAAAGTGCACGGACAACGACAGAAATTTTCCGAAGTAAAAATCGCTTAAAAGAAAAAACCGTCCGCCAGCTGGCGGACGGTTTTTTAATGTCGATTCTTTAGGGCGCTGCCGAGCGTAATTTCGTCGGCGTATTGCAGATCGGAACCCATGGGCAGCCCGCGCGCCAAGCGGGTGGTTTTTATTTTCGGATATTTACTTTTTATTTCTCGTTCCAAATAAAGCGCGGTCGTTTCGCCGGGCAAATCAGGGTTGAGCGCCAGAATCACTTCTTTGGTTCCCGGTTGCGACAATCGGCTGAAAAGTTGGCGAATTTTTAATTTGGAAAAATTTTCGCTGTCGTCAGATAAATCGATCAGTCCGCGCAAGACGTGGTAAGTACCGCCGTACTCGTTTGTTTTTTCTATGGCCGGGATATCCTGCGGGTCAGCCACCACGCAAATTAAACCGTGGTCGCGTTTCGTATTTTTGCAAATGGCGCAGGGGCTGGTGTCGCTGAAATTCCAGCACACTTCACAGCTTTTTATTTTAACCAGCATGGCTTCCAAGGCCCCGCGCAGATCGTTTACTTCTTTTTTCCCCGAAGCCAGCCAATGAAAAACAAAACGTTCGGCCGTCCGCTGTCCGACCGAAGGAAGTTTTTTTAACAAAGATATCAGGTTATTGATTGGTTCTGAATACATGTTATTGTTTCATCCCCGGCAAATCAAAGCCGCCCATTTGTTGCATTTTGGCGGAAATGACCCGTTGCATTTTTTTCATGGCGTTGTTGTGTGCGTCTTTGATCGCGCCCTGCACCTTATCTTTTTTATCCGGCGCCATCAATTCGTCGTCGATTTTAATTTCGGAGATATTCAGCGATCCGTCTACGGTGACGGACACTTTACCAAAGGCCGCGGTTTCAGTGGCGGATTCACCACTCAATGCGCCCTGCAAACGTTTGCCCTGGTCGCGCAAATCCTTGAATTGTTTTAGTTTGGAGAAGACGGACATATAAAATAATTAGTAATTAAATAAGCAATAAAAATTACATCGGCGGTAATTCGTTCGAGTCCGCCACTTTAGCGAAATCGGATTTGGGTCGTAAAGCCGGCGCCGCCGGTCGGGCGGAAGCGGCATTTTTGTATTGCGGATCTAAATTGCGGAAAGAAGTAAAGGCCTCGTTGAAAAACATTTTTATTTCACCGGTCGGACCGTTGCGGTGTTTGGCAATATGTATTTCCGCTAAATAGCGTTCATCCGGCGGAATGTCTTCTTTGCGATAACCGCGGTCGGCTGATTTGCGATAAATAAACATGACCACGTCAGCGTCTTGCTCAATGGAACCCGATTCACGCAAATGAGACAGTTTGGGGATAGCCGGTTTACTTTGTTCCACCACGCGCGACAACTGCGACAAAGCCAGCACCGGCACATTGAGTTCTCGAGCGATGCCTTTTAAGCCGCGAGTGATTTCGGAAATTTCCTGAACGCGGTTGTCGGAATTACCGTTGCGCGATTCCATCAATTGTAAATAATCGATCACGATTAAGCCCAAGCCGTATTCCGCCTGCAACCGGCGCGCCTTGGTGCGCAGTTGTAAAACATTGATGCTGGGCGAGTCATCAATGAAAATCGGCGCTTCGGAGAGTGTGCCGATGGCATGACCGATGCGGGGGAATTCATTATCTTCCGCCCGTTCGGACAGCCGGCCGCTGCGCAGACGCCACAAATCAATATTGGCCTCAGCGCACAGCAAGCGATCCACCAGTTGTTCCTTGCTCATTTCCAGAGAAAATAAGCCGACGGGTACTTTTAATTTGGTGCCGATATAGCGGACAAAATCCAAAGCCAGAGAAGTTTTACCCACGCTGGGCCGGGCGGCTAAAACTACCAGGTCTGATTTTTGGAAACCGGCGAGTAAATTATCCAGATCGCGAAAACCGCTGGAGAGGCCGCGCAACTGTCCTTTGTTTTTGTGTAATTCGTCAATGCGATCAAAAGCGTCGTCCAATACACTGCGGATTGGCGTAAAACTTTGTTTAAAATAATTTTGTGAAACGCCGAACAAGTGGCGCTGAGCTTCATCTAACACGGTGCCAATTTCGCCTTCCTCTTGGTAGCCCAGCCGGCTAATTTCCGAGGCAGCGGTCAGCAAACGGCGGCGCGTAGCTTTGCGGTGGACAATGTTGGCATAGTTCACGACATTGGACGCGGTCGGCACTCCTTCCGTCAGCGCCACCAAATAGCTTTTTCCGCCCACTCCCTCCAGAATATTTTTTTCTTCCAGCCGATTGCTCAGAGTCAGCAAATCAACGGGTTCGTTTCGGCTGTAAAGATCCACGATGGTTTCAAAAATTTTCGCGTGTCCGGTTTTATAAAAGTCATCAGCGCCGACGATATCGGCGATTTTCAGAATCGCTTCCTTATCAATCAAAAGCGAACCGAGTAATGACATCTCGGCTTCCAAACTCTGCGGCGGAATTTTATCTATTTGATCTGATTCGGGCATAGAAATTGTAGGGCTATATTATATCAAGATATGTTTTGGCGCAAGCGTTAAATGGGGGAGCGGATGTGGGCAAATTGTTGATACGCCCCGGGAGTCTTTATTGGGTTGCTTTTGCCTTTATTTCGCGCTATAATTTACCCTATGAACAAGTATTTTAAACTGTTTTTGGCGCTGGTCGCGCTGGGGTTATTTTATGCCAATATTAAATTTTGGCATTTGTTTCCGGTCGGGTTAGTGACCCTGCTGGCTATATTGTGGTACACCGCGTTAGGTTTAGAAAAATTACTAGCGGTTTATTTTGATTTTGAATTAAATTTACGGACCAAGATTATCGCCGGTTGTCTCGCCTTGTCTTTGATCGGCTGGCTGGCCGGCGCGGTAATCGTGTTCGGACGTTTGACGGCCGGGGCCATCGCGATGGTCGCGTTAGCGGTTATTTTGACTTCGTATTTTTTTCAACGAAAATTAAAAGTCGCCGAACAGGCGTTGAGCGCCAGACCGGAAACAACGGTAGAGGTGCCACAGAGCCGTTATTATTTGGCGGCTTATATTATTTTTTGGGCGTTCGGACTGTATCTACTTTGGAGCGGTCGAACCGACGCCGTTGTCGTCACTCCCTGGCAAACCATTCCCGCCAATTATATCTATTTGTTTTTTTTGGCGGTTCTTACTTTAGGCGGTCTATTTCTTTCGCGGTTCAGCGCTAAAATTTTATTGATTTTTTTGGTGGCGCAATCGTTTCTGACCTTTTCTTATTTGCCCTTGTCGCATAAATTATTTTATGGCGCCGATGGTTGGCGGCACGCGGCGGCGGTGGCGCAGGTGGTCGAAGAACGTGTCGTCTCCGTGCGAAATTTTGCCGAGCATCCCAGTCTGTTAGAAAAAATAAATCCGGGCGTATTTGCTTACGCGCAATTTTGGGGGGTGGAAGCCGTTCTGGCCCGCGGGTTGAGCGTTGATTTGATTTCCTTTTCCGCTTGGTTCCAGCCGATTGTCGCTTCAGCGGTTTTCATTTTGTTATTATGGGAAATCGGTTTGACTCTAGGTTGGGGCGCGAAACGAAGTTTATTTTTTTGTTGGTTGGGTTTATGGCCCTTTGCGCTCCAGGCTGTCGGGTCGTTTAGCTTACCGGTGAGTTTAGGATTTTTAATTTGGCTCTTACTTTTTGTTTTACTTTTAAAACGCGCAGTTAATCCTCGGCCGGCACAGATTGGGATTTTGTGCGCGCTGGGTGTTTTATCCGTTTTTGGTTATTCCCTCTATTTAATTTTATTTTGGCTGGCTTTTGGCATTTTAGAAATCTCACGGCATAAAGGAAAGATTTTTTTTGTCGGCGCGTTCGCTGTCTCTATTTTAATTCTGCCTGTTTTAGAATTACTGGCTGGCTATGGCCGATTTGATTCATTGAATAATTTTTGGTCTAACATTAAACAGCTGATCGGTAATTTCACGGCTTATTATTTGGCTTCCGGCCCGCGTCCGCATATTATTGAGACCGGGAACATCTTTTTTAATCAAACGCCGGCCGATGCTTTCGTGCCGAACGGTTTTACCGATTGGCGGTGGTGGCTGGTGGCTTTAATGGTAGCGGCATTGTTCGGGATGTTTATCGGCTGGCGTAAGTTCTGGCGTGGTTCGATTTTTGATCGCTGGCTGGCTATTCTGGGCGGGGGATTATTTATCGGTTATTTTATTTCCCGATATTTTTTAGTCGGCAGTCAGCTGATTAGTCGTCGGCTGGACGCGGTGATCGCCTTATTTGGAATAATGTTTTTGTTTAACGCGATAAAAAATATTTTTAAAACAAATAAATTCGCTTCGGTTTTATTTATTTTGGTCGGCGCCACGGCTGTCGCCGCTTCATATTCACTTGGTCCGGTGTCGACGGCGATGAGCACGGCGCAGTACGACGCCGCCGGACAGGTTTGGCGAGAGAGTAAGAATGAAACACCGCACTGCGTCGTGGCGGATACTTACACCCTGCTCGCTTTGGAAGCGATTTCACAGAAACAGATAATTGGTGGCGGTTTCCCGATTGATAAAAATTTCGGCCAGCTGGACTTAACCGCGCTTTACGATGGTTTTAAAAATAATCCCGGCGACGAACTGTGGCAGAAAGCGCGCCACCTAACGGGAGCAAACGAATGTTTCTTAATTATTGATGGGAAAATTAGCAGTAAAAAATTTTAAATTTTAATTTATCATATGGACTGTATCTTTTGCAAAATTATAGCCGGCGCAGTGCCCTGCCACCAAGTATATGAAGACGAAAACGTGCTGGCGTTTTTGGATGTTTTTCCGCACGCTAAAGGCCACACCGTGGTCGTGCCCAAGAAACACGTCAGTAGCGTGATGGATTTTACCGAGGAAGAACGGGCGAAATTTTCCGCCGGGTTGTCGGCGGCCGCGCGCCGGGTGAATGAAGTGTTGAAGCCCGAAGGCATGAATATCGGTATTAATGACCGTCCGGCCGCGGGCCAAGTGGTGCCTCATGTGCACTGGCACATTTTCCCGCGTTGGACCGGAGATGGCGGCGGTTCGGTGCATTCTATCATTAAACAACAAGAAGGCGCCGATGTCGCTGGAGTCGCCAGGCTTTTTAGTGTATAATATTGTCATGCTCGAAGAGCAGAACTCCAATTCAAAACCCGAAATACAAGTTAACCCTGACGTTAACTATTTTGGCATGACCAACTACCGGAACGCCTTCCGGAAATTTGGCATTAAAATAGACGACCGTCGCCGGCATATGTACATTGTCGGCAAAACCGGTATGGGCAAAACCACTCTGATGGAGAACATGATTTTGAACGACATTTATGCCGGCCACGGCGTCGGTTTGGTTGACCCGCACGGCGACTATGCCGAAAAAATTATCAATTATATTCCGGCCAACCGCATCAACGACGTAGTCTATTTCAATCCGGCGGATATAAATTTCCCAATTGGCTTCAATATTTTGGAAACAATCAATCCGGAGCACAAACATTTGGTCGCTTCCGGTTTAATGGGGGTGTTTAAGAAAATTTGGCCGGACGTTTGGAGCGCCCGCATGGAATACATTTTGAACAACACTATTTTAGCGCTGTTGGATTTCCCCGGCACCACCCTGCTCGGCATTAACCGCCTGCTCGCCGACGACGCTTATCGCGACCGAGTGGTGCGCAATCTTAAAGACCCGGTGGTGAAGGCGTTTTGGGAGACGGAGTTTGCCTCTTACAACGACCGCTATAAACAAGAAGCGGTGGCGCCGATCCAAAATAAAATCGGCCAATTTTTATCCGCTTCAGTGATCAGGAATATCGTGGCTCAAGTAAAATCGCGCATCGACATCCGCGAAATTATGGATTCGCGAAAAATTTTTATCATGGATTTGTCCAAAGGCAGAATTGGCGAGGACAATTCGCGTCTGCTGGGCGGCATGCTGATTACTAAAATTCAGCTTTCCACCATGGAGCGCGTGGATACGCCAGAAAAAGATCGCAAAGATTTCTTCCTTTATGTTGATGAGTTCCAAAACTTTGCCACTGAGAGTTTCGCTAATATTTTGTCCGAAGCCCGCAAGTATCGATTGGATTTGACCATGGCCCATCAGTATATGGAGCAGTTAGACGAAAAAGTTTTGGCGGCCGTCATCGGCAACGTGGGCAGTACCATCACTTTCCGCGTCGGCTCCACCGACGCGACGATCTTAGCCAAAGAGTATGCCCCGATATTTTTGGAAGAAGATTTGGTCAACATACCTAAATTTAATATTTATTTAAAATTGATGATCGACGGTGTGGCTTCTCGGCCGTTTTCCGCCATTACTTTGCCGCCGATTGGTTCGCCAACCGGTAGCGCGGAAAAAGTGATTCGTGTTTCCCGCGAACGTTATGCCACCCCGCGGGAGGGTATTGAAGATAAAATAAAACGCTGGACCGGTATTGATGCGGACGGTATGGATGATGAGGAAGGAGAAGCTGCGAATATTTCGGCTACGACGCCGGTGGTCAAAAGAGATCCGGCCAAAACCGAAGCGCCGAGACGGTTAGGTGATTTTGTTAAAAAAAATAACGAGCCGCCCCGAAGAAATAACGAAGCGCCAAGAAGAGATAACAAGTTTAAAAAGCCGGCTGTTGCCTCTCGTCCCGCTCCGCGCCCGATAAACGAGATATTGGCGGAAGAAAATGAAGAACCGCCGGCCGCGCCGGTGATAAAATTAAATGATTTAAAGCCAAACGAACCAATGGCGGTATCAGTATCTGTGGGGCCAGCTGAACAACCGCCGGTCGTGGTTGTCCCGAAACAACCGGAATCAAAATTCGTTCGTCCCGGCCAGGTGATTAAGTTTGACGACAAAACACCCTAGGATTGACGGGCGTGTTCACTCGTGCTATACTGTTTTCAATTAAATTGGGCAACTCACTAAATAGTGGAAAGTGTAAATCTGCGCGGCAGAATCGTTCCCAAAATTTATTCGTCCCGTGCGGGCGGATGGTCGATTTAAAAATATCTCAAATAACATTTTGGGAACAAATCAACGAATATTATGCCATTTGGACAAGACAGGCAGATGTTTCCGGTGGATTTATCTTGCGCGAAGTGCGGCGCTCACATTTCTGAGCTCCCGTTTCAGCCGTCAGGCGATCGCAAGGTTTATTGCTCGGAATGCAATCGCGCCTTCTGGCAAGATAAGCGCGCCAATGATCGCGGTGGATTCGGCGGTGGCCGCCCTCGCGGCCCGCGTCAGATGTTCCAGGTCAACCTGACCTGCGCTGACTGCGGTAAGGCAATTACGGAATTGCCTTTCGAGCCGTCCGGAGACAAGCCGGTGTATTGCACCGATTGTCTGCGCGCCAGAAAGAGCCGTTAAAATAAAAACCCCTCGCGTCAGCGGGGGGTTTTGCTTTTTATCGGTTTTTGCGATAGAATATTGACATTATGGCAAAAAAAGTCAAACCAATTAAAGTTTTGGTAGCCATGTCTGGCGGCGTTGATTCAAGCGCGGCCGCCGCGCTTTTAGTGCAGGCGGGTTTTGATGTTACCGGCGCGTTCATGGTCAACTTCAATGATCAAATAGAGGATATCGGCGGCAGCTGTTGGCGGGGGGATTATCAAGACGCGTTGCGGGTGGCGGCGAAGCTCGGAATCCCGCTGTGGCGTCTTAATTTTACCAAAGAATATAAAAAAATGGTTTTGGATTATTTATATCGAGAATATAAAGCCGGTCGTACGCCTAATCCGGACGTGTTATGCAACAAATTTGTTAAATTTGGCGCCTGGCTGGAAAAGGCGAAAGAATCGGGTTTTGATTATCTGGCGACGGGACATTATGCCCGCCTGCGGCGGGAATTTCCAATTTCCAACCTTGCCTACCGGCAGGCAGGTTTCCAATTACCAAATAAATCCAAAATCAATAAATCCAAAATTGCCCTGCTCGAAGCGGAAGATAAGAATAAAGACCAGACGTATTTCTTACATCAGTTAAATCAAGAACAGTTGAAGCGTGTTCTATTTCCCATCGGCGCATATACCAAGTTTGAGGTGCGGGCGCTGGCGAAGAAGTTCAAATTACCGGTGGCTGACAAGGAAGAAAGCATGGGGATTTGTTTTATCGGTGAAATACCGATGAAGAAATTTTTGATGAAAAAAATTAAATTGAAACCGGGGAAAATAATATTGAGTTCGGGGGAGGTCGTTGGACAGCATGACGGGCTGGCATTTTATACGAAAGGGGAGAGAATCGGAATAAAAATCAAAAATCAAAAATCAAAAATCAAAATTAATGAGTCGCTTCGCGACGATTTCTCTAAACCGTTTTATGTGGTGGCGAAAAATATGGCCAAGAACGAATTGATTGTTGGCCACGAGAATGACGTTTTGCTGTATAAGAAAGAGATCGAAGTAAAAAATATCAATTGGATTGCTGGACGCGCGCCTAAATTTCCGCTAAAATGTGAAGTGAGATTGCGTCATCGGCAGCCATTGCAGCAGTGCGTGGTAAAGAAAAATCGTGTCGTCTTTAATAAGCCCCAACGGGCGGTGACGCCTGGGCAGTTTGCCGTATTTTACTCGAAAGGTGAATGCTTAGGCGGTGGCGAAATTATTTAGTATGGACTTTACTTTGATTATTGGAATTTTAGGCATGGCCTGCATTCTTACGGCTTTTATTTTAGGCCAGGCCAATATTTGGAAAAATGATGATTTGGCTTATGATCTGGTAAATTTAATCGGCAGTGGCTTGCTGGTTTATTACGGGTTATTGACAAAAGGCTATCCCTTCGTATTGCTTAACGCAGTTTGGGCGATTTATTCGCTTAAAGATGTAGTAGCGGATATTAGAAAAAAAATATAATTATCTCTCGTTTTATTTTATGGGCTTAGTTGATCGCCTCAATATTCTATCCCAAGTTTGGCGCGGCCGATTATTCAGGCCGATTTTATTTGTTTTAACTCAAGCGAAAATTACGGCCGACCGCCTGACTAATTTCAGATTGATTTTAGGCATCGTGGCGGTTTATTTTTATTTTTTTACAGATCGGCAAAATTTAGCCGTCGGTCTTTGGCTTACCGCTATTATTCTAGACGTGTTGGATGGATCTTTGGCGCGTTATCAAAATAAAGCCAGCGATCGCGGGAAATTTTTAGATGTTTTTGTCGATAATATTTTATTTTGTTTTTTACTCTTTTTTATTTTAGATTTTTCCGGCAGTATTTTTTTGGTTTTTTATAATTTATTCATTCTGCCCATTGTTTATTTGCTGGCCATCATTAAAAAACAAGAATTTCTTCCCAGTGATTGGCTGATCAAACCTTACCCCAAAGTTACTTATGTCAAAGCGGTAGTTTTGGTGGCGTTTCTTTTTTGCTGGTATTGTCCGGCGGATTTGAAATGGTTAAATTATGCGCTCGTAGCGTCTAATATTTTAGCCACTGGTTTGTCCGTCTATTTTTGGGCCTATATTCAGTGGCGTTGGAAAAAAATGGGTGTCAGGAAATAATGCGGGTTTTAATTGAAACAAATTATGTGGTTGGTTATAGGAGGGACAATTTTGTTGATGTTGCCGGCCGGCATGGCCAATATGGCTCCCGTGCTGTTTCAATGGTTGCCCTTTTTAAATACGCCGGTCGATTTTAATAAACAATGGGGCGGACGGCCTATTTTTGGCGCCAATAAAACTTATCGCGGTTTTTTCGTGGGAATTATTTGTTCGATTTTTACGGTTTGGGTACTATCGTTATTTTCAGACAGACTAGCCCAAATTTCCCCGGTCGATTTTGGCGCCATCAATATTTTTTATTTGGGGGCGTTGCTTGGTGGCGGCGCTCTGGCCGGTGATTTGTTGAAAAGTTTTTTTAAAAGAAGACTGGGGATCGCTTCGGGAAAATCGTGGGTGCCGCTCGATCAATTGGATTGGATTTTCGGCGCTTTGATTTTTGCCGGTTTCTATATCAATATTGGTTGGATTTATTGGTTGACAGCGTTGGTAATTTTTGGTTTAATTCATCCGCTGGTTAATCTGATCGGCTATTGGTTAAAGATTAAACCAAATCGTTTTTAAAACTATGATTACTTCCGTTGAACTGCGCCAGAAATTTTTGGATTTTTTTGTGGCCAAGGGGCATAAAATTATTCCCTCGGCTTCTTTAATTCCCGAAAATGACCCAACGGTTTTATTTACCACCGCCGGCATGCATCCGTTGGTGCCGTATTTGCTCGGCGAGCCGCATCCCGAGGGCGACCGTTTGGTGAACACGCAGAAATGCGTTCGCACCAATGACATTGATGAAGTCGGCGACGATTGCCACGGTACTTTTTTTGAAATGCTGGGCAACTGGTCGCTGGGAGATTATTGGAAAAAAGAATCAATCGCTTGGAGTTGGGAATTTTTGACTTCGCCGGCCTGGCTCAATTTAGATCCGAAAAAAATCTCCGTCACGGTTTTTGCCGGCGATGGCGACGCGCCTCGAGACGACGAGTCGGCGCAAGCATGGAAAGAACTCGGCCTGCCTGAGAGCAAAATCGCTTATTTGCCCAAAGCTGATAATTGGTGGAGTCCGGCCGGGCAGACCGGTCCGTGCGGTCCGGATACGGAAATTTTTTGGTGGAAGGGCGAAGGCGCGCACCCTCCCGAAAGTAGCAATCCGGCCAATGACTCGAAGAATTGGCTGGAAATTTGGAATAATGTATTCATGCAATACAACAAGAACGCGGCGGGAAAATTCGAACCGCTAAAACAAAAAAACGTCGATACGGGCATGGGACTGGAACGCACCCTGGTTACCCTGAACGGTTTTAAGGACGTGTACCAGGTCGATACTTTATGGCCGATTATTAAAAAAATTCAGGACGTATCAGGGAGAGAATACGTTGAATCCGCCGAGACGGTTCGTTCCATGCGTATTATTGCCGATCATCTGCGCGCCGCTACCATGATTATGGGCGACGACAAGGGTATCGCGCCGAGCAATGTCGATCAAGGTTATGTTGTTCGCCGATTAATTCGCCGAGCCGTGCGCCATGGGCGTTTGCTTGGTATTCGGGAAAACTTTTGTTCTAAAATCGCCGAGGAAGTCATTAAAATTTTTAAAGCTATTTATCCCGAAGCACTCCGCAACCGCGAATTCATTTTGAATGAAATAGCCGCCGAGGAGAGTAAGTTTAGAAATACCATTGAACAAGGTTTGAAAGAATTTGAAAAACTTTTAGACGGTTTCCGCATCGCTTTGGAGAAAACAGGGGAGAGGGTAACGGAAATTTCCGGCAAACAGGCATTTAAACTTTATGAATCCTATGGTTTTCCTTTAGAAATGACTTTGGAGTTAGCCAATGAGAATGGTTTATCGGTGGAAGTCGAGGGTTTTGAGCACGCCTTTCGCGCCCATCAGGATTTATCCCGCGCCGGAGCGGAGCAAAAATTTAAAGGCGGTTTAGCCGATAGCGGTGAAATGTCGGTCAAGTATCACACGGCCACGCATCTGCTTCATGCCGCTCTGCGCGCCGTGCTGGGAGAACACGTGGCGCAACGGGGCAGTAATATCACCGCCGAGCGGTTACGTTTTGATTTTTCGCATCCGGAAAAAATGACCGACGAGCAAAAATCTCGCGTGGAGGAATTGGTAAATTACGCCATCAAACGCGATTATCCGGTTTCATTCGCGGGAACAACCGTAGTTGAAGCCAAAGCCGGCGGCGCTATGGGATTGTTTGAAGATAAATATGGCGCTAAGGTGAAAGTTTATTCTGTCGGTGATCCGAATGAAGCGCCGGAGGCGCGGGAAAATTCGCTCGCCTTTAGTAAAGAAATTTGCGGCGGTCCGCACGTGGCCAACACCGCCGTATTGGGCAAATTTAAAATTATCAAAGAAGAAGCGGTTAGCGCCGGCGTGCGTCGGATTAAAGCGACGCTCTCGTGACTATGATTTTAAAACTTATACGCTGGGCGTGGTCCATGCGCCACCAATTTATAAAATATTTTATCACCGGCATCAGCGCGGTGATTTTAGATATTATTTCTTTATACGCGCTTAAGGAATACGCCGGTTTGCGTCCGGTTTACGCGGTTATCATCAACCAAATTTTTCTTTTGAATTTTGTTTTTTTTGTAAATAAGTATTGGTCGTTTAAGGCGCAGGGCATGACCACGCGTCAGGCCGTTAAATTTTTGTGCGTCGCCGGCGTCAACTATTTAATCGCTGTTATTTGGATGTGGTTTTTTAATGAACGACTGGGCCTGAATTATCTTTTGGCCAGAGTAATAAATATCGCCATTGCCGTGGCTTGGAATTTCTTGCTTTATCGATATTTTGTTTATCGGGTTTTTCAGCCGGCGTTACCTGTGAATAAGCCCGACGCGGGTAACAGAGACGTCATTGAATAGCATCATTTTTTTGGCTTATTTTAGCAAAAATATCAGCACACGGCACAAGTTATCCGGGAAACCGGCCAAATCAGCTTGACTTTTATTCAGCTTTGGGCTAAAATGCCCACATAATTTAACCAAAAGATGGCCAACAAAGATACAATTGAAATCGAGGGGAAGATTGAAGAATTGTTGCCAGCGGGAACTTTTCGTGTCAGATTGGAAAGCGGTCAGCAAGTGATCGCGCATCTGGCCGGAAAAATGCGGTTGAATAAGATTCGGTTAAGCATCGGGGACAAAGTTAAAGTGGAAATGACCCCGTATGATTTGACCAAAGGCAGGATCACCTTTCGATTTTAAAGAAATAATAAGTAGAATATCAATCATTGCGGTGTAGTCTTTCTTCGGAAGGGCGTTGATATCGCGGCAATGATTGATATTTTTTGAACTCATTATAATATATGAAAGTACGAGCTTCAGCCAAGAAAATTTGTCAAAAATGTAAAGTGGTTCGGCGCAAAGGTCGGATTTATGTTATTTGCAGCAATCCGAAACACAAACAGCGCCAAGGATAATTAATTACTATTTTATGCGTATTGCCGGTATTACCATTCCCAAGGAGAAAAGAATCGTCGCTTCGTTGCCGTATATTTTTGGTATCGGGCCCTCTCTGGCCAAGAAAATTTTAGTTCAGGCCAAAATCAGCGAAGACAAGCGCACCAAGGATTTAACCGAAGTAGAGGAGGATCGTTTACGCGCCATTGTTGAAAAAAGTTATTTAACCGAAGGCGACCTGCGCCGCGACATCGGTTCTAACATCAAACGTTTGAAAGATATCAAATGTTATCGTGGCGTGCGCCATATGAAACATTTACCGCTCCGCGGGCAAAGAACCAAAACCAATTCTCGCACCGTGCGCGGCAACGTGAGAAAGACCATGGGTTCCGGACGAAAACCTTCCGGCATTAAGACCTAATTCTTAGACTTATGACTCAAGAAAAAACTCAAGCTCCGGCCGTGGCCGTTAAGCCGAAAAAACGCAAAGTGGTTAAGCAAGTGCCGCGCGGCAACGCCTATATTTCCGCTTCTTATAACAATACTATCATTACCATTACCGATCCGAATGGCAACACTTTGGGCTGGGCTTCTTCCGGTATGGCCGGTTTTAAAGGCCCGAAAAAAGCCACGCCTTATGCTGCTTCCATGGTGGTAAAAACATTAATGGAAAAAGTGGCCGATTACGGCGTAAAAGAAGTGAATGTTTTTATCAAAGGCATCGGCGCGGGACGCGAAGGCGCCATTCGCGCACTGCATACCAACGGTCTCAATGTGCTCTCTATCAACGATGTCACGCCGATTCCGCACAACGGCTGCCGTCCGCCTAAGAGACGACGCGTCTAAATATAAAATATTATGTCAGAAAAAATAAATTCCAAATGCGCTCAGTGCCGCCGCGCCGGAGAAAAACTGATGTTAAAGGGCGAAAAGTGTCTTTCACCGAAATGCCCGATGAACAAACGTAATTATCCGCCGGGTATGCACGGCCCGAATCAAAAACGCACCAAGATGTCCGGCTATGGCCGACAACTTAAGGAAAAACAAAAAGTGAAGCGCGTCTATGGTTTGATTGAGCGACAGTTTGCCAATTATGTGGCTGAAGCTTCGAATAAAGTCGGCGATACCAGTAAACTTTTGATCGCCTGTTTAGAATCTCGTTTAGATAACGTAGTTTTTCGCGCCGGTTTTGCTAAATCTCGTTTAACCGCCCGTCAATTAGTGACTCACGGCCATTTTACCGTTAATGGTCGCAAAGTGGATATCCCGTCTTATCGCGTAAAATCCGGTGACGTGGTGGCTATTAAAGAATTAGCGAAAAATAAAAAAGGCATGCAAGGTCTGGAAGAGCGCTTAGCCAAAGCTGAGTACCCTTCTTGGATCAGCACGGACGCTAAAACATTAAGCGCCAAAGTGTTGAATGCCCCGGTTTTGGAAAATCCGAATTTCAACCCGGCGTCAATTATCGAGTTCTATTCACGTTAATTTTTTATTAACATAGCTCTATTCTCTATGGAGAACTTGCTCTTACCGTCAAAAATTGAGTTCCAGGCGTTAGACAAGCCGAATACGGCCGATGTCGTTATTACGCCCTGCTACCACGGTTATGGCACCACTTTGGGCAATGCCTTGCGCCGTGTGTTACTCTCGTCTTTGCCGGGTGCCGCCGTTGAATCTTTTAAAATTCGCGGAGTGCAACACGAGTTCGGTTCCATTGATGGAGTAAAGGAGGACGTCGTCGAGGTGATGCTTAATTTAAAGCAGTTGGTGGTAAAAGCGCATATTGACGAGCCGGTGACGTTATCTTTATCCAAAAAAGGCCCGGGCGCGGTAACGGCGGCTGATTTCGATAAGAATTCCAATGTGGAAATTTTTAATCCGGAATTGGTCATTGCCAATTTAACCAGCGCCAAACCTTTTGATTTGGAAATTACCGTTGGCCGCGGGCGCGGTTTTAAAACCACCGAACAAAAAGATAAATCCGGTTATGATTTGGGTACGATCGTGGTTGATTCCATTTACAGCCCGGTCAAAGATGTCGGCTACCACGTGGAATATACTCGTGTTGGCGACATTACTAACTATGAAAAATTGGTTTTGTCCATTGAAACCAATGGCACGATTACTCCGCGCGATGCTGTCTTTCAATCCACCCAAATTTTAATGGATCACTTCAGCATTGTTTTAACCGAGGCGGAAAGTGGTTTAGCCGATGAAGCGGCCGCTGTCCGAGTGACCGCCGCGGAAAAAGAGGCGGAAGTCGATGGAGATAAAACGGAAAAAGGCAAGAAAAAAGTTAAAGCCGCCAAAAAGAAAACGAAAAAGGAGGATTAATTATTGATATATGAGACACCAAAAGAAGAAAGTTACGCTGGATCGCCAGAGCGCCTCCCGCCACTCGCTGCTCGCCAATTTGGCCGAGAGTTTAATTTTGTATGAAAAAATTTCCACCACTAAGGCCAAGGCGAAAGCCGTGCGCTCGTTAGTGGAAAAAATGATCACTACGGCTCGAAAAAATACTTTAAGCGCGCGTCGCGCTCTGATCCGCGATCTTTATACGCAAAATGCCGTCAAGAAATTAATGGAGGTGCTGGGTCCGCGTTATGCCGGACGCCAGGGAGGTTATACCAGACTGACTTTAGCCTCCGATCGAAGATTGGGTGACGGTTCTGAAACTGCGACCATTGAATTGGTAAAGTAATTTTATAGATATGTCAAAAATCAAGAGAAACAAAATTGAAATTGACGCGTCGCGACAGACCCCGGGTCGTTTGGCTTCCAAAATTGCCATGATTTTAATCGGCAAAAATAAGGTCGGCTATCGCACCCACATTGATTCTGGTGACAAAATAGTTGTGACCAATTTGGCCAACATGTCTTTTACCGGTAAAAAATTAGAGCAAAAAGTTTATCGCCATCATTCCATGCATCCGGGCGGTTTGAAAGAAACGCCGGCGAAAAAAGTGCTGGCGGAAAATCCGGAAGAAATTTTACGCCATGCCGTGGCCAGGATGTTGCCGAAAAACAAATTGCGCACCGCGCGTATGCTCCGCCTGAGTTTTAAATAGAATTATTTTATGCCAACCAAAACAACTGTAAAACCGCACGCTAAGCCGGCGCACAAGAAAGTCGCGACCAAGGTTCCGGTCAAAGCGCTTAAAGCGTCACCGGTAAAAAAAGTGGAGGTGGAAGAAAAAGTCGTGGTAGAAAAAATGGCGGGGAAATCCGGCAGTTTTTCTCGCGCCGTCGGCCGCAGAAAATGCGCGTCGGCCAGGGTGAGAATTACCGCCGGGAGCGGCAAAGTTACCATCAACGGCCAGGATATTAAGAAATATTTCCCTTATTTTGACTGGCAGGAAAATGTTATGGCTCCGCTAAAGGCGCTGGCCAAAGATAAAGACCTGGATGTTTCAATCAAGGTGTCTGGCGGGGGAAAGCACGGCCAATCCGAAGCTATCCGCCATGGAATATCCCGCGCCTTGGTGCTCTGGAACGAAGATTTCAAAAAGACGTTGCGATCAATCGGTTTACTGACGCGCGACGCCCGCGTGAAGGAAAGAAAGAAATTCGGCTTGAAGAGAGCGCGCCGCGCCCCGCAGTGGTCAAAACGCTAAATTTCAAAACCCGCCTCTCCGGCGGGTTTTTGGTTTGTAAGATTAAGCATTTCGACGTCGCGTCATCCTAATCTAGCGGCGTTCCTGATTTTTTTAAAAACGGTTTGTTCTTCCTTCAACAAATTCATACCGAAATTCCGTTGCCATTGGTCTACGCCAACTGCGAATATGTTTTTAAAGTTTGATGTGTCTGACAGTTTTGCCACTGAATAACTACTGATATCCATATTATTCTTGGAGACTTTCTTCCGGAGTTCGCTCAAAGTATATTTTAAACAATATGGCAAGCGATAAACGCCATCGACGTCAATTACAAATGTTTCCGACGGGCAGGTGCTCATCGGGATATACGTCATTCGAACACCGTCGAGAACGAAACTGATACTGCCGCGGTCGATTCGCACTGATTTCGTATCTGTAAAAGACTTTAAAAATTTTTTGGCCCCGACCGCTTCGGCAATTCTTAGTAGATCTGTAGATTGATAAATTTTTATGAATATCTTGCTTTCTTTTTTGTTTTGATATTTTTGCCAAATTTTTTTTATTTGTAACCAAACAATTTTGTAATTACTTTTTGATAAGGCAAGCCCAGCGATTTCACGACGGACTGCCGAAATGGGAGTGACGTGAAATTCGTCAATAAGTCTATTCTTAAATAGAAAATTGGCGGCATCGTAAATACCGCGAAAATTGATTTTTGTTATTGTAAATAAGGAAGTCAATTTACCTTTCTCGGGTGTTAGTAATTTTTTAGCATTCTGAAGACCGTTCAAGGCGATGGCGAAAGATAGCTCGCTATTCCTTTGTCGATTATGAACACTTTCGATGCCGTCAATGGAAATGTCAATCCAATCAAATTTAAATCTATTAGTTTTTAATTCATTTTCCAGAGTCAATAATGTGCCGTTATCAATAATACCGATTTTTATATCCGGTCTCATTTTTTTTATGCTTTTCAGAATCGATATGTGCCAATCCTTGAGAACCCTGCCCTCATGAATAATCGCCGCCCCTCTTTCCAATTGAGAGGCTATATTGCAGATTATTTCCTTCAAACTATTTTTATGTGAAATTCGGCTGGAAGACTTTTCCGGCTGAAAGATGCAGTGATTGCATTGGTACATGCACGACCTTTCTAAAATAATGGAGCACAAGTCGGGACGTTCATTTTTTAATGATTTGAACACCAATTCAACAGTCTCGTTTCTTTTTTCGATAGAATCCTCTGAAAGCATTAAGTTGTACCAATAAACAATTGATGGCGTCATAGATTTAAATAACAAAACCCTCTTAGGGGGTTTTGTTCAACACGCATGCAGAAATTATTTTTTCTTCGTTTTTGAGCGCGTTTTCGGCAATTTTTTAGGAGATCGCTGAGCTCCAGCGCTCCCAGTATTTGCTCCGGCCATATGTTTAGAGAATTAATGCCCACTTATTCTATTTATAGAATACCACAGAATGTTCTAGATGTAAATATCCAGTGTCTGTCACAGCAGCCAGAATTATTTGTAAAAAAGGAAATTTGATGATAAAATAGCCGATGTTATGGAATATTCCGTTGCCAAAAATACGTCGTTTTTGACGGCCGCGTCAATCGGACAAAAGATAATTTCTTTTGTCTATTTTACGGTTATCGCCCGCCTGATCGGAGTGGAGAACACCGGCGCATATTTTTTTGCTTTGACTTTCACCAATATTTTTGCCGTGGTGGCTGATTTCGGTTTTGCCGCCGTGCTCACCCGCGAAATGTCCAAGAGCCCGGAAAAATCCAATGATATTTTTGCCACGGCGTTTTCCGGCAAATTGCTTTTTGGCGGAGCCGCGTATTTGTTGGTGGTAATTGGCGTAAACTTACTGCAATATCCCGCACTGATACGCGACCTCATTTATTTGGCCGGCCTGACCATGTGGACGGACAATCTGCATTCTCTTTTTTACGCCGTTTTCCGCGCCAAGCGCAATCTCAAATATGAATCGTTCGGCATCGTCGGTTCGCAGTTAATTACGCTGATTATCGGTTCGGTTGCCTTGTATCTGCGCTTGCCGCTCATCTGGCTGATTATCGCTTACGCCGTTCCCAGTTTTTTGAATGTCTGTTATTCGGGATTTTTCGCCGTCCGTCTTTTCGGCCTGAAATTGAAACTGGCTTTAAGCCGCATCGCCTGGCGCGAATTTATTGCCATGGCTTGGCCGTTCGCTTTGGCGGGTATAATCGGCCGTCTTTATTCGTACAGCGATTCCATGCTGATGTCAAAAATGCTGACCGCGCGCGAACTGGGCTGGTGGAGCGTACCCTACAAAATAACTTTTGCTTTCCAGTTCATTCCGCTGGCTTTGTCGGCCAGCGTTTATCCCGTGTTCAGTTCGCTGTTCGCGGTTAATCGCGAGGAGATTGCCAGATTGTTTGAAAAGTCCTGGCGTTATCTTTTTATTATAGTTTTTCCTCTGTCAGCCGGCATCTTCGCCATTGCTGAACCGTTTATCACGAAAGTTTACGGACAAAATTATTTTCCCTCGGTTTTGCCTTTGCGCATCCTGGTTATCAGCCTGGTTTTTGGTTATCTGGCGCTTATCAGCGGCGCCCTGCTTAACGCCATCGGCCAACAAAAGAAACAAACAATTTTAATGGCCTGCGCTCTGCTGATCAGCATTGTGGCTAATGTTATTTTAATTCCCAAATTGGGCATTATCGGAGCGGCCATTTCCGCGCTGATCGGTAACTTTTTTCTCTGGTTATCCGGTTTTACTTTGGCCAATCGTTATGCCCAGCTTAACAAGATGGCGTTGTTTTCATATAGTCTAAGAGCGATTGTCCCGGCGGTTATAATGGGCGGCGCGGTTTATTTATCTCTGCCATATCTTTCTTTGTTTTTAGCCATTCCTTTAGGCGGTATGGTTTATTTCGGCTTGTTGCTTTTGAGCGGCGGTTTGAATCGGGAATTGTTAGCTGAAGTAAAAATAAAAATATTTAGCCGATAATTTTTACTATTTATGAAAATTCTCATTATTACTTTGGAATATCCGCCCCAGATCGGCGGCATCGCTTCCTATGCGTACAATTTGGCGGCGCATTTGCCGGCCAAGGAAACTTTTGTCTACGCGCCCAAGGTTCCGGGCGGCAGTGAGTGGGACAAAAAAAATTCGTGGAAAACCTATCGTCACAAACCGTATTTTGCTTTCTTTTGGCCGCGCTGGTTGCGAATGTATTGGCAGATTAAGAAAATCGTTAAACGCGAAGGGATTGAACGTTTGTTGATACAGCACGCCCTGCCCAGTGGGTACGTCGGCTATTTGATAAAAAAGTTTATCAAGGTGCCTTATTTGGTTTTTTTGCACGGCACTGATTTGAAGATGGGTTTAAAAAATAAAGCGCGCCAGTTAAAGATAGTTTGTAAAAATGCCGACAAAGTGGTGGTCGGCAGCGAATTTTTAAAACACAAATTGACCTCTCGGTTTGAAGATTTGAATAACGTGGTAGTGGTCCATCCTTGCCCGGGCGATATTTTTTTGTCACCGATTTCCGATCAAGAGAAAGAAATGATGCGCGCGCAGTTGGCCTTGGGCGGAAAAAAAGTGGTTTTAACCGTGGCGCGGTTGGCTGATGGCAAAGGTTTTCCGCATTTCATACGCTTATTGCCGAAGATTTTGATTAAAGTGCCGAATTTGGTTTGGCTGGTGGTGGGTGACGGGCCGAAAAAAAATCAAATTATCGATTTGGTCCAAAAAAATAATTTGCAAAATGTCGTCAGATTTTTGGGCCAGGTTAATTACGATGAATTGCCGAAATTTTATCATTTAACCGACATTTTTGTTTTGCTGACGCATAAAGACGAAACGGCCGAAGAGGGGTGGGGGACGGTGTTTATGGAAGCGGCCGCTTGCGGGGTGCCGGTAGTGGCCGGTAATGTCGGTGGGGTGGAAGAAGCGGTGGAAAATTTAGTCACCGGACTTTTGGTGGACACTTATCAGGATACGCAAGTGGTGGCCGCGGTGAGCGACTTGCTTCGAGAAAAAGATTTTGCCAAAAAAATGGGCGAAGCCGGCCGGCAAAGAGTGCTTAACGAGTTCACTTGGGCCAAACAACTGGCGCTTTTATTCTCATAAATATGCCAGAGTTAATCAGTGTAATTATCCCGGTTTATAATCACGCCCGCACCCTCAGGCGGTGTTTATTTTCCCTTTTAAAACAGACCTACCGGCCGCTTGAGGTAATCGTGGTGAATGACGGCAGTCAAGATGATTTTTCTGAAACGATGGACGAAATTATCCGCAGCGGTGTTTATAAAGAATTAAATATTCGCGTTCTTACCCAAGAGAATCGCGGCGCGCCAACGGCGAGAAACAACGGGTTCGCTTCTTCACGCGGCGCGTATGTGATTTTTTGGGACGCAGACACGGTCGGAGCGCCGGCGATGCTGGCCAAAATGAAAGCGGCGTTAGACGTTAACCCGGAAGTTTCCTACGCTTATAGCGGATTTAAATTTGGCTGCAAAAAATTTGCCTGTCGGTCATTTGACGCTTCGGCTTTGAAACAAAATAATTACATCGACGTCACTTCATTGATTCGCCGTCGAGATTTTGGCGGGTTTGACGAATCGCTCAAGCGTTTTCAAGATTGGGATTTGTGGCTGACCTTGCTGGCCAAAAATAAAACCGGCATTTTTGTGCCGGAAATATTGTATAAAAAAATTGTCGGCCGACGGGCCGGTATCAGCCGATGGTTGCCGGGGTTTGTTTATCTTTTACCGTGGAAAATTTTTGGTCTGAAGGAATTTGAAGCGGCGAAGCAGATTGTGGCGCGGAAGCATGGCTTACAGCGGCCGTGATGGCTATCGTCACGATGCCCAGCACATGGAAAAAAGCCGGCGCGGTGATATTAATAACCATGAGGGCGATTAACGGAGACAAATAGGACGACCCGACAGCGGTTGTTTTTTTACTGCCTAAAAATATCAGATAGCCAATGAGCGACAGCCAAAACAACAATCCGATCACGCCCATTTCCGCGAGAATTTCTAGATACCCCCAATCAAAATGCGGGGTAGTGATTTCTTGCGCCAAAACCGGGCTATAAACCGTAACCGTATCGCCCAGACCTTGCCCGAGAACCGGCGCGGTTTTTATTTTTTCCATAATTTTCGGCAACAATAACAGGCGCGACAGCGAGCTATCTTCAATTTGCGGCGCGGCGATGCTTTGCAAACGAATGCCGAAAAACTCCCAGCCTAAACTATGGCCTCGGCTGGTGACGGAATAAAAGACGGTAAAAATAACAAATACTCCGGCGAGCGTCAGGACAGAATATTTAAGCCAGCGCCGCCAATTGGCGCGAGAAAAAAGCCATGCCAGTCCGATCACCAAGGCCAAGAAATAAACGCGCGTCAGGTTGACGGCCAGTATTGCGGAGGAAGCTAAAATCAGGCCGATATTTATCCAGGCCGGTTTAGTAATTTGTCTAAAGATAAACCAGAGCAATAAAGGTATCAAGAGCAAGTGCTCGTTGAGTACCAACCGGAAAAATCCCGTGCCTAAATCGGTAATTTTTCCGCCGGCCACATCTCGGAACCAGTGATAATAGGCGCCCTGCATGGCCAACCAACCAAAACTAAACGCGAATAAGGTAAAAATAAGCATCACCGCGCCGCCGCCAAGCGCCGCGATAATCATATTGAAACAAGTGTTTTTGAAACGCTCGTTCTTCAACCACTCCAGCAAAGGAAAATAATAAAGCAGAAATAAATAGGGGATAAAGTCGGAAAAAATTCGGGTGGATTGATGGCCGTTGTTTAGCCCGATTACCGCTGCAGCGGCGCCCCAGAGGACGACGAGAAATATGATTTTGGCTAAGACGGTATGAAATATGGTAAATTGTTTTTTTCTTAAAATGTGGATAAAGAAAATCGTCAGAGAGACAGCCAGCAGGATCGTGCGCAAAGAAATACTGCCGATGGATAAAATATTACCACTGCCACAAAAAATTATTTCTCCGGCGACGATCAGCCAGCCGCGCGCGTCGTTCTTGATCAGCCAATAAGCGCCCCAGAGCGCCAGCGCCGTTGAAACCGCGGTGTTGACGATTGAGCCGGCCAACAGGGGAGTGGGCGGAGTAAAAAAATAGGAGAACAGGCGCAGTCCGAAGTATAATATTAAAAACCAGAAGAATTGTTTTCTATTAAAATTCATATCACTGTCGCGCCGTCGAAGTCGCGCGTGCCCTTAATAAATTCTTGCGCCGGCAGATTTTTCTTTCCTTCCATTTGCAGCGCCAAAATCTCTATCGCGGTATTTATTCCGCTACCGATAAAAATTCGGCCGTCGTTTACTTTAATTTTACCCGATGTCAGCTCGGCGTTGCCGGTTAAGGCGATTTTCGTGAGTTTTAAACGTCGGCCGTCGAAAGTTGTCCAAATACCCGGCCAGGGCGTCAGGGCGCGGTACTGATTATAAATTTCTTGCGCTGAACGTGAAAAATTTATTTGGCCGTCGGCGCGTGTCAGTATTTTACAGTAAGTGGCGAGGGCGTGGTTTTGTTCGATCGGTCGGAGTTCGCCCGCCACGTAACGCGGCGCTTGGTCAATAAACAACTTAGCCGCCACATCGGCTAACCGAGCGAAAAGTTCTTTTTGGGTTTCATCCGGTCTGATGGGCGTTTCCGTTACGGCCAAAATCGGGCCGTGGTCCATTTTTTCGTCCATCAGCATTAGCGTAACGCCGGTTTTACTTTCTCCGTTTAAAATGGCCGTTTGGATGGGAGAGGCACCGCGATAAAACGGCAAAATAGAGCCGTGCAAATTAACGGTTTTATGTTTGGGCAAATCAAGTAAGCGGCGGGGGATAATCAAGCCATATTCGGCGACCACGCCCAAATCCGCCTCCGTCAAAATCGGCGCGTCGAAGTCCTTAAGCGTGGCCGGCGCCATTATCGCTAAGCCTAATTTTTCCGCGGTAATTTTAACCGAAGTTTTTTGTGTCTCCTGCCGGCGTCCGACCGGACGGTCCGGTTGAGTGATGACGCCGAGAATTTCGAATTGGCCGTCAACGGCGATTTGACGCAAAACCGCCGCGGCGAAATCTCCGGTGCCGTAAAATACGATTTTTATCATAACAGATTATCCGTTCGGTAAATATCTTTGGCCTTATCAATAAAAAGGATGCCGTTTAAGTGGTCGACTTCGTGTTGAATTACTCGAGCGGGAAAATTCGCGGCTTCAAATACCAATTTTTTACCGTGTGGATCAAGCGCCGTCACTTTTATTTTTTTATAACGTTTCACTTTGCCAAAAACATCCGGCACCGATAAACAACCTTCTTCGCCCGATACTTTTATCAGGGATTTTTTAATCCAGACCGGATTGATTAACACCAAGTCGCTTTTTTGTTCCGGTGTATGTTCGCGGGCAATGGCGCAAATTTGAACCGATTGTCCGATTTGAGGCGCGGCAATACCGACGCCGTCTTTGGCGTACATAGTGGCAATTAGGTCGCGCGTCAACTGCTCCAGCTTCGGCGTGCCCAGTTCGTCCGGAGAAATATCCCGTCCTTTTTGGCGCAGGATCGGCTCCGGCTCGGTTAAAATGTTTTTGATCATATTTTATCCGATAGAAATTATATTATTTGGATTGGGGTCGACTTTCCATTCTTCCGGCACTATTTTTAAGACCTCGCCAGCCCGTTGTTTAAAATTTTTATAGTTTAATTTCAGCAGAATTATTTGCCAGAAATTGTGGCGCCAATAGGGTGGCGAAGAATCCAGGGGACCGCTCATTTTAACATCTTCCAGTGTCCGAGTCAAGGCGGCTATTTTGTCCGCTAAAATATGTCCGGCGGATTCGGCCGTGTGCTTTTCCGCGTGCCCGCAATAAAGCCGAATTAAATAGTTGAAGGGCGGGTAATTGAGCAAATGGCGCTCATTTAATTCGGCTTCATAAAATTCCTCCGGTCGATACATGCCCTGAAAGACGCGGTGTTCCGGACGGCTGGTTTGCAAATAAAGTTTAGCCTCCGGCTCCAGTAGCGTCCGAGCCGCGCGCAGTGTTTGCCACATTTCTTCGGCCGCCTTATATTCCGGGATAGAAAGTTCAGCGTCCGGATCAACCATGGCCATTATTTTAATTTTTTTCCAATCGAGACGATTCCAGGCGAATTGCGTGCCGACGATAATTTTCGGCCGGTGATCGCCCAGTTTTTTTAATGCTTCCGGATTTAATTTATCAAGAGCGATGATCAGCCGGTCGCCATGAGGGAAAATTTTTTCCAATTCGGCCGCCACGCCGTCCGTGCCCAGTCCCAGCAGACGGTAAGAAACCGATTGACAAGCCGGGCAGGCGAGGGGCAGCGCTTGGCGCCGTTTACAAAAATGGCAATTGAGTTCCTTATTTTTTTGGTAATAAGCCATCGGTCGGCGACAATTATCACAATAAAAAACGTGGCCGCAGTCTTGGCAAAGAATAAAATTGGCGGAAGCGCGGCGATTGATGAAAAAGAAAGCGTCGCCGTCGGTTTTGGCCACCGCCTTGAGAATGTCTTCGGCCACGGCTCCTTGATTGCCGCCCCGCCGTTCCATTTTTAAATCAATAAAAATCGGCGCGTTATTTTTAATTTCCGCCACCAGCGGGCCGGGAGCATCATAAACATTTTTTTTCGCGAAATAATAAGTCTCCACCGACGGCGTAGCGGTGAGAAAAAATAATTGAGCGCCGGTGTGCTTGGTCAGAATCATCGCCGCGTCGCGGGTGTGAAAACGCGGCGCCATGTCCCAGCTTTTGTAATCGGAGTTGCCTTCGTCGGTTAGAGCGACGGCGGTTAAATTGGTCCAAGGCAAAAACAGCGCTTTGCGCGTGCCGATTACCAGTGCGTCCGGTTGAGAGCGTACCGCCAGCCATAACTTCCGGTAAGCTTTAGCGGTTTGTTCGCCACCGACGATAATTGTTTTTTTAGGAAAAAATTCGGCGATTTTTTCCAATTGATTTATTTCCGGGACGAGAATTAAGCGCTGTCCGGCGAGAGCGGCAATTTTTTTCAATTGTTTTTTTAGTTCTGTCGTTTCGACGCAACTGATCAGTTTCGGTTTACTGGGCGCGGCGGGCGCGGCGTGAAAGGGCACGATCCATTCAGACATTTTTTCCGGCGCGCGTTTAGGCAAAATAAAAAGCGCTGTTTTTAAAACAAAACCGAGCGGGGCTCGGTAAAAATTAGCGATCTCAGTTAAAAAATTTAATTGCGCCGGAGCGATGAACGGCTCAGCGAAAATCAGAGCGTCAATGGGTTTAATTTTAGTTCCCGCCAGCTCCTCGTTGGAAGCGGTGGTGGCCGAGACGATGCCGTATTCTAAGTGACGGCGGAAAGGGACGCGGACCAATTGGCCGATTTTAATTTTCCCCGCTAAATTGTCATCAGCAGAATAATCCAGCGCCGGCAACGACAGCGGTAGTCGTAAAATCGGGATGATTTGGAGTCGCATAATCAGAGAGCAAACTCAGCCGTGAGATAACCCACACCAAAAGGCGCCTCGTAGGCCATTTCTCGGTAAGTATAGTTCATGCCTTGTAAAACGCCGAGCAAAATAACCAGTGACCGCAAGCCGCATTCGGCGGCGTTTTTTACAAATTCCGGTTCCAGTGTGATAACACCGCTGGTGTTGCGAGCCATTAACAGTTCTTTTATTTTTTTATCAAATTCCGGTCCGGCCGGATGCCAGCTGGCCGGCGCGTCAGTCGCCAGGGCGTGGGACATATCGCCTGAAGCAATCACTGCGACTCTTTTATTCGTAGCTAAAACCTGTTCTTTGATTATCGCCCCGAAATCCAGGTGGGTTTTTAAATCCAAATCGCAAAAACCGAATTGAATGATTTTAACGTTAGGCAAATGGCGAGTGAGATAATACAAGGGCACGGCCGAGCCGTGGTCGATGGTCGGTTCGCTGATCATGGTGGCGGGAAAACCGGTATTTTTCGTGACCGCGCGAATATGATAAGCCAAATCCAATTCACCCTTGAATTTTATTTTAGTGGCTAAATCGCCGAATTCCCGCAAGTCAGTGGTATATTCCGGGCAAGAGTTGATAGTAAAAGCATCGGAAAAAAAACTGCCGTGCGGGGAAATAATTAAAATTATATCCGGGTGCGTCGCGTACAACTTTTCTTCCAGCTCCTCCATGGCTTTTTTTGTTTTGGCTATTTTCCCGATCTCCGCTTTGCCGATGGTGGGAATAAGCAGGGGAGGATGGGGGGTAAGCGCGGAAAAAACTAAAGACATAGGGCGAAGTTATTTAATTCCGGCGATGGTCACCTGGCCGGCGGCGGTCATGGTCGCGATACGGTTGGGTTCGTCAAATCTTTTCGCGTAATTCGTATTGCCCAAAGTAATAACGATGTATTGTTTTTTATCTTTTTTTGACTCGATCAACATCGCCAGCACCGCGTCGGCTTCATCGGTATAGCCGGTTTTGGAAGCCAAAATTCGGTAAGGTTTGGTTGAATTCATCATTAATTGATTGGTATTTTTAATAGTATGCGTCGCCACCTTATTTTTGCTAACCACTTCTTTGAAAGTATAATTTACATCGCCTAAGGCGTCTTTGATCGTGGCGTTTTTAAGCACCTTGGTGAATATTTTTAACACATCGCGCGCCGTGGAAATATTTTTCGCGTCCAAGCCGGTGGTGTCGGTAATGGTGGTATTATCCGCGCCCCATTCGTCCAACCGCGTATTAATGCTGGCAATAAAATTTTTCTCGCTTAAACCAACACCGGTCGCCACCATTCTGGCGGCATTATTTACCGAGGAAACCAGCGCCGAATAAAGAATGTCTTTGTTTTTTAATTTTTCTCCGGTGACTAAGCTGAGCGGGTTGCCGGAACTGGCGTGAAGCTTGCTGTTGTAAACGGAGGTTTTTGTTAGGTTGTAATCTTGGCTCAGCGCTTCGTAAGCCACTAATAATTTGGTCAGTGAAGCGATCGAGCGCTTAGTGTCAATATTTTTCCCGGAAATAATTTTGCCGCTCGGATATTCAGCCACCAGATAAGACGGGAGCTTGGCTTTACAAACATCATCCACCGGCGCTTCGCTATCACCCAAAAATTTATTACCAGCTGAAGCCAGAGAATTATTTACATAAATCGGTTCGCCGTCCGGTATGCTCATGGCGGTGGTCAATTCAATAGTCGCCAGATTGGATTTTTGGTAGCCCATGGCGTTGAATGTGTCGGCATCGGCAATGCGGCGTTTTTTTCCGCGGTCAATGACAAAAATTTTACTGCTGTCTTTAATTTGCACCAGTGAACCGTCGGTAAATTGAATTGGCCGGTCAGCCATGGAGAATAGCGCCAGATCTTTTTTGCCGTGTGTTTCAATGGCCAAGTTCGGGAAGTTGGTCTTGGCCACCGCTTTATCGGCTAGGGGATAGAGCAGATTGTCTTTGAGCAGATAATAAGTGTTGTTTAAATCGCTGATTTTGTAAATTACGCCCTGCGGAGCGGTGGTAGAGGCATTGATAACCGGACCGACGGCATAGCCGGCAATATCGGCGTAATTCACCTCAACAATTTCTTGCGGATTGTAGCCGAGCTGGCGGACAACCTCGCTGGAAGCGAATGGGCGAAGCGTGTCGTAGTCCAAGAGATAGGTCGCATTCGGTCCTCTTAAGATGGAATAATTGGCAAAGGCGATACCTGTTCCGTCCGGATAATTTTGCAAATCAATATCCGGAATGGTGACAGCGGTTTGCGGATCGGCGCGGGAAACTAAAATTGTTTTGCTGGCGAATTTTCTTTTTTTGCCGTCCTGAATCATGTAATAATCGCTGGACGAGGCGGCGCGAACAATGGTGCCATTGGGATAAAATTGCGCGAACCAGCCCGACCAGATGCGCCAGAAGTTTTGGTTGCCGTGCAAATGCGGGGTGTAGGTATAAAGAAAAGCCGTGGCCCAGGTTTGCGGTGTCACCGGTTGCGCGTCAATGTAAATCGGGCTGTCTTTTTTCTTAACGAAACTTTTATCGGTGTTGTCATAGTACCAGCGCATGATGCCGGCGGCGCCGTCCACCTGTTTGCCGAAGCCCTTATATTTTTGCACTTTCGGGTCGGCCAAAGCGCAACCGTCGCAGACGGCAAATCCGGTCGCCCAATCCAGCTGGCGCGCGGTGGGGGAGTCGTCGGTGATTAAACTCTGTTCTTTTTGCAGAGTGACCAACAAAAATTTCGGGCTGATTTGATTACGGACGGCCGCGTCGTAAATAATTTCCGCCGCGGTTTTTATTGTTCCGCTGACGTCTTCGCATTGGTAATTTCGTAGGTAGCTGCCTTTGCTGTCCAAAAATTCTTGAACATCGCGGGCTGTCCAGCCATTGCAATCCTGCAATTCCTCATCGGAAATGATGAAGTGCGGATTAAACTCCGTGGCCGCCAGAGCGGAGGAAGAGGGGAGGAAAAAAAGGCAGAAAATAGTAATTGTAATCAAAAAATGTTTCATATACCAAAAAACAACATTTGTGCTGATTTATGCCAATTTAAGTGTATCATTTTTCGGAATAAAAAACAACACCTTTTAATTCCCGATGTCTAATTTCCAATATCAAATCAAGCACCAAGTTCAAATGCCAAAATTGAGATGTTTTTTGGATATTCGAGTTTTGGATTTTATTGGAAATTGGATATTGTAATTTTGACATTTGCGTCATTGACAAATCATCTCAAATATGCGATACTTTTTACAAACAAATACACCGCCAGCGAGCGGCCAAAAAGGAGGAGGGAACATGGAGAATACCGAAGCAAAGGACGCAAAAAAAGCTAAGAATTTTATGGGTATTAAAGTAGCGTTTTCTTTCTTCCTTCTGGTCGCCGTTATTTGGCTTGCGATGTCGGTCCTGCCAGATGACCCAAAAACATCCAGACCCGTGGAGAACATTTACCGACGAGATGCGCAATCTATTCAGGATCATGCCGATTTCATGGTCAACTGCATGATTTACTACAAAGATCCGCGAACCAACCTGTGTTATTCGGATCTTGCTGGATGTGAACCGGAAGGTGTGCCATACAGAGCGTCCCTTTCTACTGTCGCCACCAACTCGGCGGTTTCTTGTATAGATATTCCTCTCGGGATGCTTGTGATAGCCCATATTAAGTAGTCGCTCTTTCCGCCCCGTTCCTTCCCGCCCAGTCAAACTGCTTCGGTTCTCGAAGTGGTTTTTTTGTTTTGCTCGCAAGCCAGACATTTGTTTCGGACCCGGGTCGGCTCATTTGCGAATTCGCCGCCCTTACGCTCGTTCCGGCTATAACGCCGGAACTCCGCGATGATCCTCAACAAAAATCTGGCTTGCGAGGCTTAGTTGCAATTTACAAAAGCGCCGCGGACCCATGCGTCCCCGGCGCTTCTTCTTTTTTATAGCGTTATTTAATTGTGATTTTGTCTTTTTCCATTTTCACTTTCACCTTCTGCCCTTCGGCCACGTCGCCTTCAATTATTTTCAGCGAAAGCTGGTCCAAGAGTTCGTTTTGAATGGCGCGTTTGAGCGGGCGGGCGCCGTAGTTCGGGTCGTAGCCAACACCGGCCAGGTGTTTTTTCACGCCCGGGTCAATATCTAAAGTGATTTTCTTTTCCGCCAAACGTTTGATCACTCGAGTCAATTGTAAATCCACGATTGTTTCAATCTGTTTTTCGGTCAAGGTGTGGAAAACGACAATCTCATCCACCCGGTTCAAAAATTCCGGTTTGAAATATTCGTGGAGCGATTCCATGATTTTTTCCCGGATTTTTTCATCGGTGTTTTTCTTTTTACCTCGGCCGTCTTCAAAGCCGAATCCGCCGGCTTTTTTCAAATCCAAAATGGTTTGACTGCCGATGTTGGAGGTCATAATAATCACCGTATTCTTAAAGTTGACCGTCCGGCCCTTGGCGTCGGTGATTCGGCCGTCGTCCAAAATTTGCAGTAAAATATTAAAGACATCCGGATGCGCTTTTTCAATTTCATCAAACAAAACTACGGCGTACGGCCGGCGGCGGATTATTTCCGTCAGCTGCCCGCCTTCTTCAAAGCCGACATAGCCCGGCGGAGAGCCGATGATTTTGCTGACGCTGTGTTTTTCCATATATTCGCTCATATCCACGCGCACCAGAGCGTCTTCGGCGTCAAACATAAACTCGGCCAGGGTTTTGGCCAGTTCGGTTTTGCCCACGCCGGTCGGACCGAGAAAAATAAACGAGCCGATCGGTTTGTTCGGTTCGGCAATACCGGCGCGCGAACGACGGATGGCATTGGCAATGGCTTTAATCGCTTCCTCCTGCCCGACCACGCGCTTGGCCAGCGCGTCTTCCATCTGCGTGAATTTTTCCGATTCGGTCTCCAGCATTTTCGTCACTGGAATGGCAGTCCAGCGCGCCACTACAGCGGCGATGTCCGCCTCGGTGATTTCTTCTTTCAAAATACCGCGATTTTTTTGGTATTCCAAAAGCAGTTTTTCATCTTTTTTAATTTCTTTATCCAAAGAGGGGATTGAGCCGTAGCGAATCTCGGCCACTTTTTGCAGGTCGCCCTTGCGTTCCTCGATTTCCGCTTTTTGTTTCAGCTGGTCAATTTCTTTTTTGCGGTCGTGGATGCGCGCGATAATATCTTTTTCATTTTTCCATTTCGCTTCCAGCTGGTTGCTTTTTTCCTTCACTTCGGCCATTTCTTTTTCCAATTTTTTCAAATGGTCTTTGGCATCAGGTCCCTTTTCATTCATCAGCGCGCGTTTTTCAATTTCAAATTTAATCGCCGAGCGTTTCAGTTTGTCCAAATCTTCCGGCATTGATTCGATTTGCAAACGCAAAGCCGAAGCGGCCTCATCCACCAAATCAATGGCTTTATCCGGTAAAAAGCGGTCGGCGATATAGCGGACGGACAATTTTACCGCCGCCAGAATAGCCGCGTCGGTAATGCGCACGCCATGATGGACTTCATATTTTTCTTTAATACCACGCAAGATGGCGATGGCGTCTTCTTCGGACGGCTCGTTTACCATCACCGGTTGGAAGCGGCGTTCCAGGGCGGCGTCTTTTTCAATGTGTTTCTGATATTCTTTCAACGTGGTCGCGCCGATAGTGTGCAGTTCACCGCGCGCCAGCATTGGTTTCAGCATATTGGCGGCGTCAATCGCGCCCTCGGACGCGCCCGCGCCAACGATGGTGTGAAGCTCGTCAATAAACAAAATAATTTTTCCGGCGGCGGCGTCAACTTCTTTTAAAACCGCTTTCAAGCGTTCTTCAAATTCGCCGCGGAATTTTGCGCCGGCCAGCAAGGAGCCGATGTCTAAACCGATTACCTCTTTGTTTTTTAACGACTCTGGCACATCGCCGTTGACGATGCGTTGGGCCAGGCCCTCCACAATGGCGGTTTTACCCGTGCCCGGTTCGCCGATTAGTACCGGATTATTTTTTGTTCGGCGGGACAGAATTTGCATCACTCGGCGGATTTCATCGTCGCGTCCGATGACCGGGTCGATTTTTTCCTTGCGCGCCAATTCGGTCAGATTTTTTCCGTATTTTTCCAAAGCATTGTATTTTATTTCCGGATTTGGAGAATCTACTTTTTGTGTCCCGCGGATGGAGGCGAGAGATTTTAGAACTTCATCATAAGCGATTTTATGATTTTTTGACAGCGCGTCGCTGATCGGATTTTTACCGGATAAAAATGCCAAAAACAAATGTTCCACGCTAATATATTCGTCGCCCATTTTTTTGGATTCGGTTTGAGCGTTTTGCAACAGGCTCATGGTCGGTTGGCTTAACATAATCTGGCCGTTGCCCATAATCGGGGAACCGCCGAATTGTTTAGGCAAGCGATTGACTAATTCTTGCGCGTCGGCGAGTATGGCCGGCAGGTTGGCTTTCAATTTTCGTAAAACCGAGACCACCACGCTCTCTTCGTCTTGAAGCAAGGCCAAAAAAAGATGCGGCGGTTCCACCTGCGGTTGGTTGTTTTCCTGGGCGATTTGTGAGGCCATCTGAATGGCTTCCTGGGATTTTTGGGTGAAGTTTTGCGGGTTGATCATAGGATATAATTTATCACTCTAATGGTTAGAGTGATAATAATATACCATAGGCCCAAAATATGTCAATATGCCCCTTGAAATTTGGCGTAATTTAGGATAAAATATGAGTATATATGAATATCTTGGGAGTAAGGGTAGATGACGTAAATTTGGCTGGCGCCCTGAAAAAGGCAGGGGATTTTTTGCGTTCCGGCGGACAACATAGGATTTTTACGCCCAATCCGGAGATGCTGGTGAAGGCGCAAAAAGATCACTATTTTCTCGAGATTCTAAATTCCGGCGATTTGAATTTATGCGATGGTTTTGGTTTGAAAATATTTTCCGGCGCGACGCGAATTCCCGGCGTCGATTTCATGCAGGAACTTTGTCGATTGGCAGTAGAGCAGGGGAGTAGTGTGTATTTTCTCGGCTCGGGCAGTAATGAAGTGGCGGAGAAAACGGCAGAAGAACTTCAGAAGAAATTCCCGACCCTTAAAATTTCCGGATTTGACCGCGGGCCGGAAATCAGTGAACTGCGAACCGTGAACTGTGAACTGTTAATTGACCAGATTAACAACCAGACCGTGATTGATAAAATAAATCAGACGCGGCCGGATATTTTATTCGTTGCCTTCGGTATGGGCAAACAGGAAAAATGGATCCACGAAAATTTGGCCAAAATGTCGAGTATAAAAATCGCCATGGGCGTGGGCGGAGCTTTTGATTATATTTCCGGCCGGGTCAATCGCGCGCCTTGCTGGATGCGTAAAATTGGGTTAGAATGGGCATACAGATTATTCAAACAGCCGCTTCGATTTAAACGTATTTTTAATGCCACAGTTTTATTTAGTTTATTAGTTGTTAAATCCAAAATCCCAATGTCCAAATCCCAAACAAGTCCTAAATCCTAAAATCAAAAATAATTGGAATTTGACATTTAGGTTTATTTGGAAATTGGTCATTGGAAATTGGGAATTAAAAATACTAATTAAGTTAAAGTAAAATAATCCGAATTATTTAAATTGAAGTTATATGTTAGTTAGAACAAGATTTGCTCCCTCTCCCACCGGCTACCTCCACGTCGGCGGTTTGCGCACGGCGCTTTACGCTTATTGTTTTGCTAAACAAAATAAGGGCAAGTTTGTGTTGCGCATTGAAGACACGGACCGCGAAAGATTCGTAGCCGACGGCACGCAAAATATTTTGAAATCACTTTATTGGGCCGGACTTATTCCGGACGAGGGCGTGATGTTTGATAAGAATGAAAATATTATTCAAAAAGGCGATGGCGGCGGTTCCTACATCCAATCGGAGAGGTTGGATATATACAAAGAACACGCCGACGAATTGGTCAAAAATGGCCACGCCTATCATTGTTTTTGCACCCCCGAGCGGCTGGACGAATTGCGCCAATTTCAGCAGTTAAACAAGCTCCCGCCGGGCTATAACGGCCGTTGCCGTGATATTGACCCCGCAGAGGCTCAAAAACGGGCTTCCCAGGGCGAAAAACACGTCATTCGCATGAAGATGCCAAAAGAAGGCGAGACCGTATTTAACGACGAAATCAGAGGCGAAGTCAGGTTTAAAAATGAGCTGGTTGACGACCAGGTTATCATGAAATCCGACGGTTTTCCCACCTACCATTTAGCAGTGGTGGTGGATGATCATCTAATGAAAATTACGCATATCATCCGCGGAGAAGAATGGCTATCCAGCGTGCCCAAGCACTTACAGCTTTACAAATATTTTGGCTGGGAATCGCCGAAGATGGCGCATCTGCCGTTGTTGCTTAACGCTGACCGATCGAAGCTAAGCAAACGTCAAGGCGACGTAGCGGTGGAAGATTATGTCAAAAAAGGTTATCTAAAAGAGGCGATTATAAATTTCATCGCGTTCCTGGGTTGGAATCCGGGCGGCGAGCGCGAACTTTTTACTTTGGGCGAAATAGTAAAGGAATTCAGTTTGGGTAAAGTCGGAAAGTCCGGCGCGGTTTTTAATTTACAAAAATTGGATTGGTTCAATAAAGAATATATAAAGCGCCTGCCTCCGGAAGAGCTAACGGAGCGAGCCAAACCGTTTTTTGATACGGCGGGCATTGATTTAACAAAATATCCGACAGCTCTTGCCTTGGAACGAGAACGAGTAACGACTCTTGCCGAATTGCCGGAAGCGATAAAGTTCGTTTTCGAACTCCCGGATTATGAGCCGGGTCTGCTTGTCTGGAAAAAAAGCTCCGCTGAAGAATTAAAAAATATTTTACCGGCGCTAAAAGAATTTTTGGATACTTTTAGTGTTCGCGATTGGCAGAAAGAAAAATTGGAAAGCAGAGTGGGGGAGTGGATAAAGGAAAACGGCTATTCGGTCGGCGCGGTTTTATGGCCGATGCGCGTGGCTTTGTCCGGCCAGGAAAATTCTCCCGGTCCGTTTGAGATTGCCGAGGTACTGGGCCAAGACGAAACTTTACGCCGGATTGAGAAAGCCATGAAAAATGTGGTATAATACTTCCATGAAATCCAAGTATATATTACTCGCCGTAATATTCGCCGGTTTTTTGTTGGCCGGCGGTAATTTTGTTTATTCGGCCACCACGGATGCGGGTGGAAATAAAGAAGAAATTGACGATTTGAATAAACAAATTGCCGCGCGCAAAGATAAGATCAAACAACTGGAAGAAACAATGGCAAAATACAAGCAAAATATCGCGGCGAAGCAGTTGGAAGCGGTGTCGTTAAAAAATCAATTGAGTATTTTGGACAACAAACTTTCACAGACTGAGACGGATATAAAATTAACAGAAGAAAAAATTGGCGAGGCTAAACTGGAAATTGAGGCCTTGCAGTTATCCATTGCCGACAAACAAAAATCCATTGATAAGCAAAAAATTATTATTTCCAAAATCGTCCGCAACATCCACGCCGACGACCAGAAAAATTATTTGGAAATTTTATTGACCAGCAATAGTTTCGCTGATTTCTATAATCAAGCCAAGTATTTGGAGAATGTTTATACCGATCTGGGTAAATCGGTCAAAAACCTGCGTTTAGCTAAAGAGGATTTGGACGCCAAAAAAGCGCAAGTGGAAGCGAGAAAAAAACTTTACGATGATTTAAAAACCGAGCTAAATAACAAGCAGAAGGATTTGATTGACCAATCCAACGGGAAAAGCACGTTGCTCGCCCAGACGAAATCTTCCGAATCTCGCTACCGAACTTTACTGGAAAGTTTGAGGGCTCAATACCAGGCGACGGAAAACGAAGTCAGCGCTTATGAGGCGCAGGTGCGGAAAAAGTTGGAAGAAATGGACCGATTTAATAATTTGAATAGCAACAGCGGTGATCTTTCTTGGCCGGTGCCGGGGCGATATATTACTTCGGCTTTCCATGATCCGGATTATCCCTATCGTCGAGTATTTGAACACAGCGGTCTTGATATTCGCGCCGGGCAGGGGACGCCGATCAAAGCGGCGGCGGCAGGATATGTCGGTCGCGCCAAGCGTTGCTCATTGTCTTCTTGCTATAGCTACGTACTGATCATCCACACCGGTAATATTTCAACCGTCTATGGTCATATGAGTTCAATTGCCGTGTCCGAAGAACAATTTGTGGCTCGGGGCGACGTTATCGGCTATTCCGGCGGTACGCCGGGCACGGTCGGCGCCGGCCCGTTTGTCACCGGCCCCCATCTGCATTTTGAAGTTCGCGCCAATGGCATTCCGGTTAATCCGATGGGATATTTGCCATAAAATCGCGCTACCTATTGACTTTTGCTCGGTTTTGTGCTATACTAATAACCTACAAAATATCTTGGTAAGTCTAGTCGAATTTCACCAGTGATAATTTTTTGTAAAATTTTACTCACAACAATATTCTTAATATGACTGGTACTATTAAAACCATCATCGTAGAAAAGAATTTTGGTTTTATCACCCCGGAAGACGGCGCGAAAGACGTGTTCTTTCATGCCACTTCTTTGCAGGGCGTGGAATTTTCCGCGTTAAAGCAAGGTGATAAGGTGTCCTTCGATGTTGAAGACTCGGAAAAAGGTCCGCGCGCTGTCAACGTGACTCTCGCCTAATCAAAATACAAAAAAGACCGTCCTTCGGGGCGGTTTTTTGTTTAAGATTAGCCAAAAAAATGGTTAAACCGGGTATTTTTTTTGCTAAAATAAGCCAAAAAAAGGGGAGTGGTCATGCTTTGGATAGGGGGTGGAATTGATGGTGCGTTTTTTCGGCATAGCGGTCAGAGGCATGAACGTAGCGGGTGGTAGTATCCAATGATTCATGGCCGAGGAGAATCTGTATGGCCGCCGGGTTGGCGCCTTTTTCCGCAAGAAAAGTGGCGAAACTGTGGCGAAGCGTGTGGGCGCTAACTGGCAGATTTATATCCAATAGCTCCCGATATTTTTTTATTTTGAATTGTAAATAATTTGTGGAGATTTTATTATTTTTTTCCTGACAATTTCGGCCGCGATAGGGCACAAATAGCATGTCGGAATTACTGTTGCGTTTTGCTAGATAGGCCTGTAGGTGTTTTAGGGCGCGAGGCGTCAGATAGACAAAGCGTTGTTTTTTTCCTTTACCCATGACGTAGATGCGTCCGGTTTGGTCGATCTGATTTACTTTTAAAGACAATAATTCGGAGATACGCATGCCGGTAGCGAACAATGTTTCCAACATGGCCCGGTTGCGCAGAGCGACGCGTTGGTCTGTTTCAAATTTTCCCGGCGCTTCAATAATTTTTATAACTTCCTCGAATTCAGGCACGCGCGCGTTCTTTTTTTCCGTTCGGAGTAATTTAACGGCGGTGGATGACACTGGCGGTGTCTTGTCCATATCTTCAAGAAATTTTAGGTATGAACGCAAGCCGGACAGGACCCGATTGACCGAAAAACTGCCGAGTTTTTGTTTGGACGCATGATTTTTTGCCGTCTTGCGGTCGATCGATGTCAGGTAGGCCTTGAAACGGAGAATATCAATTTTATCAATTTTATTAAAATCTTTTTTTATATCTCTGTTGAGAAAGGTTTCAAAAGTTTCTAAATCCCGCCCATAATTATACGCCGTTTCTTCGGAAAAATTATCCGCCCGGAGGTGTAAAATAAAATCATCCAGATAGGGGAGTGGTTGGGTTATTTTTTCGGTTTTATCGGTCATAGGTTTTTTATACTGGCTCTAGGAGCACTTTCCCCTTACCAGAATTACATTCGCGGCACAAAGTTCGTAAATTTTTTTCGTCATTAGTTCCGCCACCTGCGACCGGTTTAATATGATCAATAACCAACAAGTCATCTTGGGCGGTCTTGCCACAAAGAACACATCGGTAGCCGTCTCTATGAAACACCTGGAACCTTAATTTTGGAGCTATGCCTTTGCGCAGAGAAGAGGATTTGACCGTTTTACGAAGGTGCTCGTATGATTTGCGTCCTTTCTTTATAGAAAGGTTAAAAGCCTGGCTAAATGAGCGAATTATGCCCATTTGCTTCAGCCGGCGTTGAATTGACCTCGATGTGATTAAAATTTTTGTTTTTCTAAATAGTTCGTCGGAAATTTCTTGTGACGCCAAAGTCTTGTTTAAGTAAAGTCCTTTAATTATATCATCAAATGGGTGGTTGAGAAGGGCGCTAATGGATTTCATCTTATTTAGCCGCATAATGACATATTATAACTGAGTGTAAGAGTTATTATACTCAATTATATATTCTTCGTATAATCCCGTCAAATCGGTTATCCACACGTCTGCCCTACTTCCACACCGTCATTTTTTCTTGCCGCAGGTCAATGTACTCACCCGGCTTAACCTCCGGGCTGGCCAATAAAGTTTTGAGGTTGTTAAGTTGCGCGTCGAAATTATTTTTCGGCTGAACTTTTATAAACCACGGCTTATCAAGATAAACCTCCAGGCCGGCCGACGGGTTGTCCACCGTGAAATATTCCACCTCCCCTATCCCCTGTTGTCCCAGGACCTCGTGCCATTCAATGGCGGCGGTAATAATTTCCGGCGGTAGAACTCCGGTTTCTTTTTCGTAAATCGGAATATTTCTGGCGTCATAAATTATCGGCAAGTCATCATTTTCACGCACCAGTTTTTTGAAATCAGGCGCGTATTTTTTTGAGGCGACGGTGGAGGTGGCGCTGGAAGTGGCCATTTCTTCAGGGGCGATGTCAGCCGTTAAAATCATCGCCGCCGGGCTGGAAGAAGACATTTCCGCCGTGGACGTGCCGGCTGTCCCCCACAGCATCTTGATTACGGTTCCTTCTTTGTCCAATAAGTAGGCGCTGGAGCCGTTATCATAAATAACCGTGGTGGTTTTTTCTTTAAGCGTGATTTTTAATCCATCGGGAAAAACTTTTTCTACCGTTAAAGACGCTAAAGCATATTTTTTTTCTAAATCCTCGGCGATGTTATTTTTGCTGACCAGGAAAAAATTGTTATAAGGATAAAGCAAGCCTCTTTTCAGATATTTTTCGCGGATGAATCCATCGATCTCTTCTTTTTTAATTATCTTCAGCCCCTCATAGTTAGTTTTAGTGATCCTAAAGTACGGCAGATATAACATCAAAAGCAGCCAAAGCACGAAAATGCCGATAGTGCCGTAAATTAGAAAGGCCCGGCGCAAGTCGCGTTTATTCGTTTTTTCCTGCAGATAACTGCGCGGATTATGGTGGGGCATGTTCAAACTCACCGTGGAAACGGAGCGATGGACATTGACGTTATTTTTTTTGCCAAACAAAAGAGACGAGAGCCAGCCCCTCTTTTTTTCCGTGCGATATTTTTGAAAACTTCGGTAAGATCTCATTTTGTCCATACTCAACGTAAAATTCTGGGAATTTTGGGGTTAATTCGAGTAACGATTTCGTAATTAATGGTTTCGGCCCATTTGGCCAGTTCATCGGTCGTGATTTGTTGCTGGCCTTGTCGGCCGATGAGTGTCGCTTCGTCCCCCGCCTTTACATTTTTTACGGCGCTAACGTCGGCCATGCAGATGTTCATACAGATTCGGCCTCGAATCGGACAACGTTTACCGCCGATTAAGACAAAAGCATTATTTCCCAGCCCGCGATCATAACCGTCCCAATATCCCACCGGCAGAACGGCAATTTTTGTCGGTTTTTTGGTGGTAAATGACCCGCCGTAGCCGATTTTGGTCCAGGCTGGCACGGTTCGTACCTGGATAATTTTTGTTTTCCAAGCCAGCGCTGGAATTAATTTTATTTTTCTTTTGCTTAAATCATCCGGATAGAGGCCATACAAACTTAACCCGAGACGAATGGCGTTTAACCGGCTCTTGGCGAACAACACACTGGCCGCCGAGCAGGCAAAATGTTTCAATGGTATTTTGTATCCCCTGTCTTCGATTTTTCGAACCAGTTGTTCAAAATTTTTCATCTGATGTTCGGTGAATACCCTGTCTTCCTCGCTCGCGGCAAAATGACTATACAGCCCTTCAATTTTCAGTCGCGGAAATTTTTGCAATTTTTCTAAAAATGAAATTACTTCTCTGGGCAGAAGTCCGACCCGGGACGCGCCCGTATCTACCTTTATGTGCACTTTGATATTTTTGCCTGCCCTCTCCCCTATTTTGTTAAGAAATTTGGCTTGTTCCAGCGAAAAAAGCGGGAAAATAACGCCTTTTTTGGCTAATTTTAGCCCAATTTTAGCATTTTTCGGGTCAAAAAATGTCAAAATTTGCACTGGCTTGTGGATTCTGTTCTCTATCAGTGAAAGGGCCTCCTCGTCATTTACGACGCATATACGGTCCACCTGGGGCGATTTATCGCATATCCTGGCTACTTCCAAAAAGCCATGCCCGTAGGCATTGGCTTTGGCAACCGGCATCAGCAGGGCCTTATGGCCGATCAATTTTCTGAACTGCCGTAGGTTAAATTTTATGGCTTTGGAGTCAATCTCGACCCGGGTGAACATAAGCTTATAATTTCTTCAACCCGCAATATTTTTTCAGTGCCTTTGGAACCGCGATTGAGCCATCCTTCTGCTGATAATTTTCCATTATCGCAATAAGCATGCGCCCGATTGCGATGGCTGTCGCGTCGTTCATATGAACAAATTCGATTGAGCCGTCGGATTTTTTAACCCGTGTCTTTAATCGACGCGCTTGGTAATCCGTCATCATATCAGCAGTGTGCGTTTCTCGATATCTATTTTGGCCAGGCATCCATGTCTCAATATCAATTTGGCGCGCGTCAGGCCCGCCCATATCGCCGGTGCAAATTTGCATAACCCTGTATGGCAAGCCAAGACGACTGACAATTTCTTCCTGAATCGCCACAAACAAATCCTGCTCTTCAATTGATTTTTCGGGCAAACAGAATGATTCCAATTCAACTTTATCAAACTGATGTAGGCGCAGGATTCCTTTCATGTCTTTGCCGTAAGAACCCGCTTCTCTCCGAAATGCCGGCGAATATCCGACATATCGTATCGGCAAATCTTTTTCGTCAATAATTTCGTCCATATGCAATGGGCCGAGAGTGTGCTCGGCGCTTCCGATCAAATATACATCATCGCTCGAAATGTAATAGCGTTCGTCTTTAGGTTCAAGGCGCGCCATCTTCTGATAAACATCGGGTTTTATCATTACCGGCGGTATAACCGGTACGAATGCGCCGGAAGAAATGTCCAAATTATATTTTTTGATGATTTTTTTTATTTCTTTTTCGTTCGTAACAATCGATAGCGCGAAATTTATCAACGCGAATTGCAGTAAAGCCAGGTTGCCTTTGATATAAGTAAACCGCGAACCGCTGATTTCACCGGCTTTTTCATTGTCGATTAAGCCGAGTTGTTTGCCAAGTTCCCAGTGTTCTTTTGGTGTAAAATCAAATTTAGGAATATTGCCGGCAACGCGCAAAACTTTGTTGCCGCTCTCATCAGGACCAATGGGTGTTGACTCATCGGCCATATTTGGCACCTTGAGCAAAAATTCCGAATATTGTTCCTCGGTAATTTTTTCCTCCGCTTCAAGTTTTGCGATACTCTCACCCAAGGTTCTCATTTTTGCGATCTCTTCATCGGTCGGTTTGCCCTTGGATTTTTTGTTTCGTTCGGCGCGTAGCGTTTCTATTTTTGATAAATTTTCACGGCGAGATTCGTCAAGAGCCAGCAATTTATCAATATCAACTTTCACTTTACGGTTGACGCAATTCTCTTTTACCAAGTCAACATTTTCTCGGATAAATTTAATGTCTAGCATATGTTTACTTGTTTTCAGGTTTTAGAGTCGGAAACAAAATTACTTCTTTAAGATTATCGGCGTTGGCTAGAAGTTTCACCAGCCGATCAATACCCATACCCAAACCGGCAGTCGGCGGCATGCCATGTTTTAGAGCGGTAATAAAATCCTCGTCATAACGCATCCCCTCTTCATCACCCAGCTTGCGCAGGGCTTCCTGATCTTTGAGGCGGGCTTCCTGGTCCAACGGGTCGTTTAGCTCGGAAAAGGCATTGCACATTTCATTTCCACCAACGCACAGGAGTTGGAATCTCTCCGCATAATTCGGATTGTCCGTTTTACGTTTGGCCAAGGGCGACAATTCAATCGGATGGTCTGTCATGAAAATCGGATTAATAATTTTCGGGCGGGCGTACGCCTTATATATTTCATCAATCAATTTTCCCCGGCCGGTATTTTTTTCAATTCCTTCCACCTTCAATTTTATCGCCGCCTTATACATTGACGGCTGGTCGGGATAATCCTCAATATCAATTTTGGCGTATTGTTTTATAATTTCGCGCATGGTCTGGCGCGGATACGGCGGGGTGAAATCGACTTCATGGCCCAGCGTCTCAAATTTCAACGGCAAACCGGCCGCCGTAATTAATTTCGGCATCAAGTCCTCAATCAAACCCATCATATCGTGGTAATCGGCATAGGCCCAGTAGGCTTCCACCTGTGAAAATTCCGGATTGTGATTATTATCAATGCCTTCGTTACGGAAGCATTTTCCCAGTTCGTAAACTTTTTCAAAACCGCCGACCATCAGGCGTTTTAAAAATAATTCCGGCGCGACGCGCAAAAATAAATCGATGTCTAAAGCGTTATGATGAGTGATAAAAGGTTTGGCATTAGCCCCGCCGTATAATGATTGTAAAACCGGTGTCTCTACTTCGTAGAAATCGCGGCCGTCAAAATATTTCCGTATTTCTCGCACCAACACACTGCGCATTTTAGCGATATTCATCGCCTCTTCGTTGGCCAGCAAGTCCAGATAACGCTGGCGATAGCGCACTTCCACGTTGGATAAGCCGTGGAATTTTTCCGGCAGTGGTAGAAGCGACTTGGCAATTAAAGTATATTTTTTGGCCAAAATAGAAGTTTCGCCTTTATGGGTCACGAACATTTCGCCCTCAACCGACAGAAAATCGCCCAAATCAATATTTTTGGTAAAAAATTTGTAAGCGTCCTTGCCCAGTTCTTTTTCCGAAACAGCAATTTGCAGACGGCCGGAAAAATCTTGGAGATGACTAAAACAAAGCTTTCCCATCTCGCGCTGGGAAACTAATCGGCCGGCGACAGTAACTTTGGCGCCTTCGGCCGCGCTTTTAGCTTCAGCCAGTGTTTGTTTGTGTTCGCAACGCGCCGGATACGGGTCAATTCCGGCATCGCGTATCGCTTGCAGACGATTGGCCCGCGTTTGCTCCTCATTAAGTATATCTTCGGTCATATTTGTATCAGAAATTGGCATTATTTAACGGAATAAATACCGTAATATTATACCGTAAGCGCGCGTTTCAGTCAAAAAACTCCCCGGGCTTTTATCCCGAGGAGCGTTTAGCGACAAATTAAGTGATTTTTAGTATTTTATATACCTGCTTTCCCGCCGGAGTGTCCACCGCCACGCTCTCCCCCGCCGTTCGGCCGATAAAGGCTTCGCCCAGAGGTGATTCATTGGAAATTTTGCCGCTGAACGGATCGGCTTCTTGCGGGCCGACGATCGTATATTCTTTTTTCGCTCCATTAACTTCCACCGTGACGGTCTGGCCCACCATGACCGCTTCGCCGTTTTTGCTGGTTCTTTCTTCGATTATTTGCACGTTGCTTAAGAGTTGTTCCAGCTCCAACAAACGGCCTTGCGCCCAAGCCATATCTTCTTTGGCTTGGTGGTATTCGGCGTTTTCCGAAAGGTCGCCCTGCTGTTTGGCTTCGTCAATGCGATTGGCGATTTCGGGAATTTTTTTATTTTTTAATAAATCAAGTTCTGTTCTTAGATCGTCCAAACTCCCCTGAGTGATGTACTGTGTTTTGTCGGTCATAATGATAGATGATGAATTTAAAAATTTAATTATTTTGCCCCGCGAATTTTTGCGGGGCATGACTTGGTTATTATACAAACCATTGAATTTTATTTCAAGTATTTTTGTCCCCACCAGGCCAGCCAGTCCCGGGCGATGGGCATGGCCACAATACTGCCCTCACCGCCGCCTTCGATCAGCACGGTCACAACGATTTCCGGTTGATTAAAAGGCGCGAAAGCCGTAAACCAAGCGTGTTCGGGTTTGGTCGTACTCCATTGCGCCGTGCCGGTTTTTCCGCCGGAGGTAAAAGGTAAGGATTTAAGCAGCTGACAACTGCCGTAAATCACGCATTCCCGCATCCCTTGTTGAGCCACGTCCATGTTCGCGGCGGAAACAACATTCTCATTTAAATATTCGGTTTTAATCGGAGTCGATTTTTTAGTAATGGGGTCGGTGATAGCTTTTACCAAATGCGGTTTGACCACCGAACCGCCGTTCGCCACGGTTGAAGTCCACACGGCCACCTGCAACGGCGTAACCAGGAGGTCGCCTTGCCCGATCGATAAGTTATAAGTGTCGCCGACATACCACATTTCTTTTTTTGTTTCTTCCTTCCATTTTTTGCTTGGCAAAAATCCGCTTTCTTCCCCCGGCAAATCAATACCGGTGGGCGCGGCCAAGCCGAATTTTTTTAAATAATTCACCATTTTTTCCACGCCCAGGCCGACAAAATTTCCATAACCGCCGCCGATATAATAAAAGTAGGTATTAACCGACCAGGCCAGAGCTTTGGCGGCGTTGGTGACGCCGTGTCCGCCGGCTTTCCAGTCCGGGAAAAACCACTGGTCCACTCTTAAACCGCCGGTGCTTAAAAATGACGTATTTTTAGTAACAATTCCCTCTTGTAAAGCGGCGGCCACATAAAGCGGTTTAACGGTCGAGCCGGAAGGATAAGTGCCGGCGATCACTCGGTTAAAAAGAGGTTGGTCCGGATCGTTGACGTATTTTTGATAATTTTCTTGAGAAATTCCCGAAGAAAAATTATTGTTATCAAAGCTCGGCCAACTAACTAACGCTAAAATTTCTCCGGTTTGCGGGTTCATGGCGATCGCGGCCGCCTTTTTAGTTTTGGTAACGGCTAAAGTTCTTTTTATTAAAGTTTCCATTTTTTCCTGCCCTTCCAGATCCAAACTTAATATCAAATTTTTCCCCGGTTGCGGCGCTTCTTCGGCCAGCACATTTTGTTCCCGCCCCAGCGCGTCCACCTCGATTTTTTTCTTGCCGTAAATTCCGCGCAACTCAGTCTCATAGAATTTTTCCAAACCGGTTTTTCCTAAATGATCCGATGCCAAATAACCGCTGCTGCGGCGATTCGCCAGTTCGGTCTCGTTAATTTTTCCCAAGTAGCCGATCACGTGAGATAAACTGGCCACCGGTCCCGTTTGTTTAAATCCGGTGAGGCGGTAGAGACGCTGAGTTCCTTTTTCAATTAAAATACCGGGCAGGTTGGCGTTTTGCACATAAAGTTCTAGCGCCGACTGGTAATCCAAATTATCTTTCACTACCAATGATTCATAGCTGTAGTCGCTGTATTTTTTAATTAATTCCGTAATGTCTTTCGCCGGCACGCCGCTGACCAGAGCGATTTGCGCGATAATGGCTTTTCTCTCCTCGGCGTTTTTAGGCAAGTCCTGCGGTACAATGGAAAGTAAAAAACTCGGCACGTTTTGTACCAGGCTCTCACCGTTGCGGTCATAAATCAGGCCCCGTTCGGCGGGTGTCGGTTTGAGGCGGATGCGATTATTTTCCGCCAGCCCGCGATAATAGTCGCCTTTGATAATTTGCAAATAAAAAACTCGGCCGAATATTACCGCGACGGCGCAGGCGACTATTAATAAAAATATTTTTAATTTACGGCCGGAAATAGTCGCGCCGAGAAAGTTGCGCGTGGTCGGGATATGAATTATTTTTCCATTGGTGGCAAAATATTCAAAATTTTCTTCCACCCAATCGCGCTTGTATTTACCGGCCAGACTGCCGTGTTGGCGGTGCTGATCCAGCGGAGGATTAAAAATGTCATCGTTTTTCATATGGCACGGCCGGTTAAATAGCGCGGATTCGGCCGTTGTACAAAAAAGGAAATAATCGGGTAAAGCAATAAGACGAAGATGATATTAACGGCCAGCTCCGTCCCGATATTGGCAAAAAATATTTTTGTTAGCGCGATTTTATCGGACAAGCCGAGCAATTGGAAGAAAATTAAGGCCGCGATAAAAGTGAGGCGATAAACGACGAAGCCGATTAAAAACGCCGCCCCGCAGGTTAGCAGTGTCCGCGTGGTTAGCAGATTGAGCAGAGTCCATTCGATCACGACCATGCCGGCGATAATAGCGGCGGCATTGGCCCCGAAAGGCATGGAGGAAAAAAATTCAGCTAATAGCGCCAGTGGCGCGATAAACCAAAAAGCGCGATTATTTTTGCCGAAAAGCAAAAATAAAAACACCCCGGTAAAAATAATGTTGAGGCGGTTGAACGGAAAAGGCAAAACATTCATCGCGAAGATGTTTAAAGTAAAAACCGCGACTACCGCGAATATTTTTATAAGCGCTCCCCAGAAGATTCGCATAGTTTAAGGGGTCAAGATCACGCCGACCAAATAAATTTTAGCCAGTTCCGTGCCCGGTGTCAGCACCGCCTCTTGAAAAGGCTGATAAGTTTCATTTTCTACGGCCGTAACGGAGCCGATCAAGAGACCGCGTGGCATATTGGCTTCCAGCCCCGAAGTAATGATTTGGTCTCCGACCAGAATGGTTTCGTTGCGCGGGATAAAATTCATTTTGACGCTTAGGCCATAACCGCCTTCCACGACGCCCAAACTGTGGTCGGTATTGAGGGTGGTGGCGGCGATTTTTGATTGATTGTCGTTAATTAAGCGGACTATCGCCAAACCTTCTTCCACTTTTACCACCTTGCCTATTAAAATTCCTTTGCCGACGATGACCGGCTGATCCGGTTTAATCCCCTCCTCCATGCCACGGTCAATAATAATTGTTTGTTCGGCGCTGGCGATGTTTTTACCGACCACTCGAGCCACCACGAAAGCGGTGTTATTTTTTTCTTTGAAACCGAGCAGTTCTTTTAATTGCGCGTTTTCGTCTGTTAAGATTTTTTTCTGCGCCTCATCGATGGTGTTATTTTGTTGATCCGCGCGGCATTGTTCATATGATTCAAAAAACGCTTCCCGGTTTTTAAAAAATTCATAGCTGTCTCCCACGCCGATGCTGATCTCCGAAGTTTTGGAAAAAATCGGAATAAAAAAATGGCGGACGGACGCGCCTAAGGCGCCCAGCCAACCCAGATAATTAAAAAAAATAAGCAATATTAATATTGCTCCCGCCACAAAGTAGGTTTTGGCAGCGCCCAGTTTAATCATAGGCAAAAACTTACCCGATTTAATTTTTTCTTTCCGGCCGCGGCGGATAGACCGCCACCTCTTCCAACAACGGCATGTTATCCAGCAGGAGCGAAGTCCCGCGCACCACGGCGGTTAACGGATCGTCGGCAATGCGGACCGGGATTTCCGTGGCTCGTTCGATTAATTGGTCGATACCGCGCAACAGCGCGCCGCCACCGGTCAACAATATCCCGCGTTCGTGGATATCGGCGATCAGTTCCGGCGGGGTAACTTCCAAGGTGCCTTTAATGTTGTCCACCATGGCGCGTAAAGAACGCGAGATGGCCTCGCGGACTTCGGCGTCGCTAATCATCACTTCTTTCGGCAGGCCGGTAACCATGTCGCGGCCGCGCATCGGAAAAACCATTTTTTCCGGCATTTCCACCGCTGAACCGATTTTAATTTTTATTTCTTCGGCTTGTCTTTCGCCGACCAAAAGATTAAATACTTCGCGGGCGTATTGCGTGATGTTGTGATTCAATTCATCCCCGGCGATTTTGATCGAGCGCCACTTAACCACGCCACTCAAAGAGATGACGGCAATTTCCGTGGTGCCGCCGCCGATATCCACGATGAAGTTGCCGACCGGTTCGTGAATCGGCATGCGTGAACCGATGGCCGCGGCCATCGGCTCCTCCACGATCCAAACTCGGCTGGCCCCGGCGCTGAGCATGGCGTCGCTCACCGCTTTGCGTTCCACTTCGGTTAGGTCAAGCGGCGCGCCCACCACTACGCGGGGACGGGACATGAAACTCAACGAACCCTCGTGCACCTTATCCATAAAATGCGTCAGCATTTTTTCGGTCACTTCGAAATCGGATATAATGCCATTGGTTAGTGGCCGGGTGGTAATAATATGAGGCGGAGTTTTGCCCAGCATCTCTTTGGCCTCATTGCCAACCGCCAAAATTTGTTCGGTTCTAGTATTGACTGAAACCACGCTCGGCTCATTGATCACTATCCCTTTGCCCTTCACATAAACCAAAGTATTGGCCGTTCCCAGGTCAATACCCAAATCTTTTCTGAATCTGTTTAAAATATCACCCCACATAATCTCGATTTTGATATTTACGGTTGGCGAAAATTAAACTCTCGAAAAATATGTAGAACAGCAAGAGCAAAGTAAAGTTCCACCAGGTGAGCAGTTTGTGTTGCTGTAAAAAAAGTAATAGTAAGATAAAAGTGGCAAAAAATATTCCCTGACGAAAAGTTTTTTTGATATAACGAAAAACAATTTCGTCGTTCTTAACCATCTTGGCTCTGATAAAGAAACCGATGACGGAAAATGTGCCGAGCAGGCTTAAAAATAAACTCAGGTAGAAAAGCGAAAAACCGATAAAACCAGCCGACTGCGGGTCGTAGAAAAAGACGACCGAAGCCCAGACCGCCCAACAAACGGCGGTGGCAATTGACATGATGATTAGATACTGGCGCAAAGTCATAGGCGTAGTGGGTAATTTATCAGGTTTGGCCTGTTTTGGCAAGACGGAACCTCTAGGCGCGATAGCGGATTTTATCGATGGAATTTTGGCCAAATTCTTCTCTTATTTTAGCCAAAATTTTCTTTTCATTTAATTTTATTTCGCTGGCCGCGGCCGAACCCTTGCACTCCATGGTAAGAACGCCATTTTTGATGAACACTGCTTGAGCGTAGCGTTCAATTTCCGCGCCGAAAAGTTCCGTTAAAATTCGGTTGGCTCCTTCCACAGTCATGGCGGCCATGGCGCCTCGCATGACCGGCGATTCTATTTTTTTCTGGTTAAGAATGGAGAAAATTGATTTTAGATTCGGCATAAGTATAACCTAGGCGCGATAATCACAAATATCCCGCCAATCACAATGACCACAGGTAAATTTTTCCGGTGTAGCGGTGAAATTTGACGATTTAATACGGGTAATTATTTCGGCTATGTTTTCTTCCAGTTTGGCGGTATCTTTGGCCGTCCCCAAAAAGGATATTTTATTCCCTTCATTTAAATAATAATAAGTAAGGCGTCCCGGCCGGCCGGCGGTGGCGAATTCCGGCAATTGCTGTAAGGCGATTTGATAAATCAACAGTTGCTCCTTGTCTTCGCCGGCGATTTTATCTTTTCCCTGGCCGGTTTTATAGTCAATAATTTCCCACGTGCCGTCGGCGAGTTGATCAATACGATCGATGCGCCCCTTAACCAGATGTTCGCCGATTTTAATGGTAAAGCCGGTTTCCAGCGCCGCGGGGATGGTCCATTGGCCGGTATTGGTTTTGTAAAATTTATGCAAAACTTCTTTGCCTTTGTCGTAATACTCTTCGCGCTGTTTTTGGCTCAAGTACCAGTCGGAGATCCAGCTGGCATCATAAATTTTTAAGAGTTCGTCGAGCGCCGGCGCGACAATGTTTTGTTTTTTCTCCACTGCCGCCGGTCCGGAAAAAAGAGAATTTTGCGTAGCGCCGTTTACTTCCTGAAGCCGTTGATAAAAAGTTTGCAAGGTATTATGTATGGTGGAGCCAAAACTGAAACTCGGGCTGCCCTGGGTCGGCAATTTTAAAACATGAGCCAATTTATATTGGTAGGGACATTTTTCGTATTTTTGAATTTGCGAAAAAGAAAACGCTTTTGGCAGTTCGTAAACAAATTCTCCCGTCGGCGCGGCCGCCACCGCCGGTTTTATTTTTTCCAAACCGGAGGTTTTTTTGTTTTCAGATTCTATTTTGGCAAAATTAATTTCGTTTAAAAAACGGCTGATTTTTTTCTCGCGCGCTCCGCCGTAGTCATCGGCACTGGTTAAATACAGCGAATCTTTAGCCCGGGTCATAGCGACGTAAAATAAACGGCGTTCTTCTTCCGTGTGGCTATCCCCTTCCGGCAATTGTTCTTTCACCAACTTTTCCGGAATAGCAATACCATCGCTTCTTTTTTTCGTCGGGAATCTTTCTTCCACCAAGTTAACCATGAAAACATAACTGTATTCCAAACCTTTAGCGGTATGTACGGTCATGATATTGACCGAATCGGGCGTGTCTTTCGGTTGCTTCATTATTCCCTGATCGCCGGAATCAACTACTTGTTTAAAATGTTCCAGCCAATCAGCCACCGACGCGCCGGGCGTAATGGATTCGTAGTTAGCAACGTATTCCAAGAATTGATTGAGTTGATAAATTTGGCGAATGACCGAGCTGTCTCCCCGGTCTTCACCAACGGCTAAAAATTTTAGATAACCACTGGCGGTAAAAAAATTATATAATACCGCGGTCGGCTTTTCTTTTTTAGCCGCCCTCATACCTTCATGTATCAACGCGATTAATTTATCGGCGATGACGGCGCCTTCTTTGGATAGTTTTATTTCTCCGGCGCGTTTCAACGCCTCATAGTAGGAAATACTTTTTTTACCGGCAAAGTAGGTCAATTTTTGCATGTCATTTTCCGTGAAATTAAAAATTGGCATGCGGAGCAAGCGATAAATTCCCGCCGACTCATGATAATTGTTAATGGCATTTAAAAAATTGACGCAATCCAAAATTACCGGTTGGCGAAATAATCCGGCGGCGGCTAAAAATTCATAAGGGATACCGCTCTTTTCCAGCGCGTTGATAAACGGCTCGGCGTGACTGTTCGCTCGGACCAATATAGCGAAGTCGTCCCAAACGGCGTCCTTGTTTTGTTTTTTAATTTTAGCGATTTCTTCCACCACGAATTTTACTTCTTCATCGAGTGTGTTGTGATGGGAATGAATAACGGATTTCTGATTTATGATTTTAGATTTTTGATTGGCCGAAACCAACTTTTTATCGATTTTTAATTTCACCTCCAACCGGTCAGGATTATTATTTTGAATCAGTTCGTACGCTTTGTCTAAAATATCCTGGCCGGAACGATAGTTTTCAGTTAGCACGATTTCCTTGGCTTTCGGCCAATCATCCTTAAAGCGCAAGATATTGGATACCGAGGCCCCGCGAAAAGCGTAGATACTTTGATCGTCGTCCCCCACCGCGGTCAATTGCGCCCCGCCGGCGGCGATTTTATTGACCAATTGATACTGCGCCCAGTTTACATCCTGGAACTCGTCGACCAAAATGTATTTGAATTTTGTCTGTAAACTTTTAAGAATGGCTGGCCTTTTTTCCAGCAAGAGATTCGCGTAATAAATTAAATCGCCGAAATCCAGGGCGTTGTTATCTAAAAGCAATTGATTGTAGGCGTGATAGGCGTTAGAGATTTCCGCCAAGCGGGTTTTTTCTTCAATCTCCACTTCGTCTTTATCCAATTTTATGTTTTCCGCGTATTCCAGATATTGTTCCGGACTGATCAACTCGTCTTTACATTTGGAAAAATGTTTAATCAGTTCGTGAATATGCCGGGTGGGATTGCCCAGCGGCCGATAATAGTCCAGATTGAATTTTGACAAATGTTTACGGATTAAAAGCCAGGCGTCAGTCTGCGTTAAAGTTTTGAAACGGTTGGGCAGGCCGATATCCAGCCCATGCTGTTCCAACAGCCGCTGGCCGAACGCGTGAAAAGTGGAAATATGCATGTCCAAATAACCGATGTCCATCATCGCGTCAACTCGTTCCTGCATTTCCGCCGCCGCTTTTTCGTTAAAGGTGAGCGCTAAAATTTCTTCCGGTTTGGCCAGATTTTTATCAATCAGATATTTTATTTTTTGCGTGATGACCGTGGTTTTGCCCGTACCCGCGCCGGCGACGATAATAAGCGGGCCGCTGGTATATTCCACGGCTTGTTTCTGGGCGGAGTTTAGTTTTTGTTCCGGCATAAATACCAAAATATCCATGACCAATGGATTGGAGAAAATTGCTATAAAATTTGATTATTCCTCGGCGTCTGCCTCGTTGTTGTGTCCGCACCCGCATTCACAGGTGTCGCCACATTGGCAACCCTCCGGGCTGCAAGAGCATTCGCCCTCGCATTTACATTCCGGACCGCAACCGCACGGTTTGGCTTCCTCTTCCATAGAGATAGATTTAGCCCATAAATTGGGCTGTGTTTACAGTATATCAAAAAGAAAAACCCGGGACAAGGTCTCTCGTCTGAGCCCTGGGTCGGGGGCGAGGCGAGGTAGTTGTATCGGGTTTGGGGCGGGTTACTCCTTTTTGGTGGAAAGAGCTTGGGTGAAAATACGGTTGACCACCGTATTGATGAATTTGCTGAGGAGCGGGGCGGTCAGGATGTTCGCGATCGATTCGGCGATCTTTTGTTCCTCGCCTTCGAACTGGATGACACCGCTCGTGACCACGCGCAGAGGCCGAAGGTCTCTGGGGCCGAAAAAGGCCGCGATACCTCCTTCCCCCGGTTGTTGGTGACGAATAAAAAGTTCATATTCGCCAAACTCCCCTTGCCATCTGACGAGATAAAATTCAATCCCGCATTTCTCCTTTTCCATTTACTCCCTCCTCGGTTTGTGGGCAATGATTTTTCGCATTTTATCAGTATGGAATTTTTTTGTCAAACAAAAAACCCATCCGCCAGCTGGCGGATGGGTTTTAAAATTATTCTACTTTATTTCTGGTTTCAATTTGCGATATTTGTTTCCCACTTTCAATCGGATCAAAGCGCGATCAAGCGTCGCCTGCAAAGCGGCGTATTCAGCGCTGTCCAATTTACGCTCTTCCCGCATGGTTTTTAAAGCTCGTTCTCTTGCTTCTTCGGCGCGGGCGATATCAATCTCTTCGGCTTTTTCGGCCGTATCGGCCAAAATTATAACCGAACTATCCGGACGGACTTCAACAAATCCCCCGGTGACCGCCAGCGGATATTCCTCGCTGTTTTTTTTGCAAATCAATTCCCCCGGCTTCAACACGGAAACCAACGGGATATGATGAGGCAAAACGGTTATCTCGCCATCTTGCGTATTCATCGTCACCTGGTCAATCTCATCAGAGAAAACCACGCGCTCGGGAGTGATGATTTGAAATTTAAGCGCCATAAAAATTATTTAACATCTTCAATTCCGCCTTTCATATAAAAGGCCTGCTCCGGTTTGTCATCGTGCTTGCCATCCAAAATTTCGCGGAAGGCGCGCACGGTTTCAGCCACCGGAACATATTTTCCTTCGGTACCGGTAAAGGCCTCAGCCACGAAGCACGGCTGGGAAAGGAATTTTTGAATTTTGCGGGCGCGCGAGACCGAGATTTTATCTTCATCAGATAATTCTTCCATGCCCAAGATGGCAATAATATCCTGTAAATCTTTGTAGCGTTGCAATACCACTTGAACTTCGCGGGCGGTGCGGTAATGTTCTTCGCCGACGATGTTCGGATCTAAAATCGTGGAGTTGGAATCCAACGGGTCCACGGCCGGATAGAGGGCTAATTCCGCCAACGAGCGATTCAAGACAACGGTAGAATCGAGGTGCGCGAAGGTGGTGGCCGGCGCCGGGTCGGTCAAGTCATCGGCCGGCACGTAAACCGCCTGTACGGAGGTAATAGAGCCCTTGTCGGTGGAGGTAATGCGCTCCTGCAGGGCGCCCATTTCTGAGGCCAGAGTGGGTTGATACCCCACGGCCGAAGGCATACGGCCAAGCAAGGCGGACAACTCCGAGCCGGCTTGAGTAAAGCGGAAAATATTATCAATGAAAAGCAAAATGTCTTTGCCTTCTTCATCGCGGAAATATTCGGCCATGGCCAGAGCGGTCAAGGCGACACGGGCTCGGGCACCCGGCGGTTCATTCATCTGGCCGAAGACTAAGGCGGTTTTGGCCAATACGCCTGATCCTTTCATTTCACGATACAAATCGTTGCCTTCGCGCGAGCGTTCACCTACCCCGGCGAACATGGAATATCCGCCGTGCTCCTGGGCGATGTTGCGGATCAGCTCCTGGATAACGACGGTCTTGCCGACACCGGCCCCACCGAACAAACCAATTTTTCCACCTTTCAAAAACGGACAAATCAGGTCGATGACTTTAATGCCGGTTTCCAACACCTCGGATTTAGTAGATTGTTTTTTAAATTCCGGCGCTTCGCGGTGAATCGGATATTTTTTTGTCGTTTTTGATTCGCCCAGGCCGTCAATGGTTTCTCCGATGACGTTAAACATGCGCCCGAGCGTTCCCGGTCCGACCGGCACGGAAATCGGCTCGCCCGTGTCCACAATTTCCTGTCCGCGTTCCAAGCCGTCAGTGGTGCTCATGGCAATCGCCCGGACGGTGTTCGCGCCCATATGTCGCTGGACTTCCAGCACCAATTTTTCGCCGTTGGGCATTTTGGTTTCCAGCGCGTTGTACAGAGCAGGCAGTTTTTCTTTAAACTCCACGTCAATGACCACGCCGATAATCTGAGTGATTTTTCCTTTATTCATATGTGAATAGTTTATTTGTTTATTGGTTAATTGGTTTATTGGGATGAAAGTTTACAATTTTTTAGGTATTTAATGTATGCGTTCAGTTTAATCATTATTTGTTCGCACAGATTAATCAAGTGTTCAATGCTGGAAAGTTTTTTAATCAATTTCGTGTCCTGAATATATAATAAATGGTCAATTGTTTCGCTCAATGATCCCCGCGCCTGCCGACAGAACTGAATATTCTCTTGAAAATGATACCGTCCGTGTCCTTCGGCGATATTCGTCGCCACAGAACATGAAGATCTTTTAATCTGAGAAATAATATGCCTATCGGATATCGGAATAAATTTTGTTATTATATTAATCTTAATTCTTAATTCATGTGCCATTTTCCACACATCTAGTTCGGTAAATCCTCCGAATTTATTTTCCTCCATACCGATAAACCAATAAACAAATCCCCAATAACTAAAGTGCCGCCGCGCCGCCGACGATTTCCGAAATTTCTTGGGTAATCGCCGATTGGCGCGCTTTGTTAAAATTGTAATTTAATTCTTTAATCATGTCTTCGGCCGCGTCCGAGGCGTTCCTCATGGCCATCATCCGGGCGCTGTGTTCCGAAGCGTCGGATTCCAAGACCGCCTGATAAATTTGCACTTCCACCAGACGAGGCAGTAAGACGTTTAAAACATTGGCCGGGTCCGGTTCAAATAAAAATTCGGCGCTGGCGCTGACAGTTTCTTTGGCTGGCGCCTCCCCCACCGCCCCCAGCGCGGCATCGGCTGCAGTGCTTAACGGCAATAATTTTTTGATGGTCGGAATTTGTTTAATGGCGGAAACAAAATCGGTATAGCCGAGATAAATTTCATCGTATTTTTCCGCCGTGTAGTCGCTCACAATCATGTTAGATAACGGCAAGACCTCTTCCACTTTCATGGTCATATCCATTTTTTCAAATTCAGCGGCAATGGTGTGGCCAAATTGCTGATAAATCTTTTTCCCGCGTTTACCGTTGATCAATACTTCCACTTCCGCGCCCTGACTTTTTAATTTTTTGATCAGCGCGTCCGTTTCCACCAGCATTCGGCTGTTGAAACCGCCGGCTAAACCGCGGTTAGAAATGATTAGCGCCACCGCCGCTTTTTTTATCGGGCGCTTGGCCAGCAACGGGTGCAGATTAATATTGGTTTTTTTGGCCACATCGGTTAACATTTGCCAGGCCAAATTGGCATAACTGCGGGTTGCCAAAACATTGGCCACCGCCCGGCGCATCTTTACGGCCGAAATCATCTCCATCGCTTTAGTGATCTTTTTTGTGGAGCCGACGGATTTGATTCTTCGTTTAATTGCTTTGGTATTTATGCCCATAACTATAATCTAGTGAAGCGAGGGAAGAAGAAAACTTGTTTTATTCTTCCGAGCGAACGACGATTATATACCCCCGAAGGGGGTTTACTTTTTGGCGAATTCTTCGCAGGCGCTCTTTAAATCTTTTTCCACGGCCTCGTCCCAATTACCTCCGCCGATTTTTTCGAGCAGCACACTCTTGGAACGGTTCATAAATTCATGGAATTTGATTTCCCATTCGCGGATTTTTGGCACTTCGATATTATCGGCAAAACCGTTGGACACGGCATAGATAATAGCCGTTTGATTGGCCGCCGGCATTGGTTCATACTGCGGTTGCTTCAAAATTTCTACCAGGCGCTGGCCGAGGTTGATTTGTTTTTTGGTTTCCGGGTCCAAGTCGCTGGCAAATTGGGCGAAAGCTTCCAGCTCGCGGAATTGCGCCATGGATAATTTGAGTTTGCCGGCCACTTTTTTCATCGGTTTGATTTGCGCGGCCGAACCGACACGCGAGACGGAAATGCCGACATTCAAAGCCGGGCGAATACCGCGGTAGAACAAATCGCTCTCCAAAAATATCTGGCCGTCGGTAATGGAAATGACGTTGGTCGGAATATAAGCGGTCACGTCGCCGGACTGGGTTTCAATAATCGGCAAGGCGGTAATGGAGCCACCACCGGATTCTTTGTTGCGTCGGCAAGCGCGCTCGAGTAATCGGGAATGCAGATAAAACACATCGCCCGGGTAGGCCTCACGGCCCGGCGGACGGCGAAGCAATAGAGAAATTTCGCGGTAAGCCCAGGCCTGTTTAGATAAATCATCGTAAATACACAGAACATCTTTGCCTTGATCCATGAAGTACTCGGCCATGGCGACGCCGGCATAGGGCGCGATATACAGAGTAGAAGCCGGGTCGGAAGCGCCGGCCACCACCACGATGGTATAATCCATGGCGCCGGTTTCTTTCAGTTTCGCCACGATGCGGGCGATTTTTGATTCTTTCTGACCGATGGCGACATAAATACAAATCATGTCCTGGCCTTTTTGGTTGATGATAGTATCAATCGCCACGGCGGTTTTGCCGGTTTGACGGTCGCCGATAATCAATTCGCGCTGCCCCCGGCCGATCGGAATCATAGCGTCAATCGCTTTGATGCCGGTCTGCACCGGTTGAGTCACCGGTTCGCGAGACATTACGCCCGGAGCGATCTTTTCAATCGGATAAAAAGTTTTAGAGTTAATTTCCGCCCCGCCGTCAACCGGCTGACCGAGCGGGTTCACCACCCGGCCGATCAATTCCTTGCCGACCGGAACGGACAGAATACGGCCGGTGCGTTTTACCGTGTCCCCTTCCTTCAAGTGTTTGTATTCGCCGAGCAATACCGCGCCGATGGTTTCATCTTCCAGATTTAGCGCTACGCCAAAAGTATTGTCGGGGAATTCCAACATTTCATTGGACTGGCATTTGGTCAGGCCGGACATGCGGGCAATGCCGTCGCCGACTTCCACGATGGTGCCGATTTCCGCGGTTTCCACCTGTTTCTCAAAGGCGGAAATATTTTTTCGCAGCTCCTCAACAATGGCATTTATGGACATAGATTTCAAATTCTAATTTCCCCGACGCAAGGTCGGGGTGCCGACCATCATGCGTCGGCATAATTTATTTAATTGGGTTTTAATACTGGCGTCCAGAATTCTGTCGCGCGTCCGGATTATCACACCGCCGATAAGCGAAGCGTCGGTGCGTTCGGTGGCTTCCGCTTTTTGGCCAAATATCTCTTTAATAGCGCCAATAATTTTATTGTTTAACGGGCGGGCGGAAATTATTTCCAAATCTTCCACGCCGTCTTGCTCCTTGGCATAGCGGATAAATTCCGCGATAATAGCTTCGGTTTTTTTCAAAACACGCTCACGCGCCAGCAGCGCCGAAAAATTAGCCAGCACCGTTTCCAGGTCTTTGCCTTTGGCTTTCCGCGTCGCTTGCCACAAGGCAATGGCGTATTGTTTAGTGCTATTTTTTTTCATACCCTGGGGAAAATTTTAACTACTTGATATCTTTCAGCGCCGCGGTAATCAATTTTTTATCCTTGGCTTCATCCATTTTTTCGCCAAGAATTTTTTCCAGCGCCTCGACTACCAATCCGGCGGTCTCCTTTTTCAAACCGGTTACCATGTCGTCTTTTTCCGCCATAATTCTTGACTTAGCCTGCGCCACCAAAACCTCCATATCATTTTTGGTTTTATTCTTCATTTCCTCGGCAATAAAATCGGCCTCAATTTTCGCCCGTTCCAAAATGGCGTTGGCTTCGGCTTTGGCGATATCAATTCTTTCCTGATATTTTTTTTCACTCTGCTTCAAAACCTCTTCAATTTTTTTGGAATTGTCGATGCTGTCGTCAATCATTTTTTGCCGCTCGGTCAGTTTCTTGCTCAGCGGTTTTAGGATTAGAAACCAGATGATCGAAAAAACAATCGCAAAGTTTAACAGCTGAAATCCGAACAGAGGGGCATTGATTCCCATTGAACCCAAAATACCATCACTCGAAGCGGCGGCGGTTTCTTCAACTGGCGCTTCGCTGGCAAAAACATCTTCAATTAATGTCATAGGAAAATAATATTAGTCAGCCGGTCGACAGTTCAACCGGCATCAAAAATTACTTCAGAGTAAAAACCACGACCAAGGCGTAAATGGCGATTGCTTCAGCGAAAGCGGCGCCAAGCAGCATCGGGACGAATATTTTACCGGTCGCTTCCGGATTACGGCCGATGGCTTCCATGGCGCGAGCAAAGAGTAAACCGATGCCGATGCCCGGGCCGAGGCCGGAGGCGGCCATAATGATGGCCTTGGAGAGAACGACGATGGATGCGTGTTCCATAGATATATATGTTAATTAGTAAATAAATTTGTTTTAGTGTTCTTCGACGGCGTGAGGCGCGGTGGTGGCAATAGTCAGATAGACCAGGGTCAAAATCGCGAACACACCGGCTTGAATCAGACCGACCAGAACCTCCAAAAACATAAAGGGTGTCGGCACGAGAAACGCCACCAGACTACTCATTACCGTAATTAGGATTTCGCCCGCGAAAATATTGCCAAACAACCGAAACGACAAAGACAGGACTTTCGCCATTTCCGAAATGATTTCCAACAGGCCGACAAACAGTTCAATGATAGCGGTGAATATCGCCAAGGGACCTTTCCGCAAACTCAGCCATAATTGTTTAATTTGTACGAACTTGCCGACGTAGGTAAAAAATCCGACGGTAATCAGTCCCCAAACGTGCGAGGTGATCAACGCGACTAGCGTCATGCCGAAGACGAGATTCAGGTCGGTGTTGGCTGGGCGCAGTAACATTTTTTCGTGAAAAGTAATACTGCCGGTACCGGGTAGGAGGCCGAGCCAGTTGGATAAAAGAATAAAAAAGAAAACCGAACCAACCAGCGGGAGAAATTTTAGAGTTTTCTTTCTATCGTTGGTCACCTGGTCAAAAAAGCCAAGTAGAGTCTCCAGAAAAAATTCAAACGCGTTTTGGAATTTTCCGGGTCGGAGAGAAATTTTTCGGGAAATTATAAGGCCCAAAAATAAAAAAATGACTATGGCTAGCCAGGTATTTATTACGGTGTTGGTAATTGGTAGGGCTCCGATGTTGAACAGTACATCCGGCGCCATCGCGGGAATATGCATAGCTATTTATCTAAATTTTCGTACTCTTGGCCGTATCTTTTAGCTTTGGTGATAATTATTTGAGCCGAAATAAGAAAAGCGTTGACCAAAAATAGAATTAAGAATAGCGGAGCTTTGTCGTATTTTTCGTCCAGGTATTGGCCCGCGAAGGCAGCGGCCACGGCCGGAATGGCGATACTAAACCCCATGTCCAGCATAATTCTTACGCCGAGGACGTAATAACCGTGATCGTTCGATTGTTTTTTCGGCTTATCTTCCATAGAATTGACGCCAATATTTTACACAAATACCCTTGTGAAGTCAAGGGTATTTTTGCTTTTTAGTGGGGATAAGTGCGCTCCGTAGAGCGCAGATTTTCGATTTTAAACTTTGCCTACCGGCAGGCAGGTTTCCAATTTTTAAACATGAATCCCGGTGAATAGCCCGAGCGCATTATTTGTAGTCTGTTTTATTACTTCTTCAGCCGTTAATCCCCTTATTTCTGCCACCTTTTTGGCGGCTTCTTCCACCATCCACGGCTCGCAACGTTCTCCGCGGTAGGCCTGAGGCGCTAAATAGGGTGCATCGGTTTCAATCAGAATGCGGTCGAGCGGGCAATTTTTCACCACCGCCAGCAGGTCTTCCTGTGTTTTTGGGTCGGTCTTTTTGGCGGGAAAAGTTATCACCCCGGTAAAACCTAAATAAAAACCCAGGTCCAAATATTCTTTCGCGTATTCCCAGTTGGCCGTATAACAATGAATCACGCCGCGCATTTTTTTGTCATTGCGAGGAGTCCGCCGACCGGCGGACGACGTGGCAATCTCACGGTTTTCTGAATTATCAGGGGATTGCTTCACCGCCAATTGGCGGTTCGCAATGACACGGAGCAAATCAATCATTTGCCGATGGGCATTCCGAACGTGTATTACCATAGGCAAATCTAATTCCTGTGCTAACTTGTATTGACCGATAAACGCTTCCGTTTGAACGGCAATCGCTTCTTCCTCGCTCTTTCCTTCGGGCAAATGATGAAGTTCCAATCCGCACTCCCCGATCGCGATAACTTTCGACTGCTCGGCTAGTTTTTTATAAGCGTCGTAATCAAATTTTTCTTCCCGGGATTTGAATTGCACTTCTTCTTCATCCACTTCGGCGGAGACCAAATGAATCGGGTGCAAACCGACCGTGGCGTAGGCGTTGGAATATTTTTCCGCGTACTCAATCGCGCGCAACGAAGTGTCGTACTGCGAACCGACGATATTCAACAGCATGCCCTTATCAGCACATTTTTTGTATACAACGTCAGCGTCGTTTTTGTACGCGCTAAATTGCAGGTGGCAGTGAGTATCAACAAGCATAATTATCTCAATCGGCCACCCCATTCCACCACCGTGAAGCCGGTGCGAGTCGGTGTGGTAATTTTTAACGGCGGGACGGAAACAAATTGATCTAATGGTTCGTAATCCATAAACACGCGGATAACTTTGTCCGGCTGGGGCGTTACGGTCAACGGAGCCAGCTCATCGAATTTCTCCTGTGCCAAGAAGGTGACATAAACATACGGTTTTACTTCCAATTTTGGCTGCCAAAATTCCATAAAGTCGGCCGATTCTTTTTCGTTCAAGCCTAAACGTTTTAACAAGGTCGCCATATCTCGCGCCACATTCTCGCGCTTCAGAACAAAACCATGGTCGGGCGTATCGTAATTATACGCTTTACCTTCCCAAAACAAATACGGATAAGACACGCCGTCGGATATATTCGTCAGCTTGCTTTGGGTGGTCGCCCAGACATTCCAGCCGTTATTATACGTTGGTTCAGTAAATTTAAACCCGCCATTCGGCTCTACTTTTACCGACACGCTCATATCTTTTTCCGGATATAAATAGATCACCGGCTTGCCGCACTCGGCGACCGGGGCGTATTTGGTTTTTTGGTATTGTAACGCTAAACCGAATTTGTTAAACCAGATAAAATAAGGCTGGTCTTTCAGGAAACCTTCGAAGGACAACCTCTCGGTATTTTCCGCCGGATAAAATGACAAGTCGTACATTGGTTTTATTTTTTCTGAATCGGAATATTGATAGAGCGGATCTCCATTGCCGGCTTTCCCGATTAGCGTTAGCGACCCCTTATCCAATCCTTTTATTACGTTATATACGTCGCTCCCGCATCCGCCCTTGCGATAGGGCGCATATTCGCTCAACGGGAATTTAGCGGTACCGATTGTGACGCGGGAGGAAAAATCCTCGAGTTTTTCCGCTCGGTATTCGGCGTAAGACCCGTCATTAAATACCACGAAAGAATTTTCTTCTTCTTCCTCTCCTCGTCCCGGCGCGCTCGCGGCGTGCCAGACTTTAAATCCGGCTGTGGCAAAAGTCATCGGGGAAGTTGTCGGGGTGGAAAGGCTCATATCACCCATCGGGCTTTTGAAAAATTCCACAAAAACCAAACGCTGGTCGTCGGTTTTGTAAATATATTTCGGTGTTCTTACGTTATTCGGAATAGCCAAATATTTGTCAACAGCAAACGCGGATTTAATCAAACCGTCATCGGCCGTAAGCGGATCGGAATTTTTTTGTAGAAAAAATATCTTGTCGTCATACTGAACAAAATATCTCAATTTTCCTTCACTCACACCGCCCATCTCACCTTCGCCAACATAAGATCGCGCCCAAAATACAAACCCCGATTTACCCCCATATTCAAAATCGCCTATTTTATTAAATTCTGCCTCGCCCTGCGAGTCATTCCCGGAAAATAGATCGCTCGATTGGGCGACAGGGCGTAAGTTATTTTCAGGATCTATAAATTTCACCGGCAGGTAATCACTGACGGCCTTGTAGGTAACGTGATGTTTTCCTTCGAGATCCTCGTACCATGAGTTAGTGGGGAGATCAACATACACGCTGGTGGCCATAGGAAAATCGGTAATCGGCGGATAATACCACGAGGCATGGGCGAAAATATCGCTTGGGAGCCGGCCATAACGAACATTCTCCAGGCTCATTTCTTTGGTTATTCTTTCCCTAATTTCTTTGTCGGAATCAACGGTGGTGGTGGAACTCTTCCCGTACTCAATTCCGGCGAGCAGATACCGATGTTCCTCGGCGATTTTATCCAAATTAGCCAACGCGGTTCGCATGGCTGCTCTTGCTTGTTGCATCTGCACAATGGCGACGGCGAAAACAAAAATAAATATTACCAACGCGGTGCCGGAAATAATCACGGCGACGAGATGTTTTTTGAAAAACATACTATATATTAATTATTATTTTATTATTGGTAAATTTATATTCTCCCAACCGGCTTTTCGCCAGCCAATCTTCCAAATATTTAACGCGTTTTTCATAAAGCATTTGCGACACTTGGCTTTTATTTTGCTCCAAAGGAATCGGGTAAAGCGTCAGGGTGTCACGTCGTAAAATTATGCCCAGACCCAAGCCCTGTTGAGTCGGCACGGAAAAATATTGATCAAAAACAAAATTTCCTAACGAGTAAAAAATCGGTCTATTTTTATAAATTTCCATCTCTTGCACCACGTGCGGGTGGGTGCCAATGACGATGTCCGCTCCCGCGTCGATTAACGCATGCGCTAACTGTCGTTGGCGGGTGTTGGATATTTCTTTATATTCTTCCCCCCAATGGATATTAACAATAGTGTACTCCGGTTCCAAGTTGGCGTCGATGCTCTGACCCCGTAAAATCAGCTGTTTAACTTTTTCCATATCCACCGGAGTATTAGTGTCGTTCAAGCCAATAAAAAGAATTGTGTTATCTCCGACCTGCTTAACTTTGATCGAGCTGTCATCAATCCGATACTGCGCTCCGTAAACATTAAACCCGGCCGATTTAAGGTTTTTTAACGATTCATCAAAGCCCGCCGAGCCCATATCCAGCGTATGATTGTTCGCTTGACTGAACATGCCGAAATTATATTTTTTTAACATCGGCAAAAGCAGGGGGTCAAATCGAAAAGCGATTTCTTTGGTAGTCGCTCGGCGCGCATCGGCAAACGGCCCTTCCAAATTCGCGTGAATCAAATCCGTGCCCATAAAAAAGCGATTTTCTTCGCCGGCCAGTTTGGAAAAAATATAATCGCTTCCGTTCGCGTCGATTTGCTTTTTAACGTTGCGGTCCAGCATCAGGTCGCCGAAAAACAACATTGACGACAGCCGATCTTCGCTTTTTTCTCCCGCTGTAAAATACGGCGAATAATAACTGGTCCCCTCTGCCAGCGCCGGATTGCCCATCAACCGGGCGGAATTGTCGCTTAATTCGTAAACCACTTTTTGCGCGCCGAGGCGTTCCATAAATTTCATCAGCAAATAAGCGCTGGCCGGGGAATCAATTTCCATTTCCCCGATTCTGCCGTAGGCAAAATTTTTAATTACCGCCCGATTAAGTTCGTCGTGAAATTCCGTTATGGTCGGATTTTGATAATGCGAAAAATCAATGGATGAGACAAAAACCGCGTCGTCGGGTAATAACGGCGCCAGCGCGGCGATGAGTTTGTCCAGCGTCGCGGTGTCGGTGTAATACGGAAATACTAACGGTAAAATTTTAGTTTTCGGCAGTGTGGTGGCAATAAACGGAGTTAAAGCGCTAATGGAGTGTTCGGTTTTAAAAACTTCTTCATCAATTTTAGCCACCCCTTGCTCGGCTAATTTTCCGGCCACGGTTTGAGCGGTTTTCACCACGCCCAACTGGGTCTGCCAATCGCGCGCCGAAGTAATTACCTTGGCCTCACCGCGATTAAAATGATTCGGCCCGAACAAAACCACAAGGGAAGGTTTTTGCTTGGCTAAATAAGTGAACAGAGTGGCGGGAATATAGCCACCGACCAAATGGTGCGGAACGATGGCGCCACGCACCGGGCCGATATCCCCCACCTCTTTGGCTTGCTTTAAAAATATTTCATACATCGGCCCGTCGGCGTTGGTATTGTATGACAGCGGTTCTTTGCTATTCGTCGCCTCGGCTGCCGGCGGATTATTTTTTGACGTTAAAATTTTATCGTTCGGATATAACGACCAGTCGGCCTGACAGCCGCTTAAAATAAAAACAAAACAAATGGCCGAGGCTAAAAATATTCGACGCATATTAAAATAAACCGATCGTACTTTTAACGATTTTAATCGCTTCCGGAATAAACGGCTTCAATACCGAAATTAAACTATCTAAATATGGCGCGACTTTTGACGCGGACAAGGCCGACATAAAGTTGGCCCCCAGCGGAAAGCGCGCGATAAAATAAAGAGTCACGCCGACGATCATAGCGCCTTCGATCAGCCCAAAGGCCAAACCAAGCATCCGATTGACGGAATTAATGAAAGGCAGACGGGTGAACCAGCCAAAAATTTTGTTGAGCAACCAAAAAACCAAACCCACCAAACGATTAATTAAAACAAAAGCGACGACAAAAACCACCAATCGCGTAATGTTCCCCTGCCAACCGGTAGTGGCCATAATCCAGCTGGCGACCGGCGCGTAATAACTAAAGGCTAAATAAACGCCCAGTACCGTGCCGACCAACGAACCGATTGATTGCACCAAACCAAACCATAGGCCGGCCAGGCCAAAACCGACGATAATTATGAGGAGGACGAGGTCGAAGAAGGACATAAAAAATGTTATTAATTCCGACGTTTCAGTCGGAATAAATATTTTTGGGTAAAGGGGCCACTGAGGAACAGTGGCCGGTGGGTGGGAAAAGAGTCAGGTTTCTTCCGCCAAAATACGTTTGGCGCTGGCGACCAGGTCGGCGAGATTTTGCCGATTTTTTTCCGGCAACGCTCCGACCATGCTCAACCATTCGGTGTAAACGATGAAAAGCGCGCGAGAAAATAGCGGGTCTTTGGCGCTGATGCCGCGCGGTATGCGATAAAACTCTTCGCGCAGGACCCGCTCCATTTCTTCGGCGCGAGCTTTTACCTCAAATTGAATGTCCTCCTTATCGGTGAGCAAAATGCGATAAAAAGAAATGTTCCTTTTATCGCATCGGTCGAGTGCTTGTGATTTTTTCAAGTAATCACGAAGCAAGGCAAAAGGTTCAAGACCCATCGTGATTACTCCTTTCCGGGACTCATCTCCCATTGGTTCTCCTTACCCCAAAATATTTTTTCAAAGAACGCCTATTCCAAACGCGGAAATAGCGGTTCGGGTGTTTGGATATTTTTTCCCACGGTTAATTCCACCCAATTTTTCAATTCCTCAAGTGGTTTGGCAAATTCTTCGGCCGTATCCAGACCAAGCTGGGTGATGATTTTTTCCGCGGTCTCCGGCATCACCGGCCAAATCATGACAGCGATTTGGCGCAAAGATTCGGCTAAATGGTATAGCAGATCGTTCACTTCCTCGGTTTTGCCGGCTTTGGCCATGGCCCAAGGCTGTGAATCGGAAATTTTTTGATCGCAATGCGTAATATATTTCCAGACTGTTTCCATCGCCCGATCAAACCGGAATTTTCCCATCCCTTCTTCATAAGCCGGCCAAATTTCATTTTTCAGAAAATCAATCAGGCTATGGTCAACATTTTTTACTTTGGGCACGGTGCCGGCGCAATATTTTTCAATCATTACTAAAATACGGTTGGTTAAATTGCCGATGCCGTTAGCCAAATCGCCGTTGTAACGGGCGATAAATTTGTCTTCGGAATAATCGCCGTCACTGTCAAACGGCAATTCACGCATAAAGAAATACCGCACCGCGTCCACCGGATAATCGGATGACATTTTCAGCGGGTCAATGACATTGCCGATGGACTTGCTCATTTTCTGTCCGTCGATGGTAATCCAACCGTGGGCGGCGATCATTTTCGGCAATTCCACGCCCGCGGACATTAACATCGCCGACCAAAGCAAAGAATGGAAGCGATTGATTTCCTTGCCGATCACGTGCGCGTCCGCCGGCCAATATTTTTTAAAAAGTTTGTCGTTTTTTGACCCATAACCCAACGCGGTAATGTAATTGGTTAGCGCATCAAACCAAACATACATCACCTGCGAGTCATCGCCCGGCACCGGGATGCCCCAGGTGAGCTTATCGGTGGCGCGGGAAACGCTGATATCCTCCAAGCCGTTTTTTAAAATATTCAGCATTTCGTTATAACGATTTTGCGGATAAACAAATTCCGGATGCTGGGCAAAAAGTAATTCCAGCGGTTCCTGATATTTGGATAAACGGAAAAAATAATTTTCTTCTTCTAAAATCTCGGGCTCTTTCTGATGGTCGGGGCATTTACCGTCCACCAAATCCTTTTCTGTTTTGTAGGCCTCACAGCCGACGCAATACAAACCGGAATATTTCTTTTTATAAATATCCCCGCTCGCCTCGGCCTCTTGCCAAAATTTTTGCGCCGCGTCCATGTGGCGTTTTTCCGTGGTGCGGATAAAATCGTCGTTAGTAATATTCCATTGATCGGCCAGGTTCTGAAAAACAGCCGATTTGGCGCTACAATAATCCGCCACCGGCACGCCGTGCTCTTTGGCCGCTTTGAGCATCTTTTGGCCATGTTCGTCGGTGCCGATCAAAAAATATACCTCTTTACCCAAAATTCGCTGATAGCGCGCCATGACATCGGCATACAAAAACAAAATCGCGTGCCCGATGTGCGGATTATCATTGGCGTAAGGAATGGCGGTGGTGATGTAGTATTTTGACATAAAAATATTATTTTTTTGAAATAATCACAACAAACTCCCCTCTCTCGTCTTTCATTTCTTCGAACACTTCGGCAATGGTACCGCGATAAATAGTTTCAAACATTTTGGTCAGCTCACGGCAAACGATAATTTGACGTTTTGCGTCAAGCACATTTTTTAATTCGTCCAGACATTTTTTAATGCGATGGCCGGATTCGTAGAAAACCGCGGTGTATTGGCAATCGGCCACTTCCTGAAAATATTTTTGTCGTTTGTTTTTTTGTGGCGGAAAACCCATAAAAACAAACTTGTCCGTGGGAAAACCGGAAATGGATAAAGCGGAGATGGCCGCGCTGGCGCCCGGAATCGGAATAATCTCTTTCACGCCGGCCTTGACCAATTCGGCAATCAGCAAATTCCCCGGGTCGGAGATGCCCGGTGTGCCGGCGTCAGTAACCAGCGCCAAGTTTTTGCCTGCTTGCAGTAACTGCGTAATTTCTTTAGTTTTTTTCAAATCGCTATGCTGATGATAGCTCACCAGCGATTTGCTAATTTTAAAATGGGCCAAAAGATTTTTGGTCACGCGCGTGTCTTCGCATAATATATAATCAACGCTTTTCAGCGTTTCCAGCGCGCGTAGGGTGATATCGCCGAGATTCCCGATCGGCGTGGCGACAATATATAGTTTTCCGTTGGACATAATGACGGTATTATGCCAAAAAAGCGGTAAAAAAGCAAATGAAAAACACCCCGCGAATGCGGGGCGTTCTCCTTATTAAACGCTTTATTCCAGTGTAATCGCCTGAACCGGACAACCGTCAACAGCGGACTGGATCGTCGCTTCCGGATCGCCGGTCGGGTTAGTAACTTCAGACTTGCCGTCATCGCCCATGGCGAAGGTGTTCGGCGCTACCGCAACGCAGGCGCCGCAGCCGATGCATTTTTCTTTATCCACTTTTGGTGTCATAAGAAATATGAATTAATTAACTAAAATATTTTTCCCAATAAAAACGAATCAACTCCTCGATCGCCTCTTTGGCTTCCGGTTTGGCCACGCCGACTTTCAAACGTTTTTGTACGTCCTCAATCGTATGCGCGCCTTCCAGCACCGCCTCCTCAATATCGTGGTCGGTAATATTTAAATCTTTATCAATGACCTTAGCGCCGGCGGTTATGATGCGTTTATGCTGTTTTGTTTGGCGGAAATAATCGTTGATCGCCGCCTGCAAAGCTTTGTCGCCGAGCACTGAACAGTGGATTTTACGATCCGGCAACCCACCCAGCCGTTTCATTATATCATTGGGCGTAATTTTTAGCGCGTCGTCCAGTTTCATTCCGCCTTTTTCCTTTACCATTTCGCTCATGACGGAGGTGGAAGCAATCGCCGAACCGCAACCAAAAGTGCGCCAACGGCAATCTTTAATTTTTTCCGTTTTAGGGTCAATCTTCAACCACAGCACCATTTCATCTCCGCAAGCCGGCGAACCGACCCGGCCGGTGGCATTAAATTTAAACTTTTTCTCCTCGTCGTAATGCATGAAATTACGCGGGTTGAAGAAATGCTCTTTGACTACATCCGAATATAACCAACTCTCGCCCTTTTGACCGCGAACATCCGCTGATTTTATTTTTTTATTCTTTTGCGTCTTCATATTTTAATGTTTTTGTGATTGCATCGGGCTCATTTCACGCAATTGGGCCACCACGGCCGGCAGATATTTCAGAATATAATCAATGTCGGCTCTGGTGTTGCTGTGGCCAAAAGTAAAACGCAAACTGCCGTGCGCCATCTCAAAGGGCATCCCCATGGCGCGCAACACGTGCGACGGTTCCAGCGATTCCGAAGTGCAGGCCGAACCGGTGGAGCACATTATACCATATTCGTCCAAGTACAAAAGCATAGCCTCGCCTTCGATATTCATAAAAGTAACGTTGAGATTGTTCGGCAGGCGGCTTTCCCCGATCGCCGGACCGTTAAGCCGAACATCGGGAATTTTTTCCTGAATTTTTTTCCAAAAATACGCCGTCAGCTCGCGCAAACGCGCCGATTCTTTGGCTTTATCTTTTTGCGCCAATTCCAACGCTTTAGCCAACCCAACGATTGCCGGAACATTTTCCGTGCCGGCTCGGCGAGATTTCTCCTGTCCACCGCCTAAAATTAACGGCTTGATTGACACTCCACGACGCAGATACAACATACCCACGCCTTTCGGTCCATACATTTTACTGCCGTTTAACGTCATCAAATCTACATGTAATTTTTCCACATCCAAATCCAGATATTCCGAGGCCTGGCAGGCGTCACTGTGCCAAAAAGGATAAATCGTATTATGGGCTTTGCGATATTTTAAAATTTCCCGCCCAATCTCGGCGATCGGCTGAATCGCGCCCATTTCGTTATTAGCGTACATTATAGTCACTAAAATCGTCTCCGGACGAATAGCCTTTACTACGGCTTCGACATCCACCAAACCATCTTTTCCTACCGGCACATAAGTTACGGCAAAACCGTTTTTGGCCAAATCTTCCAACGGGCGCAGGACAGCATGGTGTTCAATGCCCAGGGAAACAATATGTTTGCCTTTGTGCTGATGCGCTTTGACCACGCCCAAAATGGCTAAATTATCCGATTCCGAACCGCTCCCGGTAAAAATAATATTCTCCGGCAGGGCGTGGAGCAGTCCGGCGATTTTTTTTCGCGCTTCAGTCACGGCGGTTTGCGCGGTACGGCCTAAATTATATAAAGCCGAAGGATTGCCGAATTCTTTCATAAAATACGGTTTCATGGCCGAAAAAACCCGCTCGTCAACCGGCGTGGTAGCGGCGTGGTCCAGATAAATCTTTTTTATTTTTTTCGGTTTAGGCAACATATTACATGTCCGTCAATTTCATTTTATCAAACAAGCTATCGATTTGCTTGTTGACCTTGGCCAGTTTTTGTTTCAGCGCGCATTTTTCGCCTTTGCCTTTACAATGGGCGCTTTTGTTCGCGCACATACATGGCAGAATGGCCGCTGAACCTTCCACCGCCACAATAATTTTTTTCAAAGTGACGCGCTCAGCCGGAATATTCAAACAATATCCCCCGCTCACGCCGGCGCCGGCTTTAATCAGGCGCGCTTGGCGCATTTTGCGGGCGATTTTTTGTAGAAACAGAAAAGAAATTCCGGTGTCTTCGGCCAATTCGCGCAAACTAACATAGCCGACTTTGTTTTTGGCTAAATGTTTCAACATGTGAATGGCGTAATCGGTTTCTCGGCGCAAGGTCAACATATTAAAATGGCAAAGTTAAATTAATTTTATTTTTGTCCAATTGAACCGCGGGTGTAAAATCCACGGCAAAGGGCGTAATGTCGCCGGTCAGGCTTTTATAAAACAACTGGCGATTGTCCCGACCGAATTCGTAAATCTTTTTGGTAATATCGACATCTTGTTCACAGTATTTTTTTATCTCATCAATTTTTCCTTCTTTCCACCAGCGAATCGCTTGCATACCGTCAGCGCTCTTTTTAACGTCGTCTAAGGTCGCTTGAGCTAAATCGTCCAATTTAAGTCGGATGCCCAAGCCGGCCTTAACATGCTTCATAATATCCAAATGTGGAATTTTGAGCAGGTCGCCCGGGTAATAATTCTGCATGATGGGCAGATCAAAATGCTCACTGTTGTAGCCGATCAAGCGGTCGGCTTTCTCCAAAATCGGCCACAGCCGACCCAGTTCTGATTCCAAAAAGCTCTCAAATTCGCCGGTTTCGTAACGGTAGATGGAGACCACGGAGATTTTGAATTTCTTCATGTCGTTATCCACCTCGGCAAAACTGTTCTGGGTTTCGATGTCAAACACTATCTCTTTGGACATATTATATACTAATATAGTATGATATTCCTCGAACATTGTCAAGGGCGGACAAATCCAGGGTTTTTTCCAGTTTTAATACCTCCCCGATTTTCGCTTTTGTTTTCGGATGTTTGGCTACAAATAACGAACAACAATCTTCGTACGGCCGGCTGGAAATATCCAGTGTACCGATCCGCCGGGCCAATTTTACGATCTCGCTTTTGTTGGCGCCGATTAATGGAGCGAATTTAAGCATCGTGACCGCTTCATACACCACGCTCATATTTTCCAGTGTCTGAGACGCCACTTGCCCCAAACTATCGCCCACCACCAACGCCTGACACCCATCACCAACCGCGGTTTTGGCCGAGATTTTAAACATCAACCGCCGGCTGGCCAACATTCGGTAATCAGCCGGAATTTTCATAATGATCTGTTTCTGCCAATCACCGAACGGCACAATCGTTAATTTGATTCTCGGTTGATAACGCGCCAGCACTTTAGCCAGGTCAATAATTTTTTCCGAAACTTCTTCCGTCACCTGGGTTTGATTTTGAAAATGGATCAATTCCACTTCCGCGCCTCGTAGCATCATTTTGTAAGCGGCCACCGGGCTGTCTATCCCGCCGGAAAGCAAACAGAGCACTCTGCCGGCCGTGCCTACCGGCAAACCGCCGGCGCCCTCGGACATTTTCTCGTAAATAATCGCTTTCGTCCGACCGATATCCACGTGCAGATTAAGATCAAAGTCGTGCAAATTTACTTTTAGCCCGCGCGTCTCTCCGATAAATCGGCCGAGTTCGCGATTAATTTCTTCAGAAGTCAGCTTATAACTTTTATCCGCGCGCGAAGCGGAAATCCGGAATGTTTTAGCCGTGGGATCAATCGGCCAACCAGAAAGAATTTTTTTGATGGAGTCCAGATCGCGCTTACATTCTTTAGCCGCCGCGTATTTGGCTATACCGGGAATATTGGCCAAACGGTCCCATTCATTTTCTTTAAGTCCTTCCAACACAAAGCCTCCCTCCACCCGACGCGCGGTGACGCCTTTAAAAAGCCGGCGGATATTATCAGCCAGCTTTTTGGTAAACGTTCCCTGATTGTTGCCTTTGAGAAAAATTTCGTCAAAGTGAACGATAACGTTCATGAAATATTAAGCAAGTTCTTTAAGCAGAGATTTTGTCGCCACTAATTTGGCTTCCACCGCGTCTCGTTTTTTAATTTCCACGGATTTTTCCGCTAATGTTTTGGCGGAAACAATCACCCGATAGGGCAGGCCGATTAAATCGGCATCAGATAATTTTTCACCGGCCGAAGCTCTCTCTCGGTCGTCAAACAACACCTCAATCCCCTCTTTAATTAAAGTTTTGTATATTTTCTCCGCTTCAGCGCCGACGGCCTCTTCCTTTCCCAATACCAGCAAATGCACTCGATACGGCGCCACCGCTTCCGGCCAAATAATACCCTTGTCATCGTGAAATACTTCAACAATCGTACCCATCACGCGCGATGGCCCCATGCCATAACAACCCATAATTACCGGCTGTTCCTTGCCCGCCGCGTCTTTGTATTGGAAATTAAAAGCGTCGGAAAATTTTGTTTTCAATTTAAAAATGTTGCCCACTTCAATGCCGTTTTTTTCTTCCAATTTACCTCCGCCACAAACTGGACAGGTTTTTTGCTCATCAATTATTTCTTTATTTACCGCCACCCGGCATTTGTCGCAAAGAAATACAGTGTCTTCACCGGCCTCGGCCAGGGTCTGAAATTCATGTGAATATTTGCTAAACACCCCGCCGGACGCATAAGTCAAAACGGTTCGACCGTCCCCCAACCCGAGGCGGGCATAAATTTTAAAATACGCCGCCTTGGCCAATTCATAATATTTATCCAGATCCGTTTCGTCAGCGTGAAAAGAATACAGATCTTTCATGTTGAATTCGCGACCGCGCAACAGGCCGGATTTGGCGCGCGGTTCATTGCGAAATTTATTTTGAATCTGATAAACCGCTACCGGTAAATCCTGATAAGAAAAAACGAATTTCTGCGCTAACGGCGTCACCACTTCTTCATGCGTCGGATTGAGCACTAATTTTGCTCCCCCCTGCCCTTCAAATTTAAACAAGACATCCATGGCTGAACGGCCGGTTTTGTCATAGCTTTCTTCTTGAGTCATGGCCGGCATCAAAATCTCATTGGCGCCGATGGCGTTCATTTCTTCGCGGATAATGTTTTGTATTTTCCCCAGCACGCGCAAGCCGAGCGGTAAATAATTGTAAACACCGGCCAACTGTTTGGCGATAAAACCGGCGCGAATCAAAAGTTTAGCGTTGACGCTTTCTTCGTCGGCGGAAATACTTTTGGTGGTTTTACCAAATAAATAAGAAACGCGCATAATTATTCTTGATTTAACAACTGTTTTTTAAGTATTCTTTTATAAATATCCCGACGCCAAATCATCCCGATTAGTTTGCCGTTTTCCACCACTGGCAGACGACTGACGTGTTTGGCCAGCATCAACGCGCCGGCCCGCAGAATCGCGTCATCCGGGTTGATAGAAACAAAATCGCGATTCATAAAAACTTCTACCTTATGGTTCTTTATTTCGGCAACTTTATTCTCTCGTTCTTCATAATCAACATACAATTCCGGGTTATTGAAATAACTGGTGTAATACGGAAACAAAATCCGGAACAAATCCTTTTCCGAAACTATACCGATAATATTGCCCGCATCATCCACCACGGCCGCGCCACTAATATTATTGGTTTCCAAAATCTTAAAAACCTCTTCATAAGTCATCCCCTTTTTAAGAGTGATCAAGTTTTTCTCCATTAATTCTCTGACTTTCATAAAAAATAGATTATTAAGTTATGACTATATTATACTAAATAGGAATCTATTTCAATAGCATCAGCCAAAAAACGACGGCCACGACAATGCGGTAAATGCCGAAGGAAATAAACGAGTGATTTTGGATAAATTTTAACAGCCATTTTACCGCCAACAGAGCGACCAGAAAAGAAACAACAAAACCGATGGCCAGCAGACCCCACTCACGCCCGGAAAACGTGGCGCCGGTCTTTAACAAATCCAAACCGGTCGCAGCTAGCATGGTCGGAATGGCCAGAAGGAAAGAGAACTCCACGATAGTTTTGCGTTTGATACCAAGCGACAAACCGCCAATAATGGTGGCGGCGGCGCGCGACACGCCCGGAATAATCGCCAGAGATTGAACCACGCCGATAATCAGCGACTGTTTGACCGTCATCTTTTCCACCGCGTCGGTGGCAGCCGGTTTTTCTTTGTACAAAAGTTCAAAAATTATCAGACCGATACCGCCAAGTAATAAGGCCCACAACACCACGGTTTGATTATTAAACAAATAAGTTTTGACGAATTTGTAAGCTGTCAGGCCGATGACCGCGGTCGGAATGAAAGCGATAATTATATTTTTTACGGCGGTTCTCTGCGTGAGCAAATATTTAAAATAAATGACCACCACCGACAAAATCGCGCCCAGTTGGATGCTGATTTCAAAACTGCTTAAAAAGGCGGTGCTTGGCAAACGTAAAATACCGGAGGCTAAAATCATGTGTCCGGTGGAGGAAATAGGCAAAAACTCGGTAATGCCCTCAACGATGCCTAAAATGATAGCGGAAAGTATGCTCATAACTCCGCCTATTGTAGCATAAATTATTCAGTAAAGAAAAGCCCGAGCTTGACTCTCACCACCAAGTATGTTATTATTGACGCACATTTATTCCTTCCTATTCATCAAACATATGAACAGCGCTTTAAAAGCTCGTATCAAACACGCCAGAAAAAATACCAAAAAAGGCAAACAGCTGGCGGCCAAAACTCGCAAACTCAAGGAGACCCGCAAAATCCAATACTAAACTAAAAACCCGTCCGCCAGCTGGCGGACGGGTTTTTATTTTATTTTTTTACGGCTCCACGTTCACTCTGGCCGAACCGCCACCATCGCAAGTCAGGTTATTGGCGCCCAACTGATAAGACGAAACAATAGCGTAACCGTAACCCGCCACAGTGTAGGTGCGTCCGCCCACGGCAAATTTATGAGAACGATTATCACGATTGTCCAGCAAGAAACGCTGGCCTTTTTTAACCACCATGGAAGTCGGAGTGGCGCGACAATTTACAAATTGAAATTTGTAACCGGCGTATGTTTTGAGCGCGTCCGTGTAACCCTTGGAAGCGGTGCCCGGCTGAGTGATTGTTTTCTTAACTGCCGTGGTAGCCGGTTTAGTGCTGGTGGCGACAGTAGTGGTAGCGACCGCATCAAGCGTCGTGGAAGCGACGGTATCGTCAGTCTGCGCTTCTTCATTTTGCGCCGGCGCTGACGGTCGATTTATCACCGCGTAAATAATATATCCCAACACCGCGGCGGCCACGACGATTACAATAATTAGATTCTTTTTATTCATAGAATATTTTAAAGAGATACTTGAATTTCATTGGAATAAACGCCACAGATGCCACCCAGATATTCGCAGACACGGACAAAGTACAGGCCCGGATTGTCAAAAGCATCCACCGTGGCGCTGTTCTGTTGCGGATCGCTGTAATAGAGGTACCGATCGGAACTGCGATTGGGATAAGTCGGGCCGGAAGTTTTAGACCAAACCACTTTAAAACCCTGGCCGGAATAACCATCTACACGCCAAACAATTTGACCACTGCCTAACGAAGAAAGCGCGATGGTCTTTACCGGGCCGTAGGCCGGGGTCTCATCCTTGCTCACGCCTAAATTAACCGTAATTTCGTTGGAATACAAACCGCAAGCGCTGCCTAAATATTCGCAAACACGAACATAATATGTGCCGGCGCCGCCGAACGCGTCCAAAGTGGCGCTGACGCTATCCGGCTCGGACAGATATAAATATTTATCGCCGGTTCGGGTCGGATAAGTCGGTTTGGAATTTTTTGACCAAACAACCTTATAACCTTTTTCCGCGTAACCGCTCACTTTCCAACTGACTTTTCCGCCACCAGACGAAGACAGCACGATAGATTTAACGTCGGTGGGATTGGTTGTCGCCGGCGCGGTAGTTTTCGGTTCCGTGGTGGTTTTCTTCACCGCCACCGCTCCCCCGGTAGCCGGCGTAACGGCGCTCTCCCCCTCTTCCGTAATTTTTTTATCTTCCGCCTGATTCCATTTCAAAAATTCATCTTTGGCCATTTCCGCGGCGGTAATTTTAACCACCACTTTTTCCGCTTTTTTATCAGCTGTATTCAAAACATAATACTTATTCCCCGAATCAACGGTGATATCTTTTTCCGTGGCGCCGACTACCTTTACTTTGCTGGCGTAAACTTCCACGCCTTTCAATTTTTCTTCGTTAACTGTTTTGTAAGCCGTGCCGAGAGATTGATAAGCCACCTCGCCGGATTTTACCTCAAAGGTTCTTTCCGCTTTGGCCACGCGCGTATAAATTCGCCCCTTATCATTGGTCAGGGAAATATAAGACGGATCCAGATTGGTCAAAGTAACGGCAGTGTTTTTATCCAAACGCACCACGCTGCCATCATCCAGATTAATGATCGCCTTGCCGGTAGCCATCACTTCCACCGAATCCCCGGATTTTAATTCCGTGTCTTTAGCGGCCCGTTTCCATTCGCCGGAAGCGTCCTTGTATTCTACTGTGCCTTCCACGTAAGAAATTTCCCCGCCGAGGGTCTTGGCTTCCTCGCCGGTCGGGGCGGCGGCTTTTTCCGGACGGGTAAAATAATAAAAAACGATCAGCACGACGGCTAAAAATACAAAAAATACTACTCGGCCGACCACTCCGCCATTCGGCGGCGTTTCCGGGACAGCCGGCTGGTTCTCAACTGGATCCATATATTTAATTATTTAGATAATTTAGCCCTGCTATAAGCTTATCATAAAATGCTCAATAGTCAAATGGAAAATAGACCTTAAACCAAAAACGACCCGCCAAAAGCGAGTCGTTTTTTATTTTTATTACTACTTCTTTTTCTTGGTGGCTTTTTTGGCTGGCTTTTTGGCCGGAGCGGCTTTGGCTAATTTTTTAATTTCCTTGGGCGCGCTCTTTTCTGCCAAGGCCGGCGCGGAAGAATTCGGCGCCAACACTTTCAAAATTCTATCCAATTTGGCATTGAGCATGTCAAATTGCTCTTTGGTCACGCCTCCCCCGCCACCGCCCGTGCTTCTTCCGCCACCAAAACTTCTGGGCGCGAATTTGGGACCGGAACTGCCACCATCACGGTTCTTAAAACAATTATTACAAAACACCGGACGTTCACCGGTCGGCTTGAACGGCACTTCGCAACTCTGTCCGCATTTACCGCAAGTGGCCGGAAACATTTGCCGGGGGCCGTCGCTGTGTCCGCCAAATTTGCGTCCACCACCGCCGAATCCGCCTTTGGCGGAAAAATGACCGCCGCCACCGAATGATTTATTACCTATACCCGCGCCGGATTTGTCGTCGCGATTGAATCTTCCCATACATTAAAAAGGTTAGTTAATCAAAACTGTTTCTACACTACCACACTTCCGGATAATAAGCAAAGAATGACCCGGTGAAGGGGTTGACCCCAGCCCAAGGCGGGGTTGACAAAACCCCAAAAATGTGGTACACTATCCCGTTGATCTTTGGAAAAAGCCAACAAAAACAACAAAAAACCAGAAATACGGAGGTTCTACCATGAAGGCCAAGAAACAGCAGGGAAAAAGGCGCCCCCGGCGCTCAGTTCCGACTTTCCTCGTTGTCGCCTTCCTGGCGACCCTCTGCACCTCCGCGGACCGCGCGGATCACGAAGCCCCCAAGAAAGCCATCCCCGGCTACCTGGTCGGCGCGCTGGCGTTCAACGGCAGTCCTTACAACGGCGTGCCGTACTCGGAGAAGCGTAGAAAATTCTTTGAGCTTCTGGACGCTCATCCGGACCGTGAACTGGGCGCACGGCTCAAGGGATATTTCGAGCAGCGCCGAGCGGAAGTTGACTTCGAATCGGAGAATTATTACCGGATGGTCAGCGGAGTTGGCGGATACTACGAGGGACACATGGACATGGGCATAATTCCGCCGGTGCCCATTCTCACTCTGGATTCGCTCATCTTCGATCGTAACTACACCACGCTGGAAGACGCGTTGAAAACAGTTACGCACGAAGGCTATCACCTGGAAAGGATCGTAAACGGCGACGTACCAGAAAGATTGATCGGAGAAAACGCCGACGATCCATACACCCAGGCGGATATAAAACTCCTTTTTGAAGATGAAGTAGAGGCCGCCAGGCGCGGATGCGAACTCTTTCGTAAAAAGTTCACGCACAGCGCCGACGAGGATCTCTGCCGGGAGTTCTACCGCCACGGCATCCAGGCGCTCCGTATCAAACTGGCCAAAATGTATACGGAGCAAGTTCCTTCTTACCGGAAACACCGCGATTACGTTTTGGGCCTGGCCGCCCAACCGGACGCCCAGTAGCGTCCGGCCGGTGTACGAGCATACGCGTCCCTTGAAGTTCAGGGGACGCGGTTTTTTTATAATTAAAACGCCGTCCACCTAGAGCGGACGGCGTAAAAATATTTTATTTCAATTCATCAATTTAACACCGGCCCAAATACCTAGAACGCCTCCGGCTAAACCGCACAAAACCGAAGACCAGGAAAAAATACCCGCGCCAAAAATGGTCGGCACATAACCGCCGATGGTACTACCCACCACCATTCCGAGCATTACAATACTTTTATTCATATCCTGAGAAAAGATAATTTGAGTTCTTTTTCATTATATCAAAAAACCGCCTGTTTGGCGATTTTTTAATTTGGCTCCGGGGGTGGGGCTAATCTCTATTCCCGAATAAATAATTCAGAAAAATCAATCCATTTGACTTTGAAAAAATAACAAAAAGCGCGGTGGATATTCCAAATTAAAAAATAAAATTTATTAAGAGGAACATTGATTAATAATTTTATCACCGGAATCAAAAAAGGGAAATTGACCGCGATGGGAAATAGGTGGTGTAACCTTTCAATCTTTCTGATGTCCTTCATCTTCAGAGTGGATTCAAAATAATAATTTTCACTCAATGAATCCGCGTCTCCTCCGTAGTATCCTTTCCTAATAGAATAGTCGCACAATTCTGTTCTGGGATATGGCTGGTAAATAGAAACCCACGAATAACTTGTTTTACATTTAATATTTAATCGTATGGTTTCCCAAATATTTTCCAGAGTTTCGTCCGGAAGCCCGACCATATTCTGGGCATATGTCCTTAAATTATACTTGTGGCAAAGTCTGGCGGTATTTAAAATTGACTCTTCCAATACGTTTCTCTTGAGTACCTCATTTCTTATATAACTGTTTCCGCTCTCTATGGCAAAAAGGAGCGTGATACAGCCGGCTTCTTTCAGGGCCACGATTATCTCTTCGGTAACTAAATTCACTCTGGTATAACAAATAAACGGCAATCTAATTTCTTCCTTGTATTTCTTACAAAAATTAAACACCCATTCTTTATTCAATATAAATGTGTCATCAAGGAACTGGAATCTTTTGGGGCTGTATTTTTCTTTTATCTCCTTTAATTCGCCGATTACATTTTCCACGCTTCTCTGTCTTATCATACTGCCCTTACCCGCGTAAAGTTTATTGTAAGAATGATTAAAACAATAGGTACAATTAAATGGGCACCCCCTACTGGTGAGGACATACCTCCGGTGAAGTTTGCTGTAATGTTTATATTTATTTACTAATTCCCGATCAATATACGGTAAAACATTTAAATCCGGGATTAAATTCCTCAGTTCATTGCAATAAATTACGCCGTTAATTTTTATGTGTATATTTTTTATAAACCTTAGGTCTTCTTTTTTCTCAAGCTTTTCCAGGAATTCTACAAAGGCGAGTTCGCCCTCGCCCATACAAATCGCGTCCACGCCTTCTTCTTTGATAAATTCCGGAAAAAAGGTACAGTGGGGCCCGCCGAATATCGCAAAAAAATTAAAGATCTTTTTTAATTCTAAATTTAAATTTTTATAAAATTTGTGTTTGCCTGTGGTTATCGAATACGCGATAACATCGGGTTTAATTTCTTCTATTTCTTTGATGTAATCCCGGCTGAACTCCAAATCTATAAAATAAACCTGATGCCCATACTTTTTAATTTGTGCAGAAAGAGCCATTATTCCTAATGGCTCTAAGTATTCGTATTTATAAATAAATAGTATCTTCATTTTTTCTCATTCGCTCCGGGGGTGGGATTCGAACCCACGACCAATTGATTACACTTGTCCAAAGCTTTCGCTAAGGGGTGGACTATATCATCATCCTCCGACACGACGTCGAAGGAGCAAGGCGCTTCCATCACATCCGCGATGTACTCCTGTTAAGGATAGTCTCTGAACCTTCCCCGCAAAATGCGGGGCTTGGCTGCTGATTACCTTTGCTTCTCAGCTTTAGGCTCCCAGTCCCGACCCAAATTATGAGTGCGAGATCCCGACTTTACGTCGGGACAATTCACCTTGTTTTCTGCCTCGATTACTCAAGGCAGCTGCGTCATTCCACAGTCAACTGCGCTACCGCTGCGCTACCCCGGAATTAATTGTTTAACGAACTCTCTGCCTCTGAAGCTTTTTAATTGTTTTTCCCTTTTTAAAGCCTCTTGCCGACTATTTACTTCTTCTTTGTAAATAACCACCCAAGAACCTTCAAAATTAGAGGTATAGCCTCTAAAAATTTTTTGATTATGTAATTTTAAACGTTCATCTAAATTTACAGTTTGCCCTATATATATCTTATCACAAATAGGGTTGTACAAAGCGTAAACAAAATAAACAGATTCCTTTTTCATATTGATAGTAACTGCGCTACCTCCGCCAGCTGGCGGAGCGCTACCCCGGAATTAATTGTTTAACGAACTCTCTGCCTCTGAAGCTTTTTAATTGTTTTTCCCTTTTTAAAGCCTCTTGCCGACTATTTACTTCTTCTTTGTAAATAACCACCCAAGAACCTTCA
>JAQTYG010000001.1:0-90539 GCA_028688375.1 Patescibacteria group bacterium | reverse complement strand
GCGCTACCCCGGAATTAATTGTTTAACGAACTCTCTGCCTCTGAAGCTTTTTAATTGTTTTTCCCTTTTTAAAGCCTCTTGCCGACTATTTACTTCTTCTTTGTAAATAACCACCCAAGAACCTTCAAAATTAGAGGTATAGCCTCTAAAAATTTTTTGATTATGTAATTTTAAACGTTCATCTAAATTTACAGTTTGCCCTATATATATCTTATCACAAATAGGGTTGTACAAAGCGTAAACAAAATAAACAGATTCCTTTTTCATATTGATAGTAACTGCGCTACCTCCGCCAGCTGGCGGAGCGCTACCCCGGAATAAATTGTTTAACGAACTTCGTCTTAAAAAAGACAATAAAATTATAATACATAAAAATCGGCTTGTCAACCGTTGACAAAGCGCCTTTTTTCTGCTTAAATTGAGCCAGTACCATACAATTCAACCCGAAAGAGGAGGGAAATAAAATGACCGAGGATATCAGGAAAAACATGGTGGCGCTACAACCCATGGACATCGCCAAACTGGGAACAGTCGGCGAAATCGTCAACGCGATGAAGTACTGCGCGTTCGGCGCGCGCATGCTGGGCGAAGTGGCTGACACCATCTGCCAATGGTGCGCTAGCGACAACAAGCCCGTGCTCGTCTACGACGGATTGAGCGTCAGAATGATCAAGATGTTGGCCAACCTGGTGGAGCGAGGGTGGTGCAAAGAAATCACGACCCCCGACCGGTACGCCAATCAAAGACGAGGCCGTTTAAGCGAAACCAGGCTAGTGGTCATCGGCGGTTTCTCCGAACGGCAGGCGGACGAGCTCTACAAGTGCGACGAGGCAATCTTCATCAACCAGTACGACCTGGCCCCGCTCGGCACCATTCGCGAGGGTTTCTACCCGAACGTGGTGTTCTCCGACCACTCCTACATCATGCCCATCATCAGCGCGGTGCTCGAGGAGCGCCTGGGCGGTCAACCGCAAACCATGAAAGAGTTCTGGAAAAGACACCTGGACAAGGCCGACGGCGCACTGGCAAAAGAAGTCCGCCAAGCCGGCCCGGTGCTCAAGACCATGATCGAGGACCCCACCTGCCAAGTGGCTCTGACTATCTCCGGCGCCATGACCGTGGGCAAGATGGGCCTGCTCGTCTGCGAGATGATCGACCGCGGTTGGGTCCAACTCGTCACCACCACCGGCGCATTGATGGCGCACGGCCTGGTGGAAGGCATCGGGCTCAAGCACTACAAGTACGACCCGGACTTCAACGACGAGGAGCTGGCCGAGCAGAAGCTCAACCGCGTCACCGACACGCTGGAGCCGGAAGAAAATCTGGATCAGGTGGCCGATGTCATCGGCGCCGTACTCGCCCAGTTCAACAACGGCTCCTGCATCACCTCGCCCAGCATCCTCAACCGGATGATCGGCGAACACCTCGCCCGATACCATCCGAACGCGCGCGGGATTCTCAAATCCGCTTTCGAGAAAAACGTGCCCGTGCTGGTTCCGGCGCTGTGCGACTCCGAACTCGGCAATGACATCTTCGTCCACAACATGCGCCGGACACAGCAGGAGGGCCGGCAGAACATCATCGTGGATATGGAAATCGACACGATGAAACTGGTGGAATTTCTGACGAACGAGAAATTCGACCGACACGGCATCTTCACCATCGGCGGTGGCGTCCCGCGCAACTACACACAGAACGGCGAGCCACTGATCGAAATCGCCAACGACCGTCTGCCGGGTCTGAACTGGCGGCAAAAACCGTTCTCTTACGGTTGCCGCATTTGCCCGGACAAACCTCATCCCGGCCACCTTTCCGGTTGCACCTACAAAGAGGGCGTGTCCTGGCGCAAGATGGATGAACACGGCCTGTTCGCCGAAGTCCACGCCGACGCCACGCTGGTCTGGCCCTTCCTGGTCCGCTACTGCATCGACCACGGCCTCTGAAGTTCTTTCCCCGCCAAAATAGTTCCTTCCAAAAATCCGCACAAAAAAAAAGCAGGCTCCCCCGAGCCTGCTTCGTCTTTTTAAAATTAGAATTCCGTCAGCTTGTCATCCTCATCCGGATTTTTTATCCCGCGGAAAACCACATCTTCAATGTTGCCGACACCAAATTGCCGGCCGTCCAAAAACCCGGACATGGCCGCCTCGGCCAGCCAGCCCGATTCCACCCAATCAAACAGCCATTCGTGCGTGTAGCGCGGGTCATCTTGAAAAATACCGGCGCCGATAGTCTTCAGCCAAGTTTTATTAAACACCTCCTGCGAACCGATCGGCGGAGTGGTGATAATCGGCAAACCCAAGGCGGCGTAAAAAACCAATTCACTCGGCTTGGTCCAAAGAATATCCGTGGTGCGCAAGCAAGTGTTGAATCGGCGGAAATAATCCTCTTTGTGCACGTCAAAAATAATGTTCAGATTGTCGCCATAGGCCTTGGACAACCCCAGTTTTTTAATTCGTTCATGAAAATAGCGGAAGACATCATTGCGCGTGCCGGCCACCAAATTAAAGTTTATTTCTTTTTTCAAAATTTTCTTTCTCAAACTTTGCAAAATGTTTTCCGCCAAATTTTTCTGCGCCCCGGCACCGCCGACGGCAAAAGTAACAGTGAACGGATGGTGGTGGCGGGCGTCAATTCTAATATCTTTCAAAAATTGTTTGATCGTCTCCGCGTACTTGTTGCGATAGCGTTTGTTCGGGTCCAAATTGATAATTCGGTCGGCTAAATCGGCGCGCACGCGGTCCAGCGTCGGCCCGCCCAAATTTTCTTCCGGCAAAGGAAAGCCGGTGATAAAAATATTTTCTTCTTTGACGCCGTAAAGTTTCAATCGCTCGGCCACGCGCCGGCAAGGCGCCAGATATTTAATTCGGCTTTTCTCCGGGTGCAGAGCCACCCAGGTCCGGCTGATGTCAGAATCGCACACCAGCAAATAAATATCTTGTTTGAATTCATGCTCTTCGGCAAAAAAAGCCACCGTAAAAAACGAAGTAATTAACGGGATGTCTTCCTGATTCAAATAATCAACCAAATCCTTGCCCCAGCCGGTTTTGATTAAATTATAAATATACCGCAGGGTGGCGTTGGGGCGGGACAAATCTCGGCGCGGATAAAAATCGGGGATTTTTTGCAGACGGTCGTACCAATTAAAAATCTTCACGCCGATAAACGGAATATTGTTCAAGCGCGAGACAAATTCATAAAAACGGCGCGAGTTTTTCCAGACACGCAAATCACGGGCGGGAATGCCCGGATAATTGTTGGCGTTAATCACTTTGCCGTTGGGCGCCAATCGGCGCAACGGAAAAGCGGCGCGCTGATGGCCATAACCCATGTCCACGGCCACCACCCAAGCCTTGTGTTCCGCGCTAGACATAATTACAAAATTTTATTTTTCTTATTCACGGCGTAAATAAAACCCATTTTACGATCAAATTTGGAAGGGAAAGTTTGCACGCCAAAGCCCTCCTCGCGCAATTGCTTTTCTAAAATTTTATGTCCGGCGCCGACCGCGTCATGATATTCCAACAAAATCGCGCCGATTTGGGCCAAAACTTTTTTCCCCAACGAAGACAGCGCTTCGTATTCCCCGCCCTCAATATCCATTTTCAACAGCGCCACCGCTTTAATCTTTTTTTTCTTTAAAAAATCCGCCAACGAATAGACCGAAACTTTTTTTGATTTAGCGTCATCTGACGCGCCCGTCGGCGCCAAATAATGATTGTGATTGTCCGCGGTCAGACGCAACCATCTTTCCCCCGTGGCTCCGGCTAAACCGGCCTCAATCGGCCGGACGGTCGTCGCGCCATTGGCCGATAAATTTTTTTCCAACCAAATAAAATTCTTTGGCTCCGGTTCCAAGGCGTAAATTTCCACGCGAGGGTTCAGCGTCGCGCAATACAAACTAAAAATCCCGATGTGCGCCCCCACGTCAACGATCGGATTAACCGCCCCGGCAATACGCTCTTCGGCGATGCGATATTCGCGGTGTTTAAAAATTTCCGCGGCCACACTTTGGTCAACATCGTCTCGCGCGTCAACCTTGACCCGCCCCCTTCCGATTTTCAGTTCCAGCTTATTCATTGGTAACAATTTTCAGTTGTCATCCCGACTGAGGCCGAAGGCTGAATGGAGGGATCCCTTGGGCGTTGCCGGAGGGATTCCTCGACTTCCCCCGCATTTGCGGGGTTCGCTCGGAATGACAATGTGTATATTATACACCAAAACCCAAAAAAATTTAAATTAAAAGGGGGCCGGATCTAATCGACCAAGCCCCCCGCCGCTATCCCCTCCTATTTTGAAAGAGCACCCCTCAACCGAACTCCCCCGAGCTCACCTCGCCGACGACGACAGCGCCCCGATCCGTGCGGAGACATCCTGACCCAGAGTCACCAAGTCACCGGCCTTCTCCACGACCGCCTCGCTGTTCGCGCCGAGCATGTCCGGATCGAACGACGTTGTGATGATGTGTTCACAGTGACCGAGTGTGTCGTGCAACCGCCGTTGAAGCGATCGCGCGATATCCGTGGCATTGTCTGACTTCAAACAAGCCAAGATAAAACGCGCCTCGTCCTTCACCAGCACCATGGAAGTGTAGAGCTTGCGCAAGTCTTCTTCCAGGTCGCATTCCCACAGGCACTCGTCCGTTTCCGTCTCGAAACCGGAGAGAGCAAGCTGTCCGCTCTCCTCCCGATCGCGCGGGATGTACACCCGGTCGGTGCTAAACCGGTCCAGCACCTTGCTCGGGTCGTACTCGTGGGTCTCCGGGTCAACGACCACGCCGTCCTGGAAGACCCCGCCCAAGAACCGATCAGTTGCTTTTACGAACTCTTCTAGCTTCCGCACCGTTTCCTCTTTTCCCGTTTTCATCACGCCCTCTTCTTTCTTTGTTTGGTGGCACGCAAAAACACGTTTGGTTGAATGAAAAAAAAGAACAACGGCATAATTACCGCGTTCCGGGACCAGGATTCGAACCTGGATAAATGGATTCAAAGTCCATTGTCCTACCATTAGACGATCCCGGAATAACTTTACTCTTCATCTAATAAACGACCGACAGAAACCACTTACCCACCCCATTATTTTCCTGTTAAGATTGGTACTTTTGCGAACATTTATCCTTATAAGTCCATGGTAATCTTTATTCCTATTTTTCCGATAACTAATTTTATTGCTCTTCAATCTGACAGTGCTAAAATTACTTTTACTCAGCCCCATTATATTTGCCCAAAAATTTTGGGCTAAAACGATATCGCCTGTCTCATGGATATATAATTCAAAAGTAATATTTTCCGGCAAAATACCACATATTTCCAAAAGCCATTGGTAAAAAAATTTAATCATTTCCGGATCGCTATTGGAAAATTTAACGCCGCTTGAGACATTGTTATTTTTCTGTTTATTTCCCTCGGCCCAATAAAGAGCAGCACCGATAAGCCGAACACTTTTTTTATCAACAAAACCGATTTCTTTTATCGCAGTGTCTCTGATCTTTTCCGATAAAACAATCCTTTGGGTTTTTCTTTTTTGAGCGCCTCTAGCAGCAGCCTCCGACCTCTTCTCTGATAAATGTTGTTTTTGCCTCTCTGCTAAATTAATATTTCTTAGCCACAAAGAAAGAGTTGATTTGGCAACTGGCACATCTTTGATGATGTCTGAATAAGAAGCCCCTTGTTTTCTTAATGTGACGGCCCGCTCATGTTCTTTTGTTTTACCAATCATATCAAACTACGATTATAATATTTAATATTATAGTATCGTAGTTCGGATAAGTCAAGCCAGATTAAACTTTCAACTGTCGGCGCATGGCCAACAAACTGGAGATAACGGTCAACAACAGAACCGCCAATGCCTGTAAACCGAACAGAGACAGAATATGCGAATTATAGTAATTTGTCAAGGTAAACCCGTTCGGGAAAACCAAGGACAAATACGGATCCAGCCAGTGTAAAGCCAAGTAAATCAAACCGGCGGTGACGGCCACGCTCAAAATGGTAAAAATAAACGACTCAATCAAATACGGCCCGCGGATAAACCAACTGCTGGCGCCGACCAGGCGTTTGATGCTGATTTCAATACGCTGGGTGTAAATCGCCACGCGCACGGTGTTGAAAATAATCATGAAAGCAATCAGGGCGAACAAAATAGACAAGCCGAAACCGAGTCGTTCAATCCGGTTGGTGATATTTTGTATTTTTTCAATCCCCTCTTCATGCCCCTCAAAACTTTTCGCCTCAATCATATTTTCGTATTCCGGCACGTCCAAGGCCGACATAATTTTTTTGTAATCCTGCGGTTCGCGCGTTTTAATCACCACCGTCGGGCCGAACGGATTATCGCCCAGCTCTTGCAAAGCCGACAACACCTCGGCGCTTAATTTGTGCCGGTCCTCAAATGATTTTAACACTTCTTCGCGAGTGGTAACCGACAACTCGGTAATTTCCGGAAATTGTTTAAGATATTTTTCCACTTCACCGACTTCTTTGTCGCTCGTTTCCGCTTTGAAATACAAACTGACGTTGATTTGATCTTTCACAATGGACACCGCCTCTTTGGTCACCACATCCACCGACCACAACACATTGACCGACAACAGCATCAACACCAAAATAAACACGGTCATGAAAGACAAGCCGAAATTCCGGCCCAAATCCTGAAAAGCGAATTTTAACACTCGCCAAAAAGAGGTCATAAGCGATATTTACCTTCGCGCTCGTCGCTGACGATTTCGCCGTTGCGCAAAGTAATCACGCGCCGGCGCAGTTCATTGACGATTTCGCGATTATGAGTGGCCAACAACACGGTCGTGCCGAACTCGTTTATTTTTTTCAAAATTTCAATTATCTCCACCGTGTTCAAAGAATCGAGATTGCCGGTCGGTTCGTCGGCGATAATAATTTTCGGGCGATGCACCAGCGAACGGGCAATGGCCACGCGCTGTTGTTCTCCGCCGGAAAGCTGTTTGGGATAACGATGCCATTTGTCGCCCAAGCCGACCACATCCAGCACCTGCGGTACCACCTTGCGAATGCGCTCGGAAGTTTCACCGGCCACCTCCAAAGCAAAGGAAACATTTTCATGCACGGTTTTTTGCGGTAACAATTTAAAATCTTGAAAAATAACCCCGATTTGCCGGCGCAAAAAAGGAATGTCCGTGGCGGTGATATTGGTAATGTCCCAATCGCCGACAAAAATCTGGCCTTTGGTCGGCCGTTCTTCGGCAATCAGCAGGCGCACCAGCGTGGTTTTGCCGGTCCCGCTCTGGCCGACGATAGACACGAACTCCCCCGCTTTGATGTGCAGGTTAATGTCGCGGATGCCGACCGACTCGCGACTGTAAACTTTTGTCACTCCGTGAAGTTTGATCATGAAAATATTTTCTCCCTCTCCTTACTAAGGAGAGGGCTGGGGTGAGGTCGTACAAATGCCAAATAATTATACCATATTCTTTTTAAAATGAAAAACTAGAATAATGGGACTCATCGCTTTCCCCCTCTCTTTGAGAGGGGGACTAAGGGGGAGAGAAAAAAACAGCCCGCCAGGGTTGTTTCGTTTGGAGCCGACCACGGGAATTGGTCGTTTACGATGCGAGCCGACCACGGGAATTGAACCCATAACCTACGGTTTACGATACCGTTGCTCTACCAATTGAGCTAGGTCGGCAGATAAATTGTGGGCCCGAGGCCCATCGGCCTTGGGCCGAAGCTAGGTCGGCAGATAAAACTTTCCGCCATTATAGCAGAAAAAAGCGGAAAAGTCAACCTTGTCATTCCCGCGAAGGCGGGAATCCAGAGGTCCTCCGGCATTCGTTAAACAAAACACCCGCAAGGTTTTTTTCGTAAAATCTCTTTTTGTTCACGCGGAGTGTGCAAATAATCGGTCTGTACGGCCCGACCCTTGGCCAAACGCTTTTTCAGCGGTGAATTATGCCGGTAATCTCGGCGCGTCATTTCCTTCACTAAAATTTCGTGACGTAAGTATAGCGCCCGCAATTTACCGCGCCAACGCAAGGTTTCCGGGTGCCGGCTGTACCCTTTTTTATGTTCGGTCAAAATAGCCCAGATGGCATGCACCTCGCGATGCTCTCCGAGCAAATGTTCCCGACATAAGTATTTTGGCGGAATATCCCAAACACGCATATTTATTTTAGTATAGCCCTTTTCTTTCTTTTTCGTCAAAAAAACAACCCCGCCGAGCGCGAGGTTGTTTTTAATGTTTTACTGGATGTTGATAATTTTCGCCACCAGTTTCTTATCCTTATCCGGCTCGCCAATCACGACGATGTTCTGGCCCACCTTCAAAGACGCCAAGCCAACTTCAGTGGATGAAGAAAAAATCACCGTGTCCGCTTGAGATAAAATCACCTGCTCCTGCGCCGCGTTGTTCATCACGGTAATCTGATTCGCTTCAATTTTGGAAATATTGCCGAAAACTCTTTCCGGTATGGCCAAGGTCAGGTTTTTGCCCGCCTTGAACGCCACGTTGGAACCGCCCATCATCAAGACACCGCCGGATTTTTCTCCGCTCAAGCAAGTTGGCGCGCCCCACTCCCCGCGCATTAGGCCAAAATGTTTCTTCGCGCCCAGCGCGCCTCCACCGAGTTTGTAGCACACCGCCAGGGCGATGGTCAAAGCCAGAGCGATAAACACCACGGCCAAAAATAATTTAACAAAGAAATGACCCCACGACATTTTACCGCAAGCGCAGTAGATACCGCAGTTGTGGTCGTCGCACTTTTTTCCTCCTTTTTTCTCCATACAAAAATGGTTAAAAAAATATTAATTAATCTCTAGCCGATATTATACACCCGGAGCAAAAAACAAACAACCGCTTACAGCCTTTCGATGTTCCGGAAATCTTTATCCGGAATGTACAAAAGAATTAAACCGAGAATAATACCGCCCAACGCCGACCACACATGGCTCCCGCCGAGGAACCGCATATCCACCCAATCCAAGGCGTACCACAGCCCGCGCCACACCAGCACCAAGCCGAGAACGATGGAAATATTTTTAACCAAATACGTCGGCGACAATTTTTTCTTAAAAAACATAAGATTAAAAATTAAATTAAATATTTTATCTTGAGGCCGCCTCCCTCCTCTTATCAAGAGGAGGGCTAGGGTGGAGTCAGACCTCCCTCTCCTTTATAAGGAGGGGGTTGGGGCGAGGTCGTCTCCGTCACTCTTCCCCTCGTCTCGCCCTCTTCACCCTCCCCCGTCTTATTTTCGTTTCCAATCTCCGCTCTTTGGACGCCCGCGTCGGTCGAGTCGGCCGGCGTTTTTTCGGCACCACCAAAGCCCGCGCCACCAGCGCCTGCAAACGCGCCACCGCTCGCTCGCGGTTCTGCGGTTGCGACCGTTCTTCCTCGGACACCACCACCATTTCATCGTACAAATTTATCCGGCTGGCCAATTTCGCCCGCACCCGCGCTTTTTCCTCTGCCGTCAAAACCCGCGAACGCCCCACCGACCAATGCACCGTGGCTTTGGTTGAGGTCTTGTTCACGTTCTGCCCGCCTTTTCCCGACGACCGGGAAAACGTAACATTGATTTCAGATTTAGGAATGTGGATTGACATATTCAAAATTTCACTACGTTTTGGGGTGAGATTTTTTCCATTCTATAATTTTTCCGGCCTGACGTTCCATTTTATCAGCCGGACGGAGATATTTTTGATTTTTTTTCGGATAAATCCGGGTATGCCTGGCCCAATCAACGGCCTCGGCGACAGAGTGCAAATCCTCTTCGGCGGTGATCCAGCCGGCGCCGAGAGTCCGCAGGTCAAAGGGCCGGGAGGAATAGCTCACCAGCAGTTTTTTGCCATCGCTATTTCTAAAATATTCGTGAAAATATGATAACACCAATTCGCGAATCGTTTTATGCACCGGATCGCGGAACCGCAGGACCGCGTGGTTGGTTTTGCTGATCGCGCCCCAGTAGCCGTTCTGCCGGAAAAGCGCCACCACATGGTCGTCGTCGCCCACGCATTTCAAATCCAGGAGCAAAGGCTTTTCGCCCCAGAGCCACAACGCCGTCGCCGCCACCAACGCCCCTTCCAGGCAGTGCATTTTGCGCGCCTTCAGCGCCCGGCGCGGAGAAAAATATGTCTCTCCCCTTTTCTCCCAATTCATCGGAAACTTATCCAAAAAATCCTGAATTTTTATAGGGGTGGAAAGCCGGCGAAAAATTTTTTGTTCTGAGGGGGAGAGGTTGAGCATAACGATGATATTATAGCGAAGCTTAAAATTCACTTATCACATTTGACATTAATTCGGCTTGCTTCAAAATATTTTCCGTGGCTAATTTTTGTTTATCCGGAGGATATCCATATTGATTGAGCAAACGTTTAACCAGCACGCGCAAACGCGCGCGTACGCTTTCGCGGATTGTCCAATCAATGGAAGTATTTCGTTTCACACGATCTACCAATACTCGCGCTAAATCACGCAATGTATCATCGCTCAACACTTCACGCGCGCTGCCATTATCGGCTAAAGCGTCGTAAAAAGCAATCTCTTCAGGATTTAGACCCGTTGCAACACTTCGCTCTTCTTCTTTTCTAATTTCTTTGGCCAGTTCCACTAATTCTTCAATCACTTCAACGGCTGTCAACAAATTATTGTGATATTTCTTTATGGCTTTTTCCAACATCTCGGATAATTTTCGGCTCAAGATTAAATTTCTTTTTTTGATCGCCCTAATTTCATCATTCAATAATTTATTTAATAATTCTACTGCCAAATTTTTATGTTTCATACCCTTGACTTCCTGCAAAAAGTCATCGGATAAAATAGAAATGTCTGGCTTGTCCATTCCGGCTGCTTCAAAAATATCTACTACACCATCGGACACCACGGCCTTGTCTACAATTTGACGAATAGCGGTTTCAATTTCCGCATCGGATTTTCTACCGTCACTCGGTTCAAATTTTACCAAACGCGCTTTCACCGCCTGGAAAAATGCCACATCCTCTTTGATCTTGAACGCTTCCGGATGCGGCACAACCAAGGCATAAGCGCGCGACATTAAATCAACTTGTTTGGTAAAACGATTTTTACCATCTTCTAAACTCAAAATATATTCTTGCGCTTCTAAAATTATTCTCATCTTTTCATCAACCGGAGCCGCAAAATATTTTTTGTAATCAAACCCGCCAAAAATCTGATAAACAACTTCGAATTTTTCTTGCAACAAAGCAACGGCATTGGCCACATCCAAAGTCGGGACACCTGATCCACCGCTCTCAGTATAAACGGCCAAAGCTTTTTTTAAATCAGTGGCAATACCAATATAATCCACGACTAAACCACCGACGACATCTTTGTAAACCCTGTTCACGCGGGCGATGGCCTGCATCAAATTATGACCGCGCATTAGCTTATCCACGTACATTGTCTTCACACACGGCGCATCAAAGCCAGTTAGCCACATATCGCGCACAATCACTAACTTCAATTCATCGGATGTATCTTTGAATCTATCGGCTAGGGCCTTACGCTGCTCTTTGTTGGTACTGTGCGGCTGATAACTTTCCGGATCAGATGACGAACTGGTCATCACAACTTTAAGCGCGCCTTCGCGTAAATCGCCGTTATGCCAATCAGGTTTAATTTTAATAATTTCATCATACAAATCAACGGCAATGCGCCGGCTCATGACCACAATCATGGCCTTGCCAACTACCACATCCTGCCGCGCTTCAAAATGGTCCACGATATCCTTGGCTACGGTTTTTAACCGGTCTCTATGCCCGACAATCGCCTCCAATTGTGTCCATCTGGTTTTGGCTTTTTCCGAGGCCGTGGATTCTTCGCTTTCCAAAACTTCGTCCACCTCTTTATCCAATTCCGCCCGATACTCTTCTTTCAAATGAATTTGGGCCAGACGAGATTCATAATAAATTTTTACTGTCGCGCCGTCCTCCACCGCCTGTTCAATATCATAGACATCAATGTAATTTCCAAAGACAGACATGGTAGATTTGTCTTCGGTTTCAATCGGAGTACCGGTGAATCCGATAAAACTGGCGTTCGGCAGAGCATCGCGTAAATATTTGGCAAAACCGTATTTGATTTTATTATCCGTAATCTTGCCGCTAAAACCATATTGACTACGATGCGCCTCATCAGCCACCACGATAATATTTTGACGTTCGGATAATAAATCGAAAGTCTCTCGGTTGTCCTCGGGTAAAAATTTCTGAATGGTGGTAAAAATAATCCCCCCGCTTGCTACCTTCAATAATTTTTTCAAATCACCGCGGTTTTTCGCTTGTACCGGTTCTTGACGCAAAAGCTGTTTACTGCCGGCAAACGTATCAAACAACTGATCGTCCAAATCATTTCTATCAGTAATCACCACCACGGTCGGATTATTTAAAGCCAAAACAACTTTGCCGGTATAAAAAACCATGGACAAAGATTTGCCGGAGCCCTGGGTATGCCAAACCACGCCGGCCTTACGATCGCCGGCCGGTTGATTTTTGACGCTGGGCAAACCATACGACTCTGGTTTCTCGCGCACGCGCATTTTCATTTCTGCCGTGGCGCGCAGAGTAGATTCAACCGCTTTATTCACCGCGTAATACTGATGATAAGCGGCAATCTTTTTTATTGTATGAATAACAATCAAACCCGTTTCCTTGTCAGTCTTTTTTTCTTTTTCAAAAACAGTAAAATGACTTATAACATCCAACAGGGTTTTTTTATTCAACAAACCATTAATCAATGTTTCAATTTGTGGCACGGTTTTCCTTGCTTCTTTCTTACCATCGCGGGTTTTCCACTCGCCGAAACGCGACCAATCCGCCGTGAGCGAGCCACACTTCGCATCTAAACCATCGGATGCGACCAAAATAGAATTGTATTCAAATAACGCCGGAATAGCGGTTTTATAATTTTGCAATTGAGTAAACGCTTTATTCACCGTCGCATTTTCATCAGCCGGATTTTTCAGTTCCAACACTACCAAAGGCAAACCATTCACAAACAAAATCACATCCGGACGTTTATTCTTTCCCGCGCCATCCATGGCCGGATCATTGTTAATAACCGTAAATTGATTACAAACAACAAACTCATTATTATCAACATTTTCAAAATCCACCAACCAAACTTTTTTGCCGCGGCGCGCGCCGCCAACCATCTCCTCTACTTCCACGCCATTAACCAAATACCCGTGAAATTTTTCGTTGTTATCTATTAAATTCTGGCTATCCAAACGCAAAACTTTTTTTACCGCCTCTTCGCGCAGACTTTCTGACACGCCATGATTGATTTTAGCCACCGCGCGACGCAAGCGTTCAACCAAAACAACATCACCGAAATTTTCTTCGCGTTCAGGAGCAGAACCATCAAAGGCAATATCTGGTCCGTAAATATACGAAAAGCCCTGTTTCTTGAACAGATCAATCACGTGTTGCTCCAAATGGTCTTCGGTGAGTTTGGGCATAAAATTATTTACTTTTTATTTCCTCGACTATCTCGGGAGCTGACTTGCCGTCTAAATCATTTTTTTCAATATCTAATTTTTCTTGTAAATATTTATATTTACTTTTTTGTTCTACGTTAATTATATCGGACCATTTTTTAATGTAAACTTTATGTCTATCATCAAAAATAAACGCGAGCCCGTCCAATTCTTCGCCATTATTCTTCATGGCTTTAATTTGGTCAACAACATCTCTATCATAATCAGTGCCGATCAAATAGAACTTAAACGATATTTTTTCTCCATTACAGGATTTCTCTCTAGTCACAGTCTTCGCATAATTACATATTTGATCGAACTCTTTTTTCCCAAGCTTGACGCTCGGGCGTTTAATTTCAATCACAATTGATTTTGTCTCGCCGGATGTTTCCTCATTTTTTGTCAAAAATAAATCAAGTTCTTTTTTTGAAGTTGTTAAAACTTCCTCATCGTCTTTCCTTAAAATTTCATTTTTAAATTTAATTAATGTATTTCTAATAGAGCCTTCTGTTGATGTGAATAGTCTATAATTTTCGCCAAAAATCCAAAAATTTTCATCAAGTATTTTTTGTAAATGTTCGACCTCGAGTGTGTATTGATTCTCGTCACCAAATAATATCTTTTCGAGGCAACTTATTACATACAATCTATGATCAATTTCTTTTATAGTTTTTATAATATTTGACAAAGTTGTCCTGTTCAATAAATCTTCCAAATCATGCTTTTCCTCTTCGGATAGTTTATACACCTGTTCTAAAATTTTCAAAATTAAATTTTTATCTTCAGTACTCAAAAGAGAAGACAGGAGATTAAAAATAAACTTCTTTTGCTCATCATTTGAATTTGTGAACAGCTGTGGGGCAACAATATATATCTCTTTAATGACATTTTCGTAATCCTCTTGTTTAATACCTAAATTATCTACGATAGGCAATATATGATCTCCCCGCCATGAATCCACTCTCTCTTTGGAAATTTTACGGAGATATGGTTTCCTGTTTAGTTCCAAGGTTTCTTTTATCTTAAGTAATAACTCTTTAAATATCTTTTTCTTTTCTTCGAATATGGGCAAAGAGCCTTGATCCTCATCATCGTTTTCGCCATTGTCGATAAATTCATAACTGTCGAAAAAACTAGATCGTATAAATACTGAATGAAAAAATTCATCAGATTTATTATTTAAACCCGAGGTTTTTTTCGAAGCTTCAACGCCGTTACTGTTGATGAAATAGTATTTACTGTATTCTCTTAAAGGTTTAACCGCCCATTGAATGTAGATTATATCAAATTTATTACTAGATAATGTTAAATCGCATTTATCAATTTTGTAAATCAAATTATCTATTTCAATTTTCTCCTCATTTAAATAAATATTCTTTTGGGGATATAGTTTTAAAAACCAACAAAATTCTGCCGCGATGGCTTTTTTCAAATCATTTGTAAAAAAATATTCATTTAGTTTGCTTGTATTGATATCAAAAGATACTCTCGTCCCCTTGATTAAGACAATCTCTTCATCAATTTTTTCTAGAAAATACTGGTTCAATGAATCCGAAGAGTAGCGCAATTTGAATTTTTTATCACCAATGGCGGTTTCCCAAGTTGCGCCACTGGCAAAAGAAAAAAAGGTGAACCTACCGACGCCATCCTTACCTTGAGGCAGCGATTTATTTGGCGAAGATTTTTTTTGTGATACTAAAAAAAGCTTGGTTGTATCCGTATTATCCAAATCCCATCCGGTACCATCATCCACTATTTCAAATTTTGGGTAACCAAAAGTTAGCCCGCCAGCATTTACTGAAAAGCTATAATTGATATTTATATTGTCCGCCTCCGCATCAAATCCGTTCCAAATATACTCCAAAATGGAATCTATGGGTTTGTCCTTATATTTTTTTAATTCGTTCTTAATTGAGTCTGTATTTATATCAATTTTGGACATATTATAAATTTAAACCTCCACTTCCCCGCTCATCAACTTCGGCAACAATGTATCGCGAAGTTTCGAGAGAGTTTTGATTTGAATTTGATTATTTTTAATTTTTTTAAAAATCGGTTCAATCTTTTTATTAAAATTTGTCATCAAATTTTCTTTCGGAATAATAATCTCTATCATTTTTATGCTCGTCGAATTAAAAGCTGTCGCGATAGATGACGTGCTGCCTAATTTATTAAAATCAAAATTTCTTAAAAATAAATATAGATATTCTGTACTTACGAATCCTTTATCCTTCAATTTCAAACACGCTATTGCTTCATTTGAATACATTTTATGAGTAGTAATTGCAAGACGACCAATCGTTAATTTAAAACTCAAGACGACGGCGTCCTCGGGAATTACTGGAACATTGAATCGTTCAACCGCTTCTTGCGTTAAATACTCCGCGCTGTTGCTGATATAAATACCAGATGTGCCCATATCCCGAATGGATATCCACGAATTATCTCTCGGGTCTTTAGAAAACCACCCCTCTTCATTTCTTGGTGGCGTCCTTCCAATGGTTATATCTGCAATTTTTTCCAACCTCTCCATCCGCCACCCCTCCGGCAAATCATTTTCATCCTTTACAAACCATTCTTTAAAAATCGTTTGGGCAATATTTTCCAAAATTTTATTTTCCTCGCGCAATAATTCTATTTTGTCATCAAAGCTGGATAGAACTCGGGCAATGGCACGTTGGGTTTGGAGAGGGGGAAGCGGAATGATAAAATTTGATAATTGAGATAGATTTATGTTTGCCTGAACCGATTGGGCAACTTGAGAACAAGCAAAAGCTCTTATTCTTTTGTTGAATAGATAATAAAAAACAAACTTAGGAATAATCCTATCTTGATCTACCCTAATTATTGCGAGGGCCTGGTTAGCGTTAGCAGGTAAATATCCAGATTTTACTAGCATCACCCTACCGATAGCACCGGCTATAGAAAATAGTATATCATCCGTGCGCATGACGGATCGTCTTAGCTTGGCGTTTGTGGATTCGCTGATATAACTTACCTTATCTCTAATTAAACGACCATCATCGCTGATCGACTCTATTTTTAAAAAATTTATGCCTTTACTAACAAAATTATCGCCAAATGTTGTTGGCGTTGTGCCTTTTGTAATAAGCGTCGAAATATTACCCAAAGTTGTTTTTTGCCAACTGGTTTTCATAAATTACTCAATCACAGTATCATATATAACTACACCCAATGCGTACAAGCTATAAAACACCAAGAGTTCAACAAGGGGCAGGACGAGTTCTTTGCGAGGAATATAATTCGTAAAAGTTAACGCCGCGATACATACCATAATTACAAAAAGGCTTGCGCCCACAACCCAACGTAAACGGAGTTGCACGGAACTCTTTTTCTCAATTGCCTCGCGAAACAGTGATTCGGAAGTATCATCAAGAAAATAACTAAATCCTTGGGTTTTACTCTGAGTTGGAAAAAATTGCGCCTTAGACCGCGCCGGATCAAGTTGTCTGATATTTTTTAGTTCGGAAAACTTTTTTAACAATTCTTTATTTGTAAATTTACTTAATACCAGCGGATCAATAGCCTCGCAACCGCTTGTACAACGGATCGCTTTATACACTAAATCAATTATCGCTATTCTAATTTCCGATAGCGAGGCATTTATATCCTGAATTTTCCAAACAACAAAAACCGCGAACAAACCAGCGAGCGCGGCCAGTACTTGAGCGGATGTACTTAATGTATAAAACCAAATGTTGTTATCCATATTTTCTAATCCATCTTTTACCTCCTATTTTTAAGTTATTTTAGCTAATATTGTTTCTTTCCAATTAGTTTTCATAAACCCAACAAAGACCCTATACTAATTCTATTTAACACACAATACAATATTATGCCACCTACTACTGTAACAATGATCGGCACTATGACCATGGTCAAAATCTTAGTTTTTTTAATTATCGCAAATGATCCGTGAACGAATTTATATAGTATGAATACGAACATGCTAACCCACCAGATGGGATGTGTATATTTCCACCACCTATTAACCAACTTACCTGCAACGACAACATTGCTACCGTTAGAAAAATATTTATTTATTGATCTAATTATGTCATTTTCTTCTACATCGTCTGAGGCTTCGTAAAAAAATATTATTTTTTTGTCAAGATCTATTTTAATAGAAATTCTCGGCGAACCACTTTTGTGAAACTGGTCAAACGTTACTTGACGCACAGAGGAAACATTTCTCTTCCATACGTTAAGAAACCCATTTTCATTGTTAATATCCCATTGTGGAGCTGTGTGTCTTAATTGAGTTTGATTAAACAATGAGGAATCACCCTCCGGTCTATATCTCACTTCACCCATTTGATATATTTCAACGAGCTCTCTATCAAATTGTAAAAAATTTTCAAAATTGAATTCCTTAAATTGAATTTTGTATTGTGGTTTTTTCATACTTAAAATGACGGGTGTATGAAATATTTAAATTTTTATTTTCCCCAACTGTTCCTTTATATTCTTATTCATCTCTTCTTCTTTTTTCATCTGTTCGTCCAATTCTTTCGTCAACTTTTTCATTTTATCTGCGAAGGGAATACCATCGTCAACCTCATCTGGAATTCCAATATAACGGCCGGGCGTCAAAACAAAATCATGGCTGGCAATTTTGTCAATCGTAACGGATTTACAGAAACCTTTTATATCTTGATAGCCAGCGTCATGGATTCCCGCCTTCGCGGGAATGACAGACGGTTTGCTTTTCCATTTGTGATAAGTGTCGGAAATTTTGGCAATATCTTCATCGCTAAATACTTTATGCGTTCGGTCAATCAAATGGCCCAAATCTTTGGCATCAATAAAAAGTATTTCATCCATGCGGGCGCGCTCGCCATTACCGCCTTTCTTGCGCGAAATAAACCAAATGCACGCTGGGATTTGCGTGTTATAAAACAATTGACCGGGAAATGTGAGGATGCAGTCAATTAATCCGGCATTGATTAAATTTTTTCTAATTTCGCCTTCATTGGAGATATTTGAGGAAAGCGACCCATTGGCCAAAACCATGGCCATGGTACCCTTGGGCGACAAATGATAAATCATGTGTTGCATCCAAGCATAGTTCGCGTTGCCGCTCGGCGGCAGACCGTATTGCCAGCGCGGATCCTCGCGTAATAATTCACCGGACCAATCGCTGTCGTTAAATGGCGGATTGGCTAAAATAAAATCTGCTTTGAGATCTTTGTGTTCGTCTTTGAGAAAAGATCCTTCAGTATTCCATTTTACTTGCGTGCCATCCACGCTTCGGATGGCGAGATTCATTCTGCACAAACGCCAAGTTGTTTGATTTGATTCTTGTCCGTAAACAGAGATGTCATCACGACGGCCGCGGTGTTCTTCCACGAATTTTTCACTCATGACAAACATGCCGCCTGAACCGCAACACGGATCATAAACCCGGCCTTTGTACGGCTCAATCATTTCCACCATCAATCTAACGATGGATTTTGGCGTATAAAATTGTCCGCCTTTTTTGCCTTCGGCATTGGCAAACTCACCAAGAAAATATTCATATACACGACCAAACAAATCTTTGCTTTTTTCGTTTTCTTGTTTAAGGGCCGTGTTGTTGATCATGTCTATCAAACCGCCCAAAGACATTTTATCCAAATTTGGCCGAGCGTAAACTTTTGGCAAGATTCCGCGCAAGCTCGGATTGTCTTTTTCTATTAAATCCATGGCCATGTCCAAATCCTCGCCAATGCTTGGCAATTTGGCTCTGGTTTGGATGTAAGACCAACGGGCATTTGGCGGAACGAAAAACACGCTCTCGGCTAAATATTCATCCTTGTCTTCAGGATTGGCGCCGGTGTAATCACCATCGCCGCTCACTAATTTAGCGTGCAATTCTTCAAAAGAATCAGAGATAAATTTCAAAAAAATAAGGCCGAGCACCACGTGTTTGTATTCGGCGGCATCAATATTTTTGCGAAGTTTGTCAGCGGCGCGGAAGAGCATCTTTTCGAAATCCGCGCTGTTGTTTGTCTCGGTTTGAATAGGCATAATTAAATAAGATTTATCGTATTTTTATTATATCTTAGCCAAAAAATTAATGCAAATTGAGATAAAATCGCCATTTTTTAATTACGTCCCACCTGTGGATAACCTTGACAAAATTGTATGTAATGTGTATAATGGAAATACAGGTGATAGCAGTATCACTTGAAATCAACTGCAGAATCCCGCCTAAAGCGGGATTTTTTGCTTTTTTTCTTCGATTTTTAATAATTCGTTCCTGAAGTCGATTAAATCGAAATAGTAACTGCTGGCTGGCGGCAGCTCTTTCGCAACATGGCCAACACGAGAAAAAACAATAACTACCTTGCCATGGCCTTTTAAAAATTTGATGAGGTATTCAAAATCGCAATCGCCTGAAAACAAAATTAAAGTATCATATTCGTTTAATTTGTAAGTAGCGTCAACTGACAATTCAACATCAAAATTCGCTTTGCGGTGAGGTGCCTCCGGAGTATGGTCAAGATATTCTTTAAGCGGCTTAGTTTCTAACTTAAAATTAAGTACCTTTTTGAGAAACCATAAAAATTTACCATGCTGTTCGTTACAAAAATCAGCGGAATAAAACTTAACTTCTCGCACATCGGCCAAGCTCTTAAAATATTCCTTGAATTTTTGATAATCAATACGATATCGTAATTGATCGGCTGTAAACTTTTTTAGATCATCCGGAACGTCCTTTGGACTGACCCACATGTCTTGCACCGAGCGTTCCAAGTTAGCCGCGTCAATATATATGAAAACGCGTTTTTTTAAGGCTATTTTTAATTTTTCAGTATAATGGTTGGGCATAATTAACGGGTACTCATTTATTCAAACTTTTAAACCCACTCCTGGAAACGATTACATGGTCCAGGATCTCTATTCCGAGCAGGGTTCCTGCTTCGGTTAGACGCTTGGTCACAGCGATATCTTCAGGCGAAGACTTCAGATTTCCGGACGGATGATTGTGTGCAACGATGACTTGGGCCGCCGAATGAGCAATGGCCGGTTCAAAAACTTCTCGCGGATGAATCAGGCTTTCGTTCAACGTACCGACGGAAATTATTTCTCTTTCAATTATCTGATTTTGCGTATCCAGATAAAAAATGACAAAATGTTCTTTTTTGCTATCGCGTAAGTCCTCCATTTTATTCCAAACGTCTTGCGCGGACAGGATAAGCTCGGATTTTTTGCCTTTTAACAACCGCCGACCCAGTTCAACACTGGCGAGAATCTGGCCAGCTTTTGTTTTACCCAGACCTTTGACGTTCGTCAAATCATCCATCGTAATTTTATCCACGCCGTTCTTTTCGATAATCTTCAGAATTTGTTTTGAAAGCTCCACGACGTTTTTGCCTTTTATGCCGGTGCGGATTAAAATCGCCATGAGTTCGGTGTCGCTCAATTTGTTTACGCCGTATTTAGTTAACTTTTCCCGCGGTCTATCGACCATGGGAACCTCCTTAAGTTTCATAAATTATAGTTGTTATAATAAAATTTACGCCACCCTACTCCTTAATCACCGCGCGATAAAACTGGTCAGCGAAATAGGCGTCGGATGGGGCAGGGCTTTTAACTTTGACGCATTTGCCTTCACGGCAGGCCGGGCGATAGCTGGTGTCGCTATCAGGGCAATAAGCCAAGCCGAGAGTACAGCCATATTCCTCCGGGCGGGCTTGCATATCGGCCAAGCGTTCCGGGGTGTCGCACAATTCTTTTAATTTTTGGGAGTATTTTTTGAAGTTGATGCTTAAGTAGTCGGGATCATTGGAGTCAAAACAGCCCTCCCCCACCCCGCAGTCATAATCGCGACAATCCAGTCCGATATCGTTGCGAACAATATAGCAATCATCGTCTTGCGCGCAATCAAAATCAAAGACTCCGTGTACGGTGACAGAATTGGCCAGATAATCTTTGGCTATTGGTCTCGGCCAGAAATACAGGAACACTACCACCGCGACTACGACGCAAACGAAGATGATGGCCAGGCGTTTTTTTGACATAGAATTGGGTTAATGAAAAAATGTTTTTTGTGGATTTGTCTTTGCCTCACGGTGCCGTTGGATTCCCGCCTACGCGGGAATGACAAGGAGGTGTGGGAATGACAAATTTACGCCGGATTCTTTCCCTTCGCCTCAAAGTCATCCAGCAAAGCGCCGAAGGTTTTTAATTTGTTGAACACGGCGAAATGAACGTTTTTCATTCCATTCAAAACAGCGAGTTGTTCTTTGAGCGAGGCGACCAATTGGGCGAAGGTTTCGTATTCCTTGGGTTGGATTTCCCCGTCCAAATCAAAATTCATGTTATCAAGTAAATTTTCCAGCTCTTTACTGCTCAAGCCCAGATAAAACACCGGCACGTTGGACATTGACGCGCGTTGGAGCTTGCCTTTTTCCATTTTGATGCCGTAACGGACTTTGGCCCCGCCTCGGACAGCCAGCGTTTTTATTTTTTGATTTTTCTTCTCAGTGCGTTCGCCAGTCCCACTCTCGTGCACTTCGTCAAAAGCGCAGATCACTTCGCCGGTTTGTTTGTTGATAATAATGTTATCCACGCCGTTATTGTAGTCATCGAGCGCCGAGGCGCGCACCACCAAATAATCTCCGCCTAAAATTTTGTGGAGCAAGGCGGTGACGGCCATTTCCATTTGGTAATTTTTTTGTAATTTTTTTCGTTCGCGATAAAGCGGGACGACTGCCTCCGGCGTGTTCACGCCGTATTCTTCCTGCGTGTCTTTACTGCGCGCGCCGGAAAAATTCAAATCCGAGGCAAAAACGCTGGCTTCATCCGCCCGCACTTTTTCCGCCGTATGCGGACCGTCGGCATAGCCGTTCATGTTGAGCGAGTTGTCGGAATTCAAAAAATCCGCCAGGCCGTATTCCGCCAGCACGTCTTTGTTTATCTGCTCGGCTATTTGGCGCATCATTTCGGCCAGATGGTCGCCATAAAATTCCGGGGGCTTTCTGGTTTCCGGACCGAAATTTGGTTCTTGGCCGATCCAATGCGCGGGCGGTTTTACTCTTATTTTACGCACCGCCTGGTCTCTCAGGACTCGGGCGAGAATTTCCGGGTCAACATCTCTATTTGTTTCGGGCATATAATAATATTATGGGGATGGATTCCCGATCGGGTCGGGAATGACAGGTGACGGGTGCCGGAGGGATTCTTCACTGCGCTACGCTCCGTTCAGAATGACAGGTGACGAGGATGACAGGACTCCCCCTTAGTCCCCCTCTTTATAAGAGGGGGAGAAACTAAAGAGATTATACCGCTTTTAGCTGTGTATAGTCAAAAAGCTTGTTTTTGCTCTTGATTCGGGCACCCTATTGACAAAATCCCCATTTTATGCTATACTATTCATCTATAAAGTACGCTTCTCACGTAGAAACTAGTCGAATTTCTGCAGAGGCCACTTTGCAGATTTATTCACTTATCACATCTATGAACGGAAAAATTCAAAGATTGACAGATAAGGGTTTTGGCTTTATCGCCCCTGAAGGCGCTACTGACGGGAAGGATCTTTTCTTCCACTCCACCGCCCTTGAAGGCGTTACCTTCGACGAATTACGCGAAGGCGATGCCGTGACCTTTGAGACCGAGCAATCGGACAAAGGCCCGCGCGCTATCCACGTGAAGCGCGTCTAATATCTAGACATCAAAAAACCCTTCGGCGAAAGCCGGGGGGTTTTTGTTTTAAGGCGGACCTCATCCCAGCCCCTGCCTCGCCGGCAGGCGGGCTCTCCTTGGTAAGGAGAGGGAGGGCTAAGATTATCCTCGCAGGAATTCGGAGATGACCGGGTCGGTGATGACGTCGCGGGGCAGAAGCGGTTGGATGAGGACAATGCCCTCGAGCGAAGTACAGCGCGACAGGGCGACGTACAATTGGCCGGAGGCGAACATACCTCGGCCGACATCCAGCACGACGCGGTCAAAAGTTTTACCTTGCGCTTTGTGAATCGTCACCGCCCAAGCGAGTTTGAGAGGCAGTTGCGTGAAGGCGCCGATTTCTTCGGCTTCAATTTTTTGTTGCGAGACGTTAAAATGGTAGCGGTGCGCTTTCCAGGTGTGCTGTTCCACCTCCACCACTGCCCCATCGGCTAATTTCACTTTTACGTTGGGCAGGCCGTAATTATTTTTTTTACATTCCACCACGCGTCCGATACTGCCGTTAACCCAGCGCTTGTCCGCGTCATTGTTTATCAGCATCACCTGGGCGCCGACTTTGAGTTGTAATATTTCGTCGGTCGGATGAACGCGTTCGTCAAAATGACCGTAGGCCTCGGCTTTGAACGCTTGCGCTTGACCGGGCAAACGACTGAGACGCGCGCTGTTTATTTCCGCCGCCGCCTGATTGGTCGCCGTGAGATAAATGCGGAAGTCGTCGTCGCTGATTTGAAAATTTTGGTCGTGGCGTTGGTTGAGCTCGGCCAAATCTTCGGCCGTAACTTCATTGTCGCGCACGCGGTTGAGCAAGCGGATAAAATTGGCGTCTTTCTGCCGGTGGACTTCGTTCAGTTCAAATTTAACGAAATCATTGGACGGACCGACCAGCTGGCGGGTGCGAAAAACATTGGCCGAGAAAAAATACGGTGTTTGATACAAAGAAAAAAATGCTTCGTGCTCCGTGTTGGTGATGACCGGCGGGAGCTGGCACATGTCGCCGAACACGACCAGGCGCGCGCCGCCGAACGCCCGTCCGCGTTCCCGTCCGTTGAGGCGCATAAATTTGTCCACGCAATCAAGCAAGTCGGCGCGGACCATGGAGACCTCGTCAATCACAATGGCGTCGATTTTTTTATACATATTTTCCGCGCCGGCTTTGGTGCCTCGGCGATGGATATCATTCGGCGTAATGCCCGGGTGAAAACTGAAAAACGAATGAATGGTTTGACCGCGGACGTTGAGGGCGGCCACGCCGGTCGGCGCGAGGACGACGATGCTTTGTTTGGTTTGCGCGCGCCAATAATCCAGCAGAGTGGACTTGCCGGTGCCGGCCCGTCCGGTGACGAAAATATTTTCCGGGCTGTTTTCCAGCGCGTCTAACACGGCGCGCCACTCGTCGTTGATAACGAGGTTATTAAAACGGCCGGCGTCTTCTTTGACCGGCCGGCCGGCGTATTTTTTGGTTTTTTTCTTCTTGGCAAATTTGTACATAATTGGTAAAAGATGGGTGCCGGAGGGATCCCTCCACTTCGGTCGGGATGACAAAAATGATGTGAGCGGGATACGAGAATCGAACTCGCATCTCTTGCTTGGGAAGCAAGCATACTACCACTGTACTAATCCCGCTTTTTAACAGAGACAGGCGGCGAAGCCTGTCTCTGAAGCTTAATTATTTTCTACTGCGTGGCGGTCGTCGGATTCAGCGCTTCGGTAAAAGGGTTGTGAATCTTGGGATACAAACGGATTGTATCCGCTTGAAGCGCGGATTTCAGCGCCGCGTCCAAACTCTTTTCCAAACTCGGGAAGAGGAAAATAATGTGGTGCGCGCTCACTTTCTCGCCTTGCACATCATCCACGCGAATAATGTGGTAACCGTAAGAGGTCTCCACCAATTCCTGGCTGGTCTCCCCTTTTTTCAAAGCGAAAGCGGCGGTTTCAAACTGCGGTACCATTTCGCCCTTGCCGAACGTGCCCAAATCCCCGCCTTTGGCGGCCGTGCCGTCCTCGCCGTACTTCTTGGCCATGTCTTCAAAATTGGCGCCGGCTTTAATTTGATTCAATACGTCTTGAGCTTTAGCGCGGATGTCTTCGCGCAAACTGTTGTCGGTGGTAAATTTTTCATCCAGCTTGCTTTGCAGAACAAACGGGCGCATCACTTTGTTTTCATATTCTTTCAAGGTCCAGCCGTAACGCTTGAGTACTTCGGTATTGGCCTCGGCCTCACCGCCCTTAAACTGGGCGAGCATTTGTGTTTTGAGCGCGGCCACGTCTTCATCGGCCACGGTCACATTCATTTTTTTCGCCAAATCATCCAAGAAAATATTGTTGGCTAATCGCCAAAGCACCTGGTCGGATTTTTGTTCATCGGTCAAAGCCGCGGTCGGTCCGCCGGATTGCTTGTCATAGTCGCTCAAAGTGGTAATGGCTTTGAGGTCGTCAACATAGGTGGAATACAAAACCGTCACGCCGTTAACTTTAAGCGCCGGCAAGCGCAGCACTTTGGCCACGATAGAAGTAAAACTATCGGTCGCGCCTTTGGCATAAACGCGATAAGCGCCGATACCGCCGAGCACCACCACCACGACTACGATGAAACCGAGCAGGCCCCAAAGAAACATGGTCTGGTTGGTCTTGGCTGACGGCGCGATTGGTCGCGGCTCGACCGGAGCCGTGTTTTGTCCCGGGATGTTCTCCATATTTTGAAATTAGTTGTTAGTAAATAATCTCCACCATTTTACAGGATTGGAAATGTGTTCTAATTCTATCACCTTCTTTTTTACCTGTCCACCCGTGGCCGCGCCGGTGGCGCCGGTGATCACTGCCACTTGTTCGCCCGGTTTGGCGAGGTTGAAATCAGTGCGCGCTTTGGCTTCCACATAGTCGCGGGACTGCACATATTTAAGAATTTCCATTGATTCTATTTTTTTCGCTTCCAATTGCGAGGCGTCGTATTGCAACCGCTCTATTTCCTGCCGGACTTGATAATCCTGATAATACGCTTTAACAAAAGCAAAGCCGACTAAAACAGTGGCGACAACCACGCCGATTAAAAACCAGCGAGAGTAGAAAAAATTTTTCCAACCGTGATCTTCGGACATATTTTATGGATCCCCGATAATTTATCGCCGAAGGGATCCCTCCACTTCGGTCGGGATGACAATTATTCTAAAATTTGCCGGCGGGCTTCGATTAAAATATTGGCTAATTCCTGCGGACGGGCCACGTTCTGCGCGGTGAGCATGTATTTATCGCTTTCAGTTTCTATTACCACCGCGCCATAGTCAAAAAAACGCGCGCCTATGCCTTTTTTGCTGTGAAAAATATCTTTGATATCGTCAAAAAACGCGGAGGAAATGGTTTCGTTAAACCAGCCCTGTCGGTCGATGTCCACCAGCCGTTCAGTGGTGATGACCCAGTAGTTGGAGCGCTGGCGTTGACGGGTGTGAATGATAATGTAAAGACCGAGCAGAAGGCCAAGGCCGAAGATGGCGTAGCCGAGCCAGCCTTGGGCGATTAGCCAAAACGCGAAAAAAGAAACAATGATTAAAACGGCGAGGCCGGAAAAATATTGCCAGAAATAGGCCAGGCCGGCTTGGCGGATGATGTCGGTGATTTCTTCACCGTCGCGGAGTTGGATTTTTTTAGCGAGTGACATGGGATTTTAAAACTTCACGAACAACGGCGCGGTCGTCCCAGGGGATTTTTTTACCGTGAGCGACGGCGATAAACGGTTCGGTGCCTTTGGCGGTGATGGCGACCACGTCATCCGGTTCGGCCATGGCGATGGCTTTGGCGATGGCGGATTTTCTGTCTGTTTGTATCAGCATGTCCGCACCGTCGCGTTTGCCGGCGCTTCTGACGCCTGCGGCGACCATTTCCGCGATGACCGCGGGGTCTTCATCGTAACAATTAACATCAGTGATGATTACCATATCGGTCAGTTCGCCGGCGATCCGGCCCATCTCTTTTCTTTTATTTTTATCGCGTCCCCCGCCGTCGGAACCGACCACGGAAATTATTTTTCCTTTGTTGCCGGCAAACCGGCGCAAGTTGGAAAATAATTCGGTCAGGCTCATCGGCTCGTGGGCGTAATCCACCACCACTTTGAACGGCTGGCCCTCTTTGATGAATTCCATTCGTCCGGGCACGCCGGCCACGGCGGATAATCCGCGGGCGATGGTGTCATCGGGAATGCCTTGCGCTCGGCCGACCGCGACCGCGGCCAGGGCGTTATACACATTAAAGGCGCCGTCTAAGTGAATTTGAAATGGGGAATTTTGAATTTGAAATTTATAACCGCCATCGGCCACCTCTTCAATGCTGACGGGCTTGATATAATTGGCCGTTCTTAATTCGCTATTTTTAATGCCATAACTCCATTTTTCATCCGCCGGGAAATTGAGATAAAACGGCGCGTGCGCGTCGTCGGTGTTGGCGATGATTATTTTTTTAATGGCTTGGCCGTTGATGGTTTTTCTTTTTTCTTTTCCCAGGCCGGCGAACATTTTGCCTTTGTCGTTTTTGAGGTTCTCAAATCCGCCGTGGCGTTCGCTGTGTTCGGCGCCGAGATTAGTGAAAACGGCGACGTCATAATGCAAACCGAAATGGCGATATTGTAAAATGCCTTCGGACGAAGTTTCCACGACGGCGTAACGACAACCGGCGCGCACCATCTCGCGCAACATTTTTTGAATTTGCCCCCGGCCGAGCATGGTCATTTTTTTGTCATTGGGCCAACGCTGATCGCCGATTTGAAATTCCACCGTGGAGAGCAGGCCGACTTTGTGTCCGGCGGATTCCAATACCGAGGCGATGAGGCGGGCGGTGGTAGATTTGCCTTTGGTGCCGGTGACGCCGACGACAATGAGTTGGCGAGCCGGGCGGCCGTAACGCCAGTAGGATAAAATCGAGATAAGATAATGGTACACTTTTCGCATAGTTCGCAATTTACAATCAATTTCGTCAAACTCCAATTTCCAAATCCCAAAACCCAAATAAATCCTAAACTCTAATTTTCAAAATCATTAAATTGTGGCTTAGAATTTTCACGCGATTTATTTGGTCATTGGATATTGGGATTTGGGATTTTTAAAAAATTTATTAAAAAACAATATCTTTCGCTTTCCCATTTTATTGATCTATTGAATTCTGTCTTTTCATGCTCACTTCGTACACGACCTGCTCTAATTTTTGCAGGGCCTGTTTGGCTTGATCAAATTTTTGGCGGTTGTAGCCGGTTAAATCCATATCCACCAATTCGGTGATGATTTCTTCGGCGATTTGGTAACATTCTTTGACCCGGTCAAATTTTTTCTCGGTGGCTGATTTGATGGCGTAGCGATAGAGCTCGCCGGGTACGTCGCATAAACCGCCGATGTAAATGTCGGGGTCGATGTTCAGGTCGGCGATGGCGCCGATTTTTTCACCGGACAAACACTGGTTGAAAAGTATGGCTTCCACGTACTCTTCCAGCGCGGCGCGATAAGAACCCTCGCCGGTCAAACGCTCGTCGGAACTGGCTACTGCCCCGGTCTCTTTCAGTCGGGCCAGAGATTCCCGGAATTGCTCCTCGGCGCCCTGTTTATCATCGCGCTGAAGGGCAAAAATGGCCTTTTTAGCGCGTTGTTGGGCGTCCCCCGCTAACTTGATAATCTCGCGTCTTTTCTCGGCGTAATTGAGCAAAATGGCGCGGATGGCGGAAAAATGTTTTTTGTCTAACATAGGGGCGAATACATTAAAAATTACGGTTTTATCCACCTGTTTTGGTTCCTCCTCTTGATTTTTTTACAAATATAGTGTATCATTTGCGGAGTGAAATGTCTATTGTGAACAGGCCCGCCCCTCACTTGAAATCCTTATGTATTATGTTTATGTGCTACAGAGCAAAGTAGACAAAAGCACTTACGTTGGTTATACCGGAGATTTACGCAAACGATTTGCCGAACACAACGCTGGAGAAAGTGAATATACTAAACACAAAAAACCTTTTGATCTGATATATTATGAAGCATACGCGTCGGAATATGATGCCAAAGAAAGAGAGTGGCAATTAAAGAAACACGCGCAAGCGTTAGTGAAATTAAAAGAACGAATAAAAAATTGTATAAAAAAATGACCAAACCCCTCACACGCAAGCGTGTGGGCCCGGCCCCTCACTCAGAAATTTTGTATAAAATTTCTGAGTGAGGGGCCCGGTAGCTCAGCTGGTAGAGCAATTCCCTTTTAAGGAAGAGGTCCTGGGTCCGAATCCCAGCCGGGTCACAAAATAAAAACTGCCCTTTGGGGCTGTTTTTATTTTTGACCTGGCAGCGAGCAAATAGTTTTGCTCGCGTTGGGATTCGGACGCTCCGCCAGAGGCGGATAAACTCCGCTGACGTTACCGCGCCTGTCCGCCTTGGGCGGAAGGCGGTGGCTAGGCCAAATTTTCGGAAGAAAATTTGAGCCGAAGCAGAATCCCAGCCGGGTCACAAAATAATACCGCCTCATCGGCGGTTTTATTTTTTTAATTTAAAAAAATAGGGAGGCCGGACATGTGTCCAACCTCCCGAGACGCGCGCTGGCGGGGGGCGAGCTACGCCCAGAGTCCGGGCATGATCTCGCCACGCCCTTTGTTCTCGACGATGAGAGCGGCGGCGGTGTTGTCGATGACGGTTTTGGGGAACCAGGTGAAAGCGGATTCGTCGAGGATCGCGTCGGCGGAGAGGATGGTGGCGCGCACCGTGTGGCCGATGGCGCAAACGAAGATGATGACATCCTTCTGCCGATGGAGATTCTTGATGATCCCCTGCGCGACCTCGTCGCCACGCAATGCCCGGGCCGCGAAGCTCGCGGCCTCGTCTTTCAGCACTATTTCCAGGCACCGTCCTATCTCTGACATTTGCTCCCTCCTCTTTTTTGTTGAACACGATTCCCGCGCCATGAATTGCGTTATATATATCACATTTTTGGAGTTTTGTCAATCCGGCGCTTGCATTATCCCCTATTTTTGTTAATATATGGCCAGTTCTTTCCACAACAAGAGGGGGGTGAAAAATGTTGCTCAAAAAACAAGAAGCGATTGACGAACTGGAAAAGAAAACAAAACAATTGGCCAGACGCGCCAAGAAAGGAGACCAAGACGCCAGAAAAGAACTGATTGAACTGCATTTGCCTTTGGCCAAACACACCGCCAATCGGTACAGCAACGGCGATGATTACGACGAAGTCCTACAGAACGCCTGCATCGGGCTTTGCCGAGCGGTGGACAAATATAACCCGAGGCGCAAGAACCAATTCGCGACTTTCGCCGGCTGGTGGATCCGCAACCAGATTCTCAAAGGCAAAAGGGCCGGACACGCCATCAGCGTACCGCAAGACAACCGCACCATCGCCAACGCGACCCGGCGCTTCATGGACGAATTTCAACAGAAATTTAACCGTGAACCGACCAACGAAGAAATCGCCCAAGCCACCGGCCAGACGATGGACGAAGTGCTGGCCACGTTGAGCGTTATGGTGACGACCAGTCCATTCGGACGCGTGCCATTGGACGGTCCGGGAAAATACAAACACGAATACCTGCTGGCAGACACGGAGACGCTCGAACGGCGCGTTGACCGTGCTATCGCCCTCAAGGTATTGTGGGGCTTCCGCATCCTGCTCATCCTGGACGACCTGGAACGCGCGGTGGTTATCGAACGATTCAAACTACCCGGATATAGAGGCTTGACCGAAGAACAACTGGGCAAGGAGTACGGCTGTACTCACGACAACGTCAATCTGAAATTAAAGAAGGCTTTATACAAGCTCAGAGAATTTATCAAGAGAAACAATTGGAGAAAGGAGCAACAACGTGGATAACGCGCTTTCGGTTTACCCGGGAGCGCGTTTTTTTGCCGAAGGGATTCCTCCGCTCCGGTCGGAATGACAGTTCTTGAAATTTTATTTTGGACATGATAATATCGGCCTGTTATGCGCATATCGTTTATTACGCTCGGTTGCAAACTCAACCAAGCGGAAACAAATGAAATTGTTGAGGAGCTCCGCCGGCTGGGGCATGTTTGCGTACCGTTTGGCGGGAAGACTGACGTCGCCCTTATTCGCGCCTGCGCGGTAACAATGAACGCGAGCAAGGCCGCGCGCGAAGCGATCCGACGGGCAAAAAAACTCGGCGCGTATGTGATTGCCGGCGGATGTTTGGAGAATCGGGATTTGCCGGAGATTGATTATGTGGCGCTGACGGCGGGTGATATTTTGAAACGAGTAACTGTCATTGCGAACCGCCAGCTGGCGGTGAAGCAATCCCATGGGATCGCCACGTCGTCCGCTTCGCGGGCTCCTCGCGATGACATGACTAGAACCCGCGCGATGATAAAAATTCAAGATGGCTGTAATTTTAATTGCGCCTATTGCGTTATCCCCTCTTTTCGCGGACGCGCGACCAGCGTGCCGATAAAAAATATTATCGCGAAAATAAAACAAGCGGCCAAAAAAGGTTTTAAAGAAATTATTTTAACCGGAGTAAATATTTGCCAATACCGGAATGGCAAAATCGATTTAGCCGAATTATTGAAGACGATACTAACCGAGACAAAAATCGAGCGCGTGCGTTTGGGCTCGCTGGACCCGCGCCTCATTACCAATAAACTAATTGGCCAATTTACCAATCACCGTCTGATGCCCCATTGGCACTTGTCTTTGCAATCCGGCTCGGATTCGGTTTTAAAAAGAATGAACCGCGGTTATGATACAAAAAAATATTTGTCGATCATTAAAAAACTGCGCCAAGCCGACCCGCTTTTTTCTTTCACCACCGACATTATCGCCGGCTTCCCCGGAGAAACGGAAAAAGAATTCGGCGAGACGCTGACGTTCGTAAAAAAAGCCGGCTTTGCCAAAGTTCACGTGTTCCCCTACTCCCGACGGCCGAATACGCCGGCGGCGGCGATGACATCAGTCCACGACAAAACAAAAACCGAGCGAGTGGCCCGGCTGATTAAAACAGCTGACGCAACGGCGGAAAAATTCGCGAAAAAATTTATCGGGCAAACGCGATCGGTGTTATTTGAATCGCGCCGTGGCGGTCCGTGGTTCGGCTATACGCCGGAATATATTCCGATTTATTTCCGTTCGGCTAAAAACTTAAAAAACAAGATTGTGGGGGTGAAAATTACGAAACGGATAATGGACCTGCCTACCGGCAGGCAGGTTCCCGCCGGAGTTTATCCTCGCGAAAGCGGGGGCGGGAATGACAAAGAAAAGAAATAATCTCGGAATTTTTTTCTCCGGAAACAATGGGCAGGACCCGGTGGATATTGCCGGACAACTCCTGCTTTTTTTGATTATTATTCACCAACTCAACCGCTATTTTAGCTAATTCTTGGCCGGTAATTTTTCTTTCATCCAGCACCAGGGCGGCTTGGGCGTCAGCCAAAAATTTCGCATTGGCCTCTTGTGGCGATTCGGGAATCGGTAAAATAATTGAGGGTTTGGCCAGCGCGGCCAATTCAGTGATGGCGCCAAAGCCGGCCCGACTGATAATTAAATCGGACGCGGCGTAAGCGGCGGCCATTTCTTTATCGAGAAATTGATAAACCAAATAATTTTTTCTGGTTTTGGCCGTCTGTTCGTATTTTTCTTTGGCGCGTTCCAGCCCGACCAAATGAATCACGTGCCAATCGGCCGGCAGTGAAGCCAGGGCCGCCAGCGCCAATTCATTGACTCTCACCGCTCCGGTGCCGCCGCCCATGGCCAAAATGACCGGCGCGTTATCGGTGATGCCAAACTTGGATTTGGCCAATCCTCTATCGTCAAACTGCAAATCACGGCAAAAATTTCCGATGATTTCCACTGGGCTTTTGAAATATGGAACGCTCAGGGCGGACGCTGTGGTAACTTTATCCGCCGCTTTGGCCATCAAAATATTGGCCAGCCCGGGAATAATGTCCTGCTGGTGCACCCAGGTGGGAATTTTCAAAAAATAAGCGGCGCGATGGAGGGGCACGCTGACAAATCCGCCGACCGAAACCAACAGGTCTGGTTTGATTTTTTTTAATAACGCCCGGGACTGGAAAAAAGCGAACAGAATTTTGAACGGGTCGGTAAAGTTTCTAAACGAAAAATACCGGCGCAGTTTGCCGGAAGTGATGGAGATAAAACGGATACCCGCTTGTTCCACAATGGCTTTTTCCGGGCCGGACTTGGTGCCGACCCAAACAAATTCCGCCGTGGGATTATTTTTACGATAGGCCGCGGCCAGCGCCAAGAGCGGAGTCACCGAGCCGAGCGTGCCTCCGCCGGATAACATTATTTTCATACCTAGTAATCCCGTAATTTCTGAACGATATTCATGTCCTTGATTCTCTCCAGCGCTTTGGCTTCAATTTGCCGGATGCGTTCACGCGTGACACCGAATTCCTGACCGACTTCTTCCAGCGTGTGGGTGACGCCATCGCCCAAACCAAAACGCATTTCCAAAATCTTTTGTTCGCGGGCGGATAAATCTTTAATCGCCTCTTTCACGTAATCGCGCAAAACCTGCAAACCGGCGGCGCGGTCGGGCGAAACATTTTTCACGTCCTCAATGAAATCCTGCAAAGAAGAATCGTCGTCATCATCGCCGACGGAAACTTCCAAGGAAACCGTATCCTGGGAAATTTTAATAATATGATTAATTTTATCCACTTCCTCGCCCATTTCCGAAGCCAATTCTTCCGGTGTGGGGTCACGGCCCAGATCCTGCAACAATCGGCGCTGAACCTGTTGAAAACGGTTGATGGTTTCCACCATATGCACCGGGATGCGGATGGTGCGCGATTGGTCGGCCAGCGCGCGAGTGATGGCCTGACGGATCCACCAAGTGGCGTAAGTGGAAAATTTATAACCCCGGCGATAATCAAATTTTTTAACGGCGCGAAACAAGCCGATGTTGCCTTCTTGAATCAAATCCAAAAGCGATAGCGTCTTGCCGACGAATTTTTTGGCGATGGAAACCACTAAGCGGAGGTTGGCTTCAATCAGTTTGCGTTCAGCGGCGCGGTCGTTGCGTTCTTTGCGTTTAGCCAGCGCGATTTCTTCTTCACCTTTAAGCAGAGGAATCTTGCCGATTTCACGCAAATACATCTGAATGGAATCGGAAGAAATGGAACCCAAATCAAACGGGATATCCATATCCGGCTGTTCGCCCTGAAATTCTTTAAGCATGGCTTTGCGTTCATCGTGCCCGCCCAGTAAGCCGGTTTGCCCCTCTACCATAGCCACGCCGTTTTTTTCCATTAAATCCAAAAAGCCCTCGTATAAATCCAGGTAGCGCTCCGGCCGGCTCAAGATGCCGAGCATTTCCGTTTCCGTGAGAAAACCGCGCAAACGCCCCTTATCGATCAAATGCCAAATTTGCGCGTCGGTCGGCTCCACCACTTCTTCGATGACCACCGGCTCCTTTTTCTTTTTCTTCAAAAACGCTTTTTTGGATAAGCGGACTTTGTTTTTTTTCAAAGGCTTCTGGCGCGCCTTTAAAGCGCGGGCTTTCCCGCTTCGAACGGGTTTGGCTTTTAATTTTTTCTTCTTCGCCGCCTTTTTTTTCAAAACGGCCTTCTGGGTCGTTTTTTTCTTGGCGGTTTTTTTAATTGTCCGCTTTTTGCTGGACATAGGCGCGCTCCTAAGTTAAATCCATGATTAATTTTAAAATTTCATTTTCTTTAGTTTTGTCGCCGGCGGCCTGCGCCGTCGTCAACTGACGGGCCAGCTCCTCGCGACTATTTTTTCGCCAGAGCTGGGCAATGTCCGCCAAAATTATTTGCGCTTCTTTTTTCGCCGCTTCTTCATTAAAATCGGCATGGTCTTTTTCCGCCTGCATGTACAACAAATCAATCAGATCTTCACCCTGGTCGTTCAAAATCTTTTTCGACAAATCGTTTGGTTCGATCGGCGCGTTATTATTATACTGTTTTTGATAGAATTCGTAAAGCGCGGACCACGGCGGATCGGCAAAATATTCCGGTTTGAGATAAGAAAACAGCGAAGTAAAAATGCCGGGATACTTCACAGCCAAAGACCAGAACTCGTTGACCAGCAGGCGGGAGCGCTGACTGCCGGACAGATTGACTTCTACCGGCGCCGTCGGCGCTTCGCCGGGACGAGCCTTTCCGCTAAAGGCGGATCCGCCTCGGGAGGATTGCGCCGGCGCTTTCAAAGCTTTTTTCAGGGCATCGTGCAAAACACTGACATCCACCCCCAGCGCTTCGGCCAATTTTTTCAGCCAAGACTCGCGCTCCACGGCAAACGGTATTTTGGCGATTTCCGCCAGCAAAGTATTGGCGGCAGTTTGTTTTGATTTGGGATTATTCAAATCAGTGACGGCGAAAACATTTTTAAAATACCATTCCATCACGCCGGTCGCCCGCTCTACCGTGTCAAACCAGACCTGAGAATTTTTTCTAACGCATTCGTCGGCGTCTTTGCCGGCGCCGGCCGGAATTTGGATTACCCGGATATTCATCCCGCCGGCCATGGCCACGTCAATCCCCCGCTTGGCGGCATTTTCCCCGGCGCTGTCGGCGTCAAAAGCGATGGCGATGTTGTTGGAATAACGCTTGAGCAAGCGGACTTGTTCTTCGGTCAACGCCGTACCCGAAGCGGCCACGACGTTAGACATGCCGGTTTCATGGCAAGCGATCACGTCCATTTGTCCTTCCACAATCACCGCTAAATCTTTGGACTTTATTTCTTTTTTCGCTTTATCCAAACCGTATAAGACGCGCGACTTATCATAAACTAAAGTTTGCGGAGTGTTCACGTATTTGCCGCCGGAATTTTCTTTCTCGACCAGGATCCGGCCGGTAAAACCGACAATATTGCCATGAGCGTCAGCGATGGGAAACATAATTCGCCCGCGAAAACGATCGTAGTGACTGCGGCGTTCTTCATTTTTTATGGTTAGCCCGGAAGCGACCAAATCGTCGATACCGCAACCTTTTTTCAAAAGATATTGGGTCAGCAATTCCCATTGATCGGGAATATAGCCGATTTGCCACTGTTCGGCGGTGGCGGTGGTCAACCCGCGACGATTAAAAAGATAATCGCGCGCCGGCGCGGCGGTCGGCATGTCCATTAAAAATCGATGAAAGAAATACGCCGCTTTGGCGTTGATTTCCACGATGCGATTTTTCTGACTTTTATTTATTTCGTTTTGAAAATTATTCTCTAATTTAATACCGGCGCGGTCGGCCAGCAGTTTCAGCGCTTCGGGAAAATCCAGGCCTTCCATCTCCTGAACGAAAGTAAAAATATCTCCGCCTTTTTGACAACCAAAACAATGCCAGATTTGTTTTTCCGGATGCACCATGAAGGAAGGGGTTTTTTCGTGATGGAACGGGCAGGGCGCTTTCCAGTTGGCGCCGGATTTTTTCAGCGGCAAATATTCCTGGATCAGCTGAACCACGTCCACCCGGTCTTTGATTGATTGGGTATCGGCCATAGCGGTTCTACTCTATCATTATTACGCTGTTTTTGACAAGAATGCGCGGGTGGAAGCTTTATTCCTTCCGGAGCGCCACCATTGGGTCAAAAGCGGCGGCTTTTTTCGCCGGATACAGGCCGAAAATCAAGCCAACGGCCGCGGAAAAACTAATGGCTAAAATAATGGAAGAAATCGGCACCGCGTAAGCCCAATCATAACCATAACTTACGGCGATAAAATATATTGCCAGCGCGAACGCGGCGCCGGAGATAATGCCAAAAATTCCACCGGCGACGGTAATGATTATCGCTTCGGCTAAAAATTGTTTTAAAATATCACGGCTCTTGGCGCCCAGCGCCTTGCGCAAACCGATTTCAAAAGTGCGCTCAGTCACGGACACATACATTATATTCATAATGCCCACACCGCCGACTAAAAGCGAAACGCAAACCAGCGCCACCAACAACAGGGTGAGGCCGTTGATGATAGAGGACAGCATGGTCGCCGCCTCTTCCATGGTGTTGACGGCAAAATCGTCTTTGTTCGGGTCGGTGATATCATGATTCTCGCGCACCGCGGTTTCCAAATCCGCCACCGTCTGTTTGATAATTGTTCGGTCTTTAACTTTGGCGATGAGCTCTTGGTAGTAATCAATGCCCAAAACTCTTTTTTGCATGGTCTTGGCCGGCAAAAGGACCATCTTGTCCATATCCATGCCCATCATCGCGCCGCGCGACTTGGCGACACCGATGACGCGGAATGGTTTGCCTTTGATATAAACCGTTTTACCCACCGCGTTCTCTTCGCCGAACAGGAGCTCATACATTTTTGAACCGAGTACGGCCACTTGCGCCAGCGATTCTTCTTCATCTTTGGTGAACATGCGTCCGGAAGCAATCTCGAATTTTTCCACTTCCTGCAAATTATAACCTTCGCCGAAAAGCAAGCTGGTTTTAGCTTCATTTTGATATTTAACGATCGCCTGTCCGGTAACAAAACCGTAAGCGGCGGCAATGTTCGGGTGTTTGCGCAGAGTATCCAAATCTTTTTCTTTAAGCGTGGTGATGGTAATGCCCGTGGCCATGCCCATGGCGTTATCGGAAGAAGTTTTTTTAGTTGATGGAATTTTTACTTCCACCGTGACCGTATTGGGTGAAAACGCGTCCAGCTGACCCATGACCATGTGATCCAGCCCTTTGCCCGCGGCCATAATGGTGATGACGACGGCAATGCCGATGCTCATGCCGAGAATTGTCAAAACAGAACGCGTTTTTTGCGCGCGCAGGGCGGTGAGAGCTAATTTTATCGGCGTAAAATCCATACTATTCGTGTCTTAACGCTTCAATCGGGTCAAGGCGACTGGCGCGGCGGGCCGGCACAATGCCGAACAACAAACCGACCCCGACTGAAACGACACAACCGACGGCGATGGCGGACAATGAAACCACAAAATCCCAATTATAACCCATCCCCTGCGCCGTCTTGGCTACCGCGTAAGAAATTAAAATGCCTAAAATAATTCCAATAATACCGCCGATTAAGGTGATGGTGATTGACTCCACCAAAAATTGAATGATGATGTCGCGATTTTTCGCGCCGAGCGCCTTGCGCAAACCGATTTCGCGCGTGCGTTCTTGCACGGCGGCCAACATGATATTCATAATGCCGATACCGCCGACCACCAAGGCGATGGCGGCGATGGCGGCTAAAAACATTTTCAAAGCGTTGGTGATGGAAGTGACGGCGTCAAGACCTTGCGCCATGGAACGAATGCTAAAATCGTCATTTTCCGGATTGTCAATTTTATGGCGGTCGCGCAAAATAAAAGCCATTTGCTCCATGGCTGAATCCACATTTTCCGCCCGGTCGACTTTTACTCGGGCGAAGCTGACATAATTTATGCCCAGCAGTAATTTCTGCGCGGTGTTCAACGGCACAAAAACTTGGTTGTCCTGATTTTGCATGCCCGAACTGCCGCGTTTTTTCATTACGCCGATGATATTAAAAAGTGTTTTTTTAATTTTGATTTGTTTATCCAGCGGGTCTTGGTCGCCGAACAAATCTTCGGCCACCGAACTGCCCAACACCACCACGCGCGCCGCCGTGCGGTCTTCTTCTTCGGTAAAAAATCTCCCGCGCTCCACCGGCGCATCTTCCACGTCGATAAATTCAGCGCTCACGCCGGTAAAATTTGTGTCTGTCTTTTGCTCGCCCCAATTAATCGTTTCCGCGCCTTTAACATAACCGGTGCCGGCGGTCAGAGTGGGGATGTCCTTAACCAGCGCTTTGATGTCATCGGTTTTGAGCGTCGTAATCACCACGCCCATGACCGACGCCGGCGGACCTTTTTCATCGGCTTTACCGGGCAAAATACCGATCAGGTTGGAACCCATGCCTTTTATTTGATTCAAAATCAAACTCTGCGCCCCGGCGCCGACCGACATCACGATAATGACGGCCATCACGCCGATAACAATGCCGAGCATAGTCAAAAACGACCGCACTTTGTTGCGACCGATAATGCGCCAAACCGAACGAATTTGTTCCAACAAATTCATAGTTATTTTATCAACTCTTTCGCGCCGGTCGCAAACTGACGATTGGCGACGAGCTCGTCGCTGATAATTTCGCCATCTTTAATGCGCAAAATTCTTTTGGCGTGTTCAGCGGTATATTTTTCATGCGTGACCAGAATAATCGTGTGTCCGTCCGCGTTCAACTCCTGCAAAATTTGCATTACCTGCAAACCGGATTTGGAATCAAGATTGCCGGTCGGTTCGTCGGCAAAAATCACCGCCGGATCATTCACCAGCGCGCGAGCAATAGCCACGCGCTGTTTCTCGCCGCCGGAAAGCTGATTGGGTAAAAAATTCAACCGGTGCGACAACCCGACCGAATTGAGCGCGGTCGTCGCCAGCTCTTCGCGCTTCCGGGCCGGCGTGCTGGTATAAACCAGGGGCAAAATCACATTTTCCAACACGGTCGTCCTCGGCAACAAATTGAACGATTGAAAAACAAAACCCACCTGGCTGCTGCGCATTTCAGCCAATTCATCGTCATGCAGGGTGCTGACGTCGCGACCGTTAAAAATAAATTGTCCGCCGGACGCTTTATCCAGAAAACCCAAGATGTGCATCAGGGTTGATTTGCCCGAACCGGACGGCCCCATGATAGCCACGAATTCGCCTTTGTCAATTTTGAAATTCAAATTATACAAAACATGGGTCACGATGGCTTCGTTGACGTATTCTTTTTCCAAATTTTTTACTTCAATCAAAGCCATATTACTGCGTGGTCTTAATTGAAAGAAGAACTTCATCTCCTTCATTCAAACCCTCGACAACTTCGATTTGCCCGTCATCGGCTTTGAGGCCGACTTTAATTACGACATCGGTCGGATTATTATTTTTAAGCAGGCGCACATATTTTTCTCCGTTATTATTGGTGCGCACGGCCCGAGTCGGAATATACAAAACATTTTCCCGAGAAGCGGTGTTGATGGTTACGTTGGCGGTCATGCCGGGTTTTACTTCTTTGTCGTTTTCACCCAGCGTTACTTTGATTTTGTAATAAACCACATCCTGGACTTCGGTGGAGGCCGGTTCGACGGAGAGGACTTGACCGCTAAATTTCACGTCATCGCCGAAAGCATCAAGAGTAATGCCCACGGCATCGCCGACTTTAAGTTTGGACACGTCGGTTTCCGGAATATCCACGTCAATTTCATACTGCGGGCCGGACATTTGCACGGCCACATCGGTGGCTGAAGCGAACTCGCCTCTTTTTTTGTTGACTTTGGTGACGACACCGTCAATCGGCGCGCGCAAAATCGTTTTGTCGCGGTTGGCGATGGCTTGCGCTAATACGGCGCGCAAATAAGCGACGTCCACCTCGCGCGGCGGATTTATTTTAGCGTCAAGATTGGCTTGGGCCTGCGCGTAAGCGGCTTCTTTAATCGCGACAGTGCTGGCCGCGGTTTTTCTGGCATTGTCCAAATTCCGCGCGGCCTGATCATAAGCGATGGTATAGGTGCTATAACTATTTTTAGCCGTCTCTATCCCCTGCTTCTTGCTAATAATCGTATTGTAATAAGTGGCCGCGCCGGTGCGGGCGGTTTCAATGGCGGATTTTTTGGTGTCCAAAGCGCTCTGGGTTAAATCACCGACCGGCGGAGTGGCATTGAGCACTTCTTTGGTCGCCGCTAAAAGTTGGACGCATTTATTTAAAGACGTTTCCGCCAAACCCAGGGCCGTATCAATACCGGTGTGAGCGCTCTGCGTGGTTAAAGGCGTAATGGCGGTTCGCGCTTTGTTAACGGCTTCTTTGGCTAAATTATATGAAGCGTTGGCATAAACTAAACGACTGGAGTCGGCGGCGGATAAATATGATTCAAAACTATCGTTAGCCAGCGTGTTATCAATGCCTAAAATATTATCAGCCTGGGTAATACTATTATCCATGGTGGATAAGCTATATTGCAAAGAAGCGACCGCGTCTTCATAAGCGTCGCTGACAATCTGGCTGCTCTCACCGCCCTCGGCCAATTTAAGATTATTGCGGGCGGTGTTAAGGGCCAATTCGGCGGCGGCAATGGAATAATCGCCGTCCACTCGCGCTTGGTCCAGCGAGGCTTTGGCCGAGTCAGCGGCCGAACGGTAATAAGCGATGTCTTCCGGAGTGGCGCCGGCTAATTTTTGGTTGAGATTGGCTTGGGCTTGTGCCACCGCGGCGTTCATATCAGCGGCGCGCAATTGGATCAAGACGGCGCCGGTTTTTACCTGGTCGCCTTCTTTTACTTTTACTTCCCCCACCGTGCCGGCGGTTTCAAAACGCAAAGATAAATCATCGGCCGATTTTACGTTGCCGGTCGCTTCCACGGTTTGTTTAATCGTGCCCCGCGCCACTTTGGCGGTCTCATACTGCACCGGAGCGTTGGCCGCGCGATATTTGCCGATGCCGATCAGCGCGGCGATTACCACTACGATTCCGGCGATGATAATAAATTTTTTGGATTTATAAAAAGGCATATAAATTACTGATTATTTTTTAAGATGTCTGGTTATTTCACTAACGATGTGTTGCATCTGCTCTTCCGGTACCAGAACAACCTTGCCCAGATGTTCCACCACTAAAAAACGCTCGCCTTCTTTAAAATGCAAACGTTCTCTGGCCTCCTTCGGAATAACAAGCTGTCCTCTCTTGCCTAAACTAGTGGCGCCGCAAATGACGCCGAAACCGCTGTCCTTGGTTGCTTTTTTGGGCATACGTAATAGGATAAGTATGATAAGTATGATTTATCATACTCGGTCCTCGACCACCTGTCAAGGAGTTATCCACACGGCCCTAAATCCGCTCATGCGGCAAGGCCTCCTTTAAGTATTTATCCTTTATTTTAAGAAAATATTTTTTCGTCGCCTCGTATTCATTGGGAATAATACCGTCCAAAATCGCTTCTTCCAGCGCTTCCTTGATCCGGCCGACGGTCGGCCCGGGTTTTAATCCGCACTCGGCCATGATCTCCTCTCCCCTGACCGGCGATTGGAAGGCGCGCAGTTTATCTTTCTCCATCACTTCATCAATTCTTTTTTTCAACCGTTCATAATTTTTTAAGCGCTTTTCTTTTTTTGTCGGATTGCCGGTGGTAATGTCGCTGGCGCCTAAAGTCAATAAATCGGCCAGCTCATCGCCGAGATTAACAATTAACCGTCGCACGGCCGAATCGGTGATGCCTTCATCCATCAAAGAAATGGGCTGCTGATGCCAGCGCACCAATTTGCTTATATAATCGGTTTGCTCCTTGGACAGACGCAAACGGCGGCCGATTTGTCCGGCGAGTTTGCGGCCAACGTGTTCATGTTGGTAAAAAGTCCAGCCGATTTTTGGTAGAAATTTTTTAGTGGACGCTTTGCCGATATCATGAAGCAAGCCAGCCAAACGCAACAAAATAGAACCGCCGCGTTCGGCGATGTTATCCACTACTTTAAAAGTGTGAACCAAATTATTTTTGTGCTGGTGTCCATAGACCTCTTCCACGCCGTCCAACTCGGCTACCTCCGGCAAAACAATATCCAGCAAGCCGGTTTGGAAAAGCAAAATTAAACAAACCGATGGCATGGGGCAGGCCAACATTTTTAACAATTCTTCCTGCACCCGTTCGGCGGAAATTATTTTTATCCGTTCGCGATTTTTATGAATTGATTTTAACGCCGGCGCGTCAATGCCGAAATGCAGTTGACCGGCAAAACGAATCGCCCGCATCATTCTCAGAGGGTCGTCGCTGAAAGTTTTGTCCGGGTCCAATGGAGTGCGCAAAAGTCTTTCCTGCAAATCCGCCAAACTGTTATCCACGGACACCAGCGCTTTTTTGACCGCGGTCATGGTGGGTTTTTTTGTGGCGGCGAATATTTTTGCTTCCACCGCCATGGCATTGACCGTAAAATCGCGACGCAACAAATCGTCGGCTAAAGTTGCGGTTTTAACTTTCGGTTTGCGTGATTTGACGTCATAACTTTCCCCGCGGGCGCCGGCGAATTCCAAAACCAAAGTATCATCGCCCTCGCCCCAGCCCGAGGCTGGTCCGCCTTGGGTGGATAATATATAGCGCGCGGTGTCAAAATCCGGAAATTCCACCAGACTGCCGGCCTCTTTCATTGCTTTATCAAACTCTTTGGCGAAAGCCAGCCCGCTCCCCTCCACCACAAAATCAATATCCTTTTTTTGTTCCCAGCCCATCAAAAAATCACGCACAAAACCGCCGACCGCGTAGGTCGGGGTGGCGGTTTTTTTAGCCACGGTACTAACCGTTTTAAAAATTTTTTGAAGGGAAAACATGCGTTTATACTTTTTTGCTTCGGCCGATTCTTTTTTCCGCCACTTCCGGACTGACCAATCCTTCATCCACCAACTGCTTGACGGAGTTTTCCATGGTGACCATGCCGTCTTTGATGCCGGTTTGGATGGCGGATTTTAATTGGCTGATATTATTTTCGCGAATCAGATTGGCCACCGCCGAAGTATTAATTAAAATTTCTCTGGCCGGCACGGTGCCACCGTCAACCGCGGGCAAAAGCTGTTGCGCCACCACGCCGCGCAAAACGGCTGAAAGCTGAATTAAAACTTGTTTTTGTTTGGAACCTTCAAACACATCCACAATACGTTCAATGGCCTCGGCGGCGTTGGGCGTGTGTAAGGTGGAAAAAACCAGATGGCCGGTTTCGGCGGCGGTTAACACTGTGGAGATCGTTTCCGGGTCGCGCATTTCGCCGACAAAAATCACGTTCGGGTCCTGGCGCAATACGTGCTTAAGCGCGTTGGCAAATGATTTAGTGTCCTTCCCCACCTCTCGCTGTTCCACCAAACTCATCTTATCTTTAAAAACAAACTCCACCGGATCTTCAATGGTGATGATGTGCGATTTTCTTTTTTTGTTAATCTCTTCAATCATACAGGCGATAGTGGTGGATTTACCGCAACCGGTCGGGCCGGTTACTAACACTACGCCGTCCAGCAGGTCGGTCATCCCCAGCATGGTCTCATCAAATCTTAGGGTTTCCGGCGACGGAATATCCGAGGGGATCAGGCGGGCGGCCAAACCGAGCTTGTCATCCTGCTGGTGTAAATTAACGCGAAAACGGATATCGCCCACTTCATAGGCGAAATCCATTTCTTTTTCTTGTTCGTATTTTTCTTTCTGCTCGGCTGATAAAATTTTAAAAACGGCTTCGGCCAATTCCTGATTGTCCAAAACATCGCTTCCCACCTCCATTAAATCGCTTTTAACCCGCACTAACGGTTTTTCACCGCCAACCAAATGCAGGTCTGAAGCGCCTCGTTTTATCGCCTCCTGAAAGTACTGATTTATGTCTAACATATGACAAATAGCAATTAACAAATAACAATTTTCAATTTTCGCCATCGCTAGGGGCGGGCCTGTCTTTTGCGAAGACAACTAAGCAAAATTAGGGTCTAATGGGCGGAAGTATTGTATCACGAGACGGGGGGCTTGAAAAGACGGAAAATGTATGCTAAACTATGGCAAAGAAACTTGGCGGGGTTTAGCTCAGTTGGCTAGAGCGCGTGCATGGGGTGCACGAGGCCGCAGGTTCAAGTCCTGTAACCCCGACACAATTTACATTTATTTTCGGGGTGTAGCTCAGTTGGCTAGAGCGCATCGTTCGGGACGATGAGGCCGCAGGTTCAAGTCCTGTCACCCCGACAAAACAAAAGACGCCGTCAGGCGTTTTTTTGTTTTGGAGGGGTGGGGCGAGCAAATAGTTTTGCTCGCCCAAGAACTTGAACGCCGGAGCGATGCCGCGCGACGCATGCGAGCGAGCGCGGCCGCGAGGCGGTGGCTAGCCCGAACGAGCGGAAGCGAGTGAGAGGCGAAGCCAAGTCCCCCGCCCAAGGCGGGCAGGTGTCACCCCGACAAAACAAAAGACGCCGTCAGGCGTTTTTTTGTTTTGGAGGGGTGGGGCGAGCAAATAGCTTGACCTAAAATATTATCTATTATAAACTTCCGCTAAATCGTCCGAAACAAAAAGGAGGAACGGGACATGACCAAAAAAATTGTGAAGCGCCCCTACATCTGCGGGCCGCTCACCGAGCTCCCGCCCGAAAAGCAAGGGCCGACCAAGGAGTTCTACGTTCGGGTGGCAGAATTATGCTACTATGTCCTCGGGGTGCGCGGTTTTGTACCACACGAGCATTACGATCCGGTGGCCCACGCCAACTTCACTCCCCAGGACGTGGACAAGGCCGAACGCCGGCAAGTGTGCAAACGCACATCCGTTCTCATCGTCGTGCCTCTCGCGCCATCCTGGGGCGGAGGCATCGAGGTGGAGATGGCGCGTCAAAGCAACGTGCCCGCGCTCGTTCTCTGCGAAAAAGAGAAGCTCGAACGTCGACTGATCAGTCGTCTGCTCCGTGGCAACCCGGCCGTTGTCGGGGTCATTTCTTACGAAGGCGAATTGAACATGGCCTGGCAACTTGCCCATGCCTTGGATCAGCTCTTTCCGCACAGGGCCAAAAAAACCGCGTGAGCCACCCCACAACCCACCAGCCAACAGAGGGGGCGCTGGTCGAGGTTTTTTCTCGGCTCGCGTCTCTAGAGCGGTGAATCATTCACCTTTCTAGAGAGCCAGGAAATTAAAAAAACAACCCAACGGGCTGTTTTTTTAATTTATTTTTTAAATTTCAATCACCGTCTGCTCGCCCAAAATCAATCGCCGGCATTCGTCCGTCCGACGTTTTATAATCGCCGCCTTTTCTCCGATGATACTGTCCGTAATTTTCAGCGGGCAATCCACAGTGCAATTGCCAAAAATAATGGAACTGCTGATTTCGGCATTTTTTATGGTGGTGCCGGCGCCAATGGTGGTATAAGGATTAATCACGCAGTTCTCTAGGGTGCAGTTTTCGCCGATAATCACCGGTCCGGTAATTTTCACGTCGTTGCGCACGGTGGTGCCGGCGCCGATATGCACATGACCGGTAATTTGCGCGCCGGTTTCAACCTGACCGCGGACGACAAATTTATCAGCCGATAATTCGTCCAACAATAATTTATTCGCGGCGGTTAAATCCAACGGCTGGCCGGTGTCTTTCCACCAACCGGTAATTTCCCGATGGCCGACGCGATAATTATTTTTCAAAAAGTGCGAATGAATGCCGGTAATTTCATACTCTCCTCTCGCGCTTTTGTCTATTTTAGAAAACGCCTCAAAAAATACTTTCGGGCCGTAAAGATAAATGCCGGTCACGGCAAAATTATTCGGCGGTTGCGCCGGTTTTTCCCAAACATCAACCAACTGATTTTGCTCGTTAAAAATCGGCACGCCGAAACTTTCCGGATTGTGCACTTGGGACAAGGCCAGCATGCAGTCGTGCTCGCCACGGGAAAAATCGTCCACAAAACCTTTGATACTGCCTAAAATAATATTGTCGGATAAATAGAACAGAAACGGCTCGTCGCCGATAAATTTCTCCGCTTGTTTAACCACGTGCGCCACGCCTTGCGGACCGCCTTCCTGCTCAAAAAATTTAATCTTAATCCCCCAGTGCCCGCCGTCGCCGACATATTTTTGCAGTTCGGTTTCACCCGGATTGGTATTGATAAAAATTTCCTCAATCCCCGCCTCCACCGCTTTTTCAATAGCATGAAAAATCATCGGCTTGTTGGCCAAGGGTATCAGGTGTTTATTGATTGTCGCCGTCACCGGCCGCAGACGAGTGGCTCGTCCCCCGCCGGTCAATACGGCTTTCCTAATTTTCCACATAAGATGACAAATGTTTTACCAAAAAATAATTTTTCTGGCAATCCACCAATAGGCGGACAGAATCGGGTTGCCGACATATTTTAACAACGGGTTGTTGATGCCTTTTTCGCCAAACACGATTTGACCGGTGAATAATTTCGTCAATTCTTTATCCGGCACGACGCGAAGCGTCTGAACATGCCGACGTTTGGCCAGCCACAGCCGCCAATTTTTAATTTGCAGCCAATAGCCGTAAGCGCGCAATTTTTCTTTAAACCAGCCGGAGAGAGCGGCGAAAAGCAACAAGCCCAAATCCAGAAATATCGCCGCCGGCAAAAATAATACCAGTGTCGGCCACTTAAAATACATCAGCATCAACCCGTAGCGATTGCGTTCAATTAAATAAAATTTTCCTTTGTTCCGGCTGAAAGAATATTTATGATAAAAAATGGAATCACGCGCCACCACGATTTTATAGCCGGCAATTCTTAAACGAAAAGAATATTCAATATCCTCGTGATAAAGCACGTAATCTTCGTCCCAGACGCCGAATTTTTGCAATAAATCGGCGCGCAAAAGCACGGCCGCCCCGCTGGCGTAAGCGGTCTCGGCGATAGCCGGCAAAATCAAATCTTTGATCGGCCGGCGCAGATTATTACAAAAACCCAAACCCAAATAATGAAACGAGTTGCCGGTGCTGTTTATCAAATCCGTATCCGGATAAAGCATCATCAGCGATTGGACCACGCCGATATTTTTATCCGTTTCCATCGCTGCCACCAACGGCTCCAAAAAATTAGCTGTGACAAAGCCGTCATAATTATGTAGATAGATGTAATCAAAGCCGCGCTCCAGCGCCCACTTAATGCCGACATTATTACCGCCGGAAAAACCAAGATTAGTGGCTTGCGGTAAAATGGTAACGGACGGCAAATCATGCCCGGCCAACGGCATTAAATTTTCCTGTAAAAAACGCGTGGAAGAACCATGCTCCGGGTGCGGATTGTCTACCACGATAAACTCCACCCGATCCTTCGGGTAAGTCATTTTGCGCAAACCAGAAATAACGTCGTTCAAATACGGCTCGCAATGAAACGACAAATAGATAATGGCTACTTTAGGATAATTCCGCATAATATTTGTGTTGTCCGCGCCACTTCCATAAATATTTCAGCCAGCTGATCAGGTGAACGCGCGCCAAACGATTTTTAAATAAGGGGCGAAAAACTCCCGGCACTTTCGCCGAATTACGAGTCAGGCCGTGCCTGATTACAATATCATGAACATAATAAACCGGCCAGCCGCGCGCCCAAAATTCGTGGCACCAATCGCAATCTTCCATATACATAAAATATCGCTCGTCAAACCAGCCCACCTGTTTTACTGCTTCAGCGCGAACAATCAAAGCCGCGCCCAGCACCCAATCCACCGGCATGGTGGCATGGTGATTAAAATCTTTCATGATTAGTTTATCGGCGTGCTTCTTGATCCAGGAATATTTTTTATCCCAATTAATTTGTTTAAACGGCTTAATCAAAATCGACGGCAAATCAAAACGAAAACAAGTATATTGCAAAGTGCCGTCCGGATTAACCAGTTTCGGGCCGGCGCAGCCGATCTTCGGATGCTCGTCCATGAAACGAATGAGTCTTTCCACAGTGCGCGAGTTATCCGGGATAACCACGTCGGAATTTAAAGCGAAGTAATATCTGGCTTCCGTGGTTTGAAAACCGATATTGTTACCCCGGCCGAAACCGACGTTACCACCACAATCAACATATTTTACCAGCGGAAAATTTTCCGCTAGCGCGTCTTTTATCCCGTCCTGATTACGGGAGTTATCGGCTACGGTTATCTGTACGGAAAAAGGACAACTCGCCGTATCTTGGACCAGCGAAGCAATGGCGTTGAGCGTGTCATCTTTAATCAAAAAATTAACCAGGACGATATTTATGTCTTTCATAAGCTCCACCAGCGGCGCATAGCGCGCCAATTAATTTGGCGCAATTTTTTAATTTGAGCGCGCTTGTTTTTAAGGTCGATTCTCGCCCGCCAAATTTCTTTTAAACCGGCCAACACGGCGCGGTCAAACAGCAGAAAATAAACAAACTTCTTCAATTCATACCATAAAATCCAAAGAAAATCAAGGGCTAGATTCTGTCCGTATTCATTTTTATAAAGCGTGGCTAAATGGTTTTTATAGCTGTGGTATTTTACCCAACTTGATTGATTTTTCTTATTGCGCGCCGCGGCCGGGTCATGCGCTTCTTTCGTCCCGGCGCCGGCGCGATCGTGATAAGCGACCGAGTCCAACAAAACAAAAGATTTGAATCCGCGCGCGGTTAAACGATAGGCCAAATCAACGTCTTCTTTATATGAATGATACGATTCGTCAAACATGGCGCCATCGGCGAAAAAAACTTCTTTGACTTGGCTGCGACGAAATAGGGGGAAAGCGCCGGACACGCCGAACACCTCCACCTCGTTTTTCTCGGCCAAATTTTTAACCGGCCAAGTGGCTTGGGTCAACCATTCCACCACCCGTCGATGGCGAAAAATTTTCAGACCGATGGCGTCCACTTCTGGGCTAAAAGTTCCGGCCAGGCCGTTTTGAATATCAGAAAAATTCCATTTCATCAAGCGCGGGGATACCGCCGCCGTCTCCGGATGTTCGTCCAAAAATTTAACCATTTTTTCCAAACAATCCGGCGCCAAATACATGTCCTGATTCAACAGTAAAAAATATTCCGAATCGGTGGCGCGAATTAATTTATTATGCGCCGGCGCAAAACCGAGATTAACGTCGCTTTGTTCCAAACGATACGGCTGACTAAAATCACTCAATTCTTTTTGTATCGCCGTCACGGTGCCGTCGGTGGATTTATTATCCCAAATAAACAAAAACCAATCTTTACCAGATTGTTTTTTTAACGAGTCGAACAAATATGGAATATATTTGGCGCCGTTCCAGACGACTAAATGCACCGAAAGCTTCATATTTTATTTTTCTGCGACACAAAATCGCTTAACCAAGCCAGACCCAAGCCAACCGGCCGAATCACGGCGATCCAAATCCAGCGCTGCCATGATTCCCATTTTTGGAAATAAGCCAGCATGCTTTTGGTAAATTGTTTTTGCTTCCAAAAAGTATCGCGCTTTTTAAAACTTTGGCCAACATAATCCACACAGCTGATTAGCGGAGTGTACATAATTTTTAGACCGAATTTCCGCGTTTCCCGACAAATATCCACGTCTTCAAACCAAATAAAATACCGCGGGTCAAAAGCCCAGCCGAGCCGGTCGCTGACCTCGCGGCGCATCAGCATAAACGAACCGCGCACTGAGTCCACTTCTTGTTCTTTGTCCGCGTCAAAACCTTGATATAAATATTTATCCAATAACCCCGGAAAAAGATGCGGGAGTTTTAAAATAATCGCCAGCTGATCCCAAACTCCGGGTAAGCGTCTGGGTAAGGCGGAAAGGTTAACTTGGCCGCGCTCGTCGATTAATTTACAACTCACAATGCCCACGTTGGGGCGCTGGCGCATCCAGGCGACCATTTTATCCAAACTGCCCGGCGCCACGCGCATATCGGGATTTAAAAACAACAGGAACTCCCCTGTCGCTTTTTTTACCGCCTGGTTGTTGGCGGCGCTAAAACCGGCGTTATCAATATTACGAATTAATTTTATCTCCGGAAAATCTCGGGCGATTAAATCGGCGGTGCCGTCGGTGGAGCCATTATCAACTATGAATTGTTCAAAAGAAATATTTTGGCAACCGGAACGAACCGATTTGATTTGCTCGGCAATATGCTCCTGGGAATTCCAGGTAACAGAAATGATTGAGAGGTCCATACTCGGTATTAAGCGCCCACCTTGTCTTTGCGAACCGCCAACTGGCGGTGAAGCAATCCCCTTTTTAACAGATCCATTCGCTTTCCTTGGGATTGCTTCGTCACCCCGTAAATGCGGGGCTCCTCGCAATGACACGTGAACAGAAAAATTATTTGCCTATTTCTTTTTTGAAATAATCAACGAACGGGATCGGCGTCGGGTCAATTTTTTCCAACAGGGCGGAATAAAAAGAGGTATAACTTAACCAGGACAATATTTCCATGGCCTGGGCGACGGCGCCGTCTTCTTGGCATTTGTAAGACACGAAATCAATCCGATTTTTTTCCAATACTTTTTTGGTGATGGCCATTCTTTTTTGAATTTTGTGATCGTAAAGGTCGGACTCCACTAAAACAAAAAGCAGATTTTCTTTGTTTGTTTTGGGATGAAGCAGGCCTTCCATCAAATGGTGATTTAACTCCGGCAGCAAAAAATATCCGGCGAAACGCTTGGCGTTTTCATTCATCTGGTTGGCGGCGGTGTGCATGTTGCCGGCCAGATGTTCCGCGCCGATAAACCAAACGGTTTTGTCCACGGTTTTTATGGCTAAACGCTTGGCGATATTTTCCTGTTGTCTGGCGACCACGCCGAATTCGGCGTTGAATTTTTTAAATAAATGGATGATGGCGTTAATTTCTCCGGCGGGCAAACGAATAAAACCGGTTTTGGCAAAAAGAATCAGCTGGCCCACGATGGAATAACCCAAGCCCATGCGCGGCGAACCGCAAGGATTGTTAGCAGTGGTGAAAATCAGCGCCGGCGCCTTGGTCGCCCGGGCCCACTTGGCCAAACGTCCGCCCGAAGTAATCACCGCGATTTTGGCTTTTTTCGCTTTAGCCGCTTCTAGCGCGGAGATAGTTTCCTCGGTGGCGCCAGAATAACTGGAAAGCAAAACAAATGTATCTTTGCCCACGTAAGCGGGCAGATGATAGCCGTTGACTATTTCCATCGGCACGGTTAATTCTTTGAAGAACAGCGATTTAATGATGTGCGCGCCCAGAGCTGAACCGCCCATGCCGGCGACCACGATATTTTTCGCTCGTTTGTAGCCGACGGGAAATCGCAATTTACTCGCGGATTGAACGATTTCTTCCACTTGAGCGGGCAAAAGTTCCAAACTGTCCAGCATGCCGGAACCGTCTAGCTTGCGGATGTCGTCTAAACTGTCCAAAATTTTTGTGTTCATAATAGAATAAATTTTGCTAATTTATGCAGATATTATCATACTATTTTTGCCTTGTTTTGTAAACCCTGTTAAATTCCGCCGAAGGCGGACCTCGCCGCGCGAGGATTTAACAGGATAAAGCAAAAACACCCCATTTCGTGAGGTGCTTTTGGATTGGCCCGAAGAGAAAACTTCGGGCGAGACTAGGTAGGAAAGATCAGGCAAGAATATCGAGAACGCAGTATTCGGTTCCTCGACGTAATCTGAGGTAGAGATCGTCAAGAGGAATCTGGTCTAAGCAGTGGCGCGCTTCGATGCTCCACTCGGAATACAGCCAACGAGCTTGATTGAAACCGGACAACCAGGCAAGACGCACCCGGTCAGGCATCGCATCGAGGTGGTCGAGCATAACCCTTGCCGCCACTTGACCGTTTTTCGACGGATCAATTGAGCGGGTAAGCCAATCACGGGTCTGGCGAGACATTGTCCGCTTCACTGACGAAGGGGTCGCTATCTCCGGATGCTGGACGGCATTGAGGACGAGCAGGAGCCGCCAAGTTTGGACTTGGCAGATATGAATCATGTTCCCAAAGTCATGCCGACTATACGGCGAGCTATTGTTTTGAGTCGTCGCCAGCCTGTACAGTCCCTCGATCAGAGTCTCTGACCCGGGTACTCGCAAATTTTTTTCGCGCGGATGCGGTTCCAAAAATACACTGAGATACTCGGCGAAATCCGCTCGGCCAATTTCGTTGTAGGCATGAAGGAAATCGCGCCCGATTATTGTGGAACCGTTTCCGTCCAAGCGGTCGACACACCGCACTAGCCAAAAAAACTTATACAATTTGCCGTGCGGATCTTCCACCGGGAAAGATTCAATGACACGGGTGGCGCCGCCTTCGCTTAAGACAACTCGCGGCTTTACGCTCCACTGGTGTCCGCCGATGGCGAACGACACCAATTGCCGCGCCTCTGCCGACAAGTGGCATGCATCGAGTTTGAACAACTCATCAATAACGATAGCTCCAGCCCAAGAGTGTGGTACGGCCAGGCGGTTTTCGCCAACGGGCGGAACAAAGCAGCGGCCAACGTCGTGCAACACCGCACTGATATAGGTGAGAAACACATCGGCCGGTTCAACCAAGGGATCAAGAGACAGAAGCAGGCGAGTGTTGATATAGCTACGGACAAAATGTCCGACGCCGTGACAGGGGTCCATGGTATCCAGAAAGTTGAAGCCGTTATCGGTTAGGACGCGGAGGATATAGCGCGTGATTTCGGCCGCTTTGGCTAAAGCGGTGTCGGAATTAGAGAAACTAATTTTTTTCAAACAGTCTCCGACGTTCGTGACGCGCAACTTTTCGATGTAATTTAAACAACCTTCTTCGTTTTTCAGACGTTCTTTTACTATGTCAAAGAGCATTTGCTCCTCCTTTGTTTGTATCCCGCCCCTTAGCGAGAACAGGATAGAGTAGCACAAATTTGACCTTTTGTCAAGACCGCTAACAAGCAAAAACACCCCATTTCGTGAGGTGCTTTTGGATTGGCCCGAAGAGAAAACTTCGGGCGAGAGAAAGAGCGGCGGCTATGGCCGGACGATGTCCAGCCAGAGACCGTGGGGTTGGATAAAGGCGAGAGCGTCTCCAAAGTGTGGAAGGTTGAACCACGCATGGGGCAAATGGCCGAAATCCTTCTGCCCTACCCGATACCAGTCGAGGTATTCATCCATGATCGCCAGGAATCCGGCTGTCCAGGCGTGCCGAACATCGGGCGGCAGGTTGGAAAACTGTTCAAAGAGTTGCTTTACAACCGGGACGGCGATCTCGGGATGTTCTATCTGAAATGAGAGAAAATCGTTCCAGGCGCAGAGGACATCGGCCTCGGGGATCCTGGTCATGCCCGCGTTCTCGACTGCCTCGACGATTCGTTTCGAGCGATTTCTCTGCCCGTCGCGCAGAGTAATGAATTCTCTGCGGTCGTGTTTGCCATATGGCGAATTCTCGTCGGTCGCGGCGAACATGGCGAGATGCTCGAGCATCGTCTGCGGATCATTGCCCCGCTCCTCTCGGGAACGCAGGAGCGGCCGCATGTGCTGGGCGTAGCCAACGGCGAAGTGATCCTCACCATCGAAGTCCAGGTGCGGCTTGCCGATCGTCAGGTAATGACGAGCGGCAAAGCTGGGGCCATTGGTGTCCAAGCGGTCCACCCAGCGCGTGTACCAGACCCACCAGTACGGTTCGCCGTTGAGCCTTGTGTCCAGGTACGGCGCGATAAATCGTTTCCGACCGTTGCCAAATTTGATCTCGGCCGGCTTCAGATAGTGGGTGTGAGCGCAGATGGCGTACTCGATCATCATCTGTTCAGACCGGGTGAGACCGCAGTTGCACTCGGAAAAGACTTCTTCCAGGATCAGGGCCGAGGCTTCGGCGTGCCTGACCGATCGCTTTTCCTCGGCATAGCGCGGTATCAGGAAACAGCCGATGTCGTGCAAGGCGCCGGCGACCAGACCGATCAGAATGTCGGCCGGACGGGCGTCCAAGGCGCTGAAGAGCCAAACGGCCTCGACGTAATCCCGAATGAGATGTCCACGGCCGTGCCCCGGGTCGCCTTCGTTGAAAAACATGCCGGCACGAGAAAGGCGGTCCATGATAGCGGCAACGGCGCAGGTGCCGGTTTCTATCGCTTCCTGGCGGGAAAAACCGCAAGGAAAATCGTTGTCCAGGGCGATAAGAGAACCGTGGTTCAGGGAATGGAGATTCTTCTCAATCCGCTCCCAGCAGTCGGACTGCCTGCGGAGCAAACGCATTCTCGTGGTTTCGATGTTCATCGCGTCACTCTCCTATTCCGCTCTCGGCGGATATTTTGGCCCGTCATGGGCGATTTTGTTTGTATTCCTCGCGCCCTAAGTATTCTGTAAATTTACCTTTAAGTTGTTAAAGGACAAATAAATATAACACGAATCTTAAAAAATGTCAAGAGTCCAAACTAAAAAGGCCCGTCCGCCAGCTGGCGGACGGGCCTTTTTGTTATTACATTTTTTTCTTGTTCTCCGCGTACTTTATCAGCGTATCGCGGAGGGCTTCTTTAATCGGCCTCATGTGAATACCCAATTTTTCCAGATTGGTAGAACTCATAAAATTGTTGGAGCGCTTTTTCTTCGCCAGCCCCTCGTCAATCAGGCCCTGTTCGGTAATCCACTCATTTTTATGTTTTGGATCAACCAATTCTTCATACATGGCGATAATTTCCCGATGTTTAATGGTTCCGGGATTAGTGACATGAAAAATTCCGGCGGCTTTTTTCTCAAGCAGGGCGCGAAAAACATTTATCATGTCCGGCACGATAGTTACGCTATTCTCTACATCAACTACATGCGGGAACCTGATCAATTTATTTATTAAATTTCCTTCAAACGATATTTCATCAATCGGCATACGAATCCGGGCGATGCCGACATTAGGCAAGGTGGTCAAACACAAATCGGCCGCGTATTTTGTTCGGGTGTAAACCGCCACCGGGTTGGCGTAATCAGTTTCTTTCCAGGCGCTGCCATCGGGCGCGGCGCCGTAAAAAATACAGCCGGTGCCCATGTGCAATAAATATACCCCGCGCTGTTGGCAAGCCTCGGCGATGATCAGAGGTAAAATTGTGTTACCCTTAATCGTTTCCATTTGGTTAGCCTCGCACCAATCCACATTGGGTTTGCCGACAACGCCAGCGGCATTTAAAACCGCATCGGGTTTGTGCTCGTCCAAAAGCGCCAAAACATCGCCGACAGTGGCAACTTGTTTGTCCGATAAAATCGCATCCGGCCAGGACTCGGCGCATCTTCGCCCCAGCCAACCGGCGCCGATAATGAGTATCTTCATAAGTAAATAAACTGATCAAAAAACGAATTTTAATAATTTTAATTTTGTCGATCTTTGGCCGAGTTTTTAAATCCCAATTTCCAAACCCCAAAACCCAAATAAATTCTAGACTCTAATTTTTCCACCAAAGGCGCCTGCCTGCCGGCAGGCAGGGATCCGCTTCGGGCGGACAAAATCGTTAAATTATAATTTGGGATTTTCACGCGATTTATTTGGTCATTGGTCATTGGGATTTGGAATTTTCAAAACGAAATTTATCGCATAATATATTGCTCTTCGTAATATTTCAGATATTCTCCGCTTTTTATTTTTTTCCACCAATCAACATTCGCTTTGTACCATTCCACCGTCTTTTTCATCCCTTCTTCAAAACTGGTCCGCGGCGCCCAACCCAACTCACGGCGAATTTTATCACTATTTATCGCATAACGCCGATCATGTCCCGGACGGTCTTTAACATGAGCAACCATGGCTTCGCCCAACCCGAGCAATTCTAAAAATTTATTCGTAATTTCCATATTAGTGCGGTCGCCTTCGCCACCGACGCAATAAGTTTCCCCCACTTTGCCTTGATGGATCACCAAATCAATTGCTTCACAATGATCTTCCACGTAGAGCCAATCGCGCCGTTGCAAACCGTCGCCGTAAACTGGTACTTGTTTGCCTTCCAATAAATTAGTAATAAAAAGTCCGTGCAATTTTTCCGGAAATTGGTAGGGGCCGTAATTATTGGAACAATTAGTAATGGTGATCGGCAGGTTATAGGTATGGAAGTAGGCGCGAACCAGGTGGTCGGAAGCGGCCTTGGAGGCACTGTAAGGACTGCGCGGATCATAAGGCGTGGTCTCGTTGAACGGCGGATCATTCGGGCCCAAACTGCCGAAGACCTCGTCGGTGGAAACTTGGTGATAACGGCGATTATATTTTTTGGCGGCTTCAAGCAGGGTTTGCGTGCCAATTACATTGGTGCGCAAGAAAGCGCTACTGTCCATAATGGAACGATCCACATGCGTTTCAGCGGCAAAATTGATAATAATATCCACGTCTTTTACCAAAGACTCTACCAGCTTGGAGTCATTGATATCTCCTCTAAGAAACTTATAATTAGCGCGTTGTTCAACATCTTTTAAATTAGCCAGATTTCCGGCGTAAGTTAAAAGGTCCAGATTGATAATTTTATAATCCGGATATCTAGCTAGCATCAGGCGGATAAAATTGGAGCCGATAAAACCTGCCCCGCCGCAAACCAATAAACGCATAATTTATGTGTTAACTCGTCCGCGGCTAACGCTGGCGATAATGCCAACGGCGGCGAGTGAGATCATCAACGAGGTTCCACCATGACTGACGAAAGGCAAAGTGACACCGGTCAAAGGCAGTAGCCCGACCATGGCGCCGATATTTACAAACGATTGCCAAAAAAACCATACCACAATACCGGAGACAAGTAAATAACCGAACCGGTCGGAAGATTCTTTGGCGATACGCAAACCGCGCCAGCCAATCAAAAGAATCAAAATCACCACGCCGGAAGAAATAATAAACCCCATTTCTTCGGCGACAATGGCAAAAATGGAATCAGCCTGGACTTCCGGCAGGTACTGAAATTTTTGTCGCGAATGGCCATAGCCCAAACCCCAAGCTCCACCCGAACCCACGGCTAAAAACGCCTGGTTAACATGATAGCCGATGCCCTGCGGGTCCAGCTCCGGATGTAAAAAAATACTTAAGCGCTGCATCCGATACGGCGCGGCCACGACTAAAATTAAAAAAGCGGTTAGCCCCAAAACGCCTAGGCCGATCAGCCACTGTTTGGGAATTTTTGCTAAATACAGCATGGCGTAAACCACCACCACCATAATCGCCAAAGTGCCGATGTCCGGTTGCAATAAAATTAAAACCAGCGAGGGGGCGACCATGGCCAGCACCGGCAACAAGCCGTTTTTCCAATCGCGCAAATCACGGCCCGGGTCGCTTAACAGGTTGGCTAAAATTAGAATAATGGCCAGCTTGGCCAGTTCGGCCGGCTGAAAATGCAAAAAACCAAAATCCAGCCAGCTATGCGCGCCTTTGTTGAAGGCGGCGCCCACGCCGGGAATGAAAACCAAAATCAAAAGCGCCAAACAAAAAATATAAAAAGGCCAGCTCAATTTAAACCAGGTCTGGCTTTTTATCCGGGCGAAAATTAAAAATAAAAACAGGCCCGGGAGCAGGCCGTAAATAATCTGGCGCTTAACGAAATAATAAGTGTCGCCGAATTTACTGTAACCGGAAGGGGCGCTAGCGGAAATCAAAGCAATCAAACCGAGCGCCACCAGAATCGCCACATAAATCAGAAACTGTCGATCGGCCTTTCGCGAGGCGGTTCTCTCTACCATATCAAAGATTAATATTGACGATAAGATACACCGCCCAAACGAGGAATAGTTCAAATACTCCGGCAAAGGCGGCCAGCAGACGAGCCAAAACGCGGTCGGTATTATATAACAAAACGGCCAGCGTAAAATTGACCAAAATAATCAGCAGACCGCCCAGAGGTAAATATAAAATCTTCCACCACTCCCCCACTAAATCTACGCCGAAAATAATATTGTAGTGCAAAAAAAATTGTTCGCCGCTTGGACGAATACTGATAAAAACATAGGCCCACATAAAAACCTCAGCTAGGGCGGCCACCGCTAGCGGCACCATCATCCAGAGGTCCTTAAAAAAAACTTTGAGCAGGTAAAACATATTCTCATTAAATTACGCTTAATTCCCCATTGCCGCCGACCATTACTTTATCGCGGCGTTTGAGCGTGCCGGACAATAACATTTCCGCCAACTGGTTTTCCACTCTCTCCTGCAAAACGCGCCGCATCGGGCGGGCGCCAAAGTCCGGATCATATCCGGCTTGGGCCAAAAAGTCCAGAGCGGCTTCGCCAATTACCAGCTCGATGCCTTTGGCATCCAAGTCGGCGGCCACGCGCTTCAGCATTAGCTTGGCGATTTTTTTAATGTCTGCCAAAGCGAGCGGCTTGAACAAAACAATGCCGTCAAAACGATTTAAAAATTCCGGCCGGAAATATTGTTTTAATTCACCATGTAACAATCGTTCTTTGATCGCTTCGGTGGAAAGGCCGGCGTGCAATTGTTCCTGCACGTAAGAAGTGCCCGCATTGGAAGTGGCGATAATAATGGCATTAGTAAAATCAACTACTCGGCCGGCGCTGTCGGTTAAACGACCGTCGTCCATTACTTGCAAGAAAATATTTAAAATATCCGGGTCGGCTTTTTCTATTTCATCCAACAGTAACAGAGTGAACGGGTGCTGGCGGATGGCTTCGGTTAAAATGCCGGTGCCTTTTTCTCCGGGCGCGCCGATTAGGCGGTAAATGCCGGATTTGTCCTGATATTCGCTCATGTCCAGGCGCACCATTTTTTCTTCTCCGCCAAAATACACCGCGGCGATGGTTTTGGCTAGTTCGGTTTTGCCGACGCCGGTCGGGCCAAGGAATAAAAAGTTGGCGATCGGTTTGGCTTTAGAGCGAATTTCCACTCGCGCGCGGCGCAAAGCGTTGGCCACTAAATCCACGGCTTCATCCTGGCCGATCACCCGTTGGTGCATGGCTTCTTCCAGCTTAAGCAGTTTGCCGGATTCGTCGGCGCCAATCGCCGTGGTCGGGATGCCGGTTTTGTCGGACACCACCTGGGCAATTTCTTCGGCGCTGACCAGCGAGTCGGCGCCTTTTTTATTTCGCGCGTAAGCGGCGGCTTCGCTGACAATGGCCAAAGCGCTGCCCGGCAAACAATTTTCGTGAGTAAAACGCGCAGCCATCTGCACCGCTTTTTCCACCGCGTCATAAGAAAAGAAAACCTGGTGTTTGTATTCCAACGCGCCGATCCTTGATTCCACCGCTTGAATGGCCTGGTCCTCTTCCATTTCTTTAACGTCAAGTTTGGTAAACACGCCGGACAAAGAAGACCCGGCGATGTGGCGGGCGTATTCATCCGTCGCCGTGGTGGCGATGGTCAGAGCCTCTCCACCGCTCAATTGTTCGGCCAAAGTGTCGGCCACGTCCAAACTACTGCCGGCGCCGGCCGAGACGCCGATTAATTCATGGATGTTGTGGATAAATAAAATAACGTTGCGCGCTCGCCTGACTTCGGACAAAATATTGCGCAATCTTTCAATGGCGCCGGTCGGAGTGGTGCCGGACAACAAAGCGGAAACGCTCAAACGCACCAAGCGTTTATCCTGCAAACGTTTGGGGACATCATCGGCCGCCATTCTCTCGGCCAGGCCTTCCACGATACTACGCTTGCCCACGCCGCGAACGCCGACTAAAATAACGTTTTGCCCGCCGCCTTCCACGATTCTAAAAAGTTCTTCCATTTCCCGATCGCGAGCCACGGCGAAATCCAATCGCCCGAGTTGAGCGTAGAGCGTCAAATCTTCACTGAAAGCATTCAGATACGGCGTCGCCAGCGCGGTCATGGCTTTATCCATGCCTTTTTTGGAACGGTGCGATGAGGCCCGGCTGTATTTTATATATTGCCGATAAAGGCGTTCGCGGATGCGCGCCCATTCCACGGCGTTCGCCAGTTTGCGCTTGTCCACTTCCAGGTCATATAAAAATTCCTGAATCTCCGGCGACTGCGCCACCACCGCCACCAATAATTCGGTGACGCTGACATAATCTTGGTGCGCTTGATAGGCCTCTTCATAGGCCTGAAAAAGTATCTGCTGTAAATCCGGAGACAACAAGGGCATGCTCGCCCGATTCTGCGCCGTCGATTTCGCCGGCTTGGCCATCATTTGAAAAATATTGTCGCGAATCGATTTGGCCGGCAAACCGAGCCGGATAAAAACATTGCTGATGCGATTGAAAGCCAGCAGGGCGTAAAATAAATGGTAAGCGTCAAGCGTGGGGTAATTATTTTTATCGGCGAAACCATAGGCTTCGGCCAGCGCCGCCATCGCCTCGTCGGTAAAAGTGGAATCAATGGCGCGTTTTTTATGACGCGGCAATTTTAGCGCCTCACCCCAACTGTAAGTTTTACCGGCTGTGGATTCGTCGGCGGATTTTTTATCGTAATCATATTTTTCCACCGCGCCTTGGGCTTTTTTCTCCGTAATCGTTCGGTACCAAAAATAACACAGGGTAATTACGCCCAGCCAAAATAAAATTTGAATGGTGGCGCTCAAATTGGCCAGCGCCGGCAACCAGGCGCTCGGACCAAATAAAAATTCTTTGTAAGCACCGGTTTGGTAAATAAACAATCCGGCCCAGACCCAGCAATTAAGCCAAAGCACCACCGCGGTGATGCGTCGAATTTTATTAAAAATTCTCCGGCCGTTCAGTAAAGCCAGATTATAACGCGTCAACGGATAAGACCAGAATTGCCATTGCCCGCGCCGAGACAGCCCCATAGACATGCCGTGGCAGTGCGCGCATTTTTTAAAGCCAATCAAACCGGTCGCTTTACATGACGGGCAGGCCAAAATATCTAACGGCGGTTTTTTCTCAAACATCATATTTTAGGTACGCTTAAAGCGCGCGTCAATCCCCAAACAATCACTACCGGGATTAAAAGCCAAATAAAAAATAAAATCAAACAGAGAACCAGCCAAACCGCCAAAGCAACCGAACGGCCGATAATTTGCGCCAAACGCATCAAAAAACTGATGATCCTGCCTTGAAAATCATACTGCCCGTACATGGGCACAAAAATATTTTTCAGCCACAGGCCGGGGGCGAAATTGTCGTTGCCGTAGGCTAAAAGTCCCACGCACCAAAGCAGGGCGTGTTTTGCGCCGACGGTATACCACCAAAGAGGAAAATAAAAAATATCCAGCACTGCTCCGACTAACACGCGTTGTAAAACCAGGATAAACATAGGGTGACAAATTCCAATAACCAAGATACAAGAAACAGGGTGATTGCCGGCCGTTTTTGGTTTTGGTTATTGTTTCTTGGTTATTGTTTCTTTGTTTTTATTATATCATAAAATAAAAAAACCCGCACGAGCGGGACTCTTAATACTGTGGACCTGCCTACCCTGCCTACCGACAGGCAGGCTGTGAACTACGAACTGTGAACTGAGAACTGACCGCGCTATTTCTTCGCTACGGCGGTTTCCACGGCACTAATGTATTTAATGTCCGAGATCGCCACCATATTCAGTTCGGCCAACCGGGTTTCCAATTTGGCCATGGAAGTATTTTCCGCGATTTCCACTTCAATTTTTTGAATGTCTTCTTGCAAAGTATTGACCTTATTTTGCAAATCACGCATCTCGTAGCCGGAACCGGCGGCTAAACTGGTCTGGCAAATATAGATTAAACTGGTTGCCACTAATATCGTAATATAAACAATTCTGGCCGTTCGACCGGTAAAATAATCCGGCAAAGCGGCATAGCCAAAAACACCCAGCGCCCGGCGGCGGTAATAATCAAACTGATATTTTACTCTCCTTTTCCAAGACATATTGGCGCTATATTTTTTCTACGACCCGCAATTTAGCGCTGCGAGAGCGCGGATTGGCCGCGATTTCTTCCGCGGAAGCGACCAGCGGTTTTTTGTTGATAATTTTTACATTGCCCGACGATTGAAAATATTGCTTGACGATTCTATCTTCCAACGAATGGAAGGTGATCACCGCCAGCCGTCCGCCAGCCGTCAGCGCGTCCAGAGCTTGAGGCAATGCTTGTTTTAATACCTCGAGCTCTCGATTGACAGCCAGGCGCAGGGCCTGGAACACCTTGGTCGCCGGATGAATCCCGCCGATCCAGGGCACATCTTTTTTGCTATTTAATTTAGTTCGATAAACTGACAAAATTATCTCCACCAATTCTTTCGTTTGCTCTAGCGGTCGCGTTTTTCTGACCCGGCAGATCTCTTCGGCGATGTCTCGGCTGAATTTTTCCTCGCCGTAATTTTTAAAAATCTTGGCCAATTCCGCTTCGCTGGATTTATTTAATATATCAGCGGCCGTCGGCAAATCGTTTTGTCGGTCATTCGGGTCGTACCTCATGTCCAACGGCTCGTCTCCGCCAGCCGGCGGTTCAAAGCTGAATCCCCGGCCCCGCTCGGCAAACTGCGGAGTGGACCAGCCCAGATCCATCAGAACGGCGCTGACCGGTGTGAATTTGTTGGCCGAAACAATCTTGGTTAAATTGACAAAATTATCTCTGGCGTAAATCACTCGCTCGCCGAATTTATACAAATTTCTTTTAGCCCGTAAAAGTGATTCCGGATCGGCATCGATCCCGAGCAATTGACCTTTCGGACCAATTTTCTCCAAAATTATCTCCGCGTGTCCAGCATCGCCCAGGGTACAATCAATCACGTTGGTGTTTGATTCCAAATTTAGCCCCTCAATCACTTCAGCCATTAATACCGGAATGTGTTTCATAATTTTAAACTCCCAGTTCCGCCATGCGTTCGGCGATTTCGCCACTTTCAGCCTCAGTTTGATTTTTATATTTTTCCCAGCTCTCTTCGTCCCAAAGTTCTAAACGATTATACAAGCCCGCCACCACCACATTCTTTTTCATGCCGGCGAATTGACGCAAGTATTCCGGCACCACCACCCGACCCTGCTTGTCCATATCCACGTCCATGGCGCCGGCCAGCATCAAACGGGCGAAGGCCCGGCTGTTGGATTGGCTAATGGGCAGAGCCGCTAATTTTTCCGCCAACTTGGCCCACTCTTTTTTTGTATAAAGAAAAAGACAGCTGTCCAAACCTCTGGTTACAACCGCTCCATCCTCCAAATCAGGCCGAAATTTGACCGGAACAGCCAAACGCCCTTTATCATCTAGATTGTGGGAATATTCGCCTATGAACATGGTCGTTTTTGTCATTCCCGCGAAAGCGGGAATCCAGTAGCTAAAAAGTTCTCCACTTCTTTCCACTACGTACCATTTTACACCACTGACAAACACCCGTCAACAAAAAACACCATTTTATTTTTTGGCTAATATAAAACAAAAAACCCGCCAAAGAGGCGGGGGGTGTGGATAAGTCTGGTGTGTTTTTGTATTTTATAGCTCAGTCACCTTCTCCGGATCGGCAATGACCGCCGGCACATTCAGCACTTCGCTGACACTTTTTTGCAACGCCGACAACGCGGCCGGTTCGCCATGATTAAGATAAATTTGTTTGGGTGGGTGACCATTGTTTTTAATCCACTGCATCAACTTGGCTTTATCGGCATGCGCCGAAAGCACGCCGGTAAAATCAAGATGACAATGGACCCTTATTTCTTCGCCGAAAATATTCACCATTGACGCGCCCTCCAAAATTCTTCTGCCCAAAGTGCCCGGCGCTTGGTAACCGGTGATAAAAAGCGTAGCGCGCTCATCCGAAAGATGACGGAGCGCGTGGTGAAGAATCCGGCCGCCATTCATCATGCCGGCGCCGGCGATGATTATTTTTTGCCCGGGCGTATTATTAATTTTTTTCGACTCTTCGCGAGTGCGACAAACATGCAGGCCGGTAAACTTAAATAAATCGTCGCCGGAAAAAATATATTGCTTAGCTTCTTGATCAAAATATTCGGAATAACGTTCGTAAACTTCGGTGGCATTAATGGCCAAAGGACTATCCAAATATATTTGCAGGTCGCCGGGCAATTCTTTTTTTCGATCAATCAGATTATTGAGGGTGTAAAGTAATTCCTGAGTCCGCTCCACGGAGAAAGACGGGATAAGCAAGGCACCGCCACGACGAACGGCCGAAAGAATAATTTGTTTAATTGCCTCTTCCCGGTTCTGCTTCGTGTCATGCAGGCGATCGCCATAAGTGGATTCGCAAATTAAAACGTCAACGTCCTCCGGCAACGCGTCAGTGTCGCGCAGGATCGGCGTGTTGACATTGCCGACATCCCCGGAAAAAATTATTTTCTTGCCGTCGACGCGAACTTCCACGAAAGCCGAACCGAAAATATGCCCGGCATCATAAAATTTTACCGTTACCGGATTTTTTTTATCATCAGCCGGCGCTGATAACGTAAAATCTTCGTAATATCCCACCGTTCTGAACCGGCCGACCACGCGGGCGATGTCTTCCTGACTGTAAAGCAAGGGCGTGTGAAATTTTCTATTGTTATAGCTCATTATCTCAAAAGCGTCTTCTAAGATTAGGCGCGCTAAATCAGCCGTCGGCGGAGTGGCGTAAATAAACCCGGAAAAACCCGACTTGACTAATTCCGGCAACCGGCCGACGTGGTCCAAGTGAGCATGGGTTAAAATCACCGCGGTTAATTCTTTGGAATCAAAAACAAAAGGGTCGGCATTCCGCTCCTCCACGTATTCCCCGCCCTGAAAGGCGCCGCAATCAACCAATATTTTTTTACTGCTTGTTTCCAGCAGGCTGCACGAACCGGTAACTTCACCGGCCGCGCCGTAAAATGAAAGCTTCATAATGGGTAAATTATACCATATTATACCCCCTACACAAACCAGAAAAAACCTGTTAGAATACTCCTTGTTATGCGCATCAGAGAAGACGCCATAAAAGATGTGGAAATTGTCGAACCGCCGATCCAAGAATTGACTCGGAAAAATCGGTGGGTCGGCAAAGCGTGCATGAGCGGCTGCGGCTGTCTTTTTCTTTTTATCGCGCTGATAATTGTCGGGGTGCGGTTATTCGTCGGACAGGGACCGAAAGAAATACGGGTCTTGCCGGAAAATTTTCCTAAAGAGATCCCCGTTTACAATGAATATAATATTGACCGCATTACTTACACTTCCGGCCATTACAAAGCGCGGGCCATGGCCATCGCCGCTTTTTTTCCCAAAATTATTCTCTCACCGATTTTTATCAACACGGCTGAAACCAACCCGCAAGCGCCGTCTACGCCGACCAGCCAGCGAGTCAACATCGGACGCGAGTTGTGGCGCATTATTACCAAACCGGTGGGCGATGATCGCGATACAGTTCAGATAGAGTGGCGCCGTGTGCCGAGTGATACCAAATCCTTGATTCTTTACTACCAAAATAAATTAAACGAGGCCGGTTTTACACTGGACACGGAAGAAGAGGGCGATAATTATAAACAATTCACTTTCAGCCGAGCCGACGGCATCGGCGGAACGGTTTCCGCTCAGCAGACATCGCCCAACAAGGAAAAAATTATTGATTACGCATTTTTAATTGTTAATTACCCGAGCTTAATCGTCACAAGCTCCACTACCACTACCGCGCGATAGCATGTTTCTCAGAACCATCAACGGCCAATCCAAAACCATTACCGGCGCCGCCCTGATTATCGCGGCCGCCACTTTAATGTCCCGCTTGGTCGGCTTATTTCGCGACCGAATTTTGGCGCACTATTTTGGCGCCGGACCGGTGCTGGACGCCTACTACGCCGCTTTCAAAATTCCGGATGTAATTTATAATCTGCTGATTGTCGGCGCGCTCACTGCCGGTTTTATCCCGACTTTTACCGCGCTTTTTAATCAGGGGGAAAATAAAAGTCCGGCCTGGAAACTGGCCAACAACATTATCAACATCAGCGCCTTTATTTTAATTATCTTGTGCGGACTGGGCATTCTTTTTGCCCCTTACTTAGTACCGTTAATCGCCCCGGGCTTTTCCGAAGCCAGCCGAGCGCTGGCCGTTACTTACACTCGGATAATGTTTTTGTCGCCGTTGATTTTGGGGTTGTCCATGACGCTGGGCGGAATTTTACAATCATTGCGCCGATTTGTTTTTTATTCCATTGCCCCGATTTTTTATAATCTGGGGATTATCATCGGCGCGGTAGTATTGGTGCCGATGTTCGGTTTGCCGGGCTTGGCGCTTGGTGTCGTACTCGGCGCCCTATTACATCTATTGTTGCAAGTGGTCGGAGCGCTCTTGGCCGGCTGGCGCTGGCATTGGACTTTCAACTTAAAAGACGCGGAGACGCGACTAATCGGCAAACTGATGGTCCCGCGGACGCTCGGGCTGGCTATTTCCGAATTGAATATTTTCGTGGTGACGATCTTGGCTTCGTTTTTGCCGGTCGGTAGTGTGGCCGTTTATAATTTCGCCAGTAATCTCCAAGCCGTGCCGATCGGCATTATCGGTATCCCCTTCGCCTTGGCCGTGTTCCCCGTGCTCTCAGCCGCGGCCGCCACTAAAAATCATGAAGAATTTATCAAAAATCTTTCCGCCACCGCCAGACAAATTTTATTTTTGATTATTCCGCTGTCGATGGCTATCATGCTGTTGCGCGCGCAGATCGTTCGCGTGGTGCTCGGCACCGGCGCCTTTGATTGGACCGCCACCATAAACACGGCCGACGCTTTGGCCTTTTTCGCCTTCGGTCTTTTCGCTCAAGCGCTGATTCCCCTTTTGGCCCGCGCGTTTTATTCTTTGTCTGACACCAAGACCCCGTTCGTTATCGGCGTGGTCAGCGAATTAATCGCCATTATCGCCGCTTTAATCCTAATGCGCTCGCTGGGCGTAGCCGGCCTAGCCTTAGCCGCCTCAATCGGGGGAATTTTAAACGCTTCATTGTTGGTGGTTTATTTACGCAAAAATCTAACCGGCTTAGACGGCGGACCAATTATTTCATCGCTTTACCGCTTCACTGTCGCCGCCATGATTATGGGTATCGTGATCCAAGCTTTAAAATATCCTCTGGCAAAAATCTTTGACCTGAACTATTTTTGGGGCGTGTTCGGACAAGGTTTGGTGGCCGGCGCGGTCGGCCTGACGGTTTATGGTTTTATTTGTTGGCTGTTGAAAGTACCGGAATTTATGCATTTAAAAGACAGCTTGGCCCGACGGTGGTTAAAAACCGGCAATGTCCAAACCACGGAAATGATTGAGGGAAAAGAATAGTCGCGTAAAAATTATGAATAATCAAATTAGGAACTTTTGCATCATCGCTCACATCGATCACGGGAAGAGCACCCTGGCCGATCGGTTTTTAGAATTGACCGGCACAGTTTCCCACCGCGACATGAAAGAACAGTTGTTAGACTCCATGGACTTGGAACGTGAACGAGGCATCACCATTAAGCTGACACCGGTGCGGATGGATTATCAAAAATATATTTTGAATCTGATCGACACTCCCGGCCACGTGGATTTTAATTACGAAGTCTCCCGATCGCTGGCCGCGGTGGAGGGCGCCATCCTGCTCGTGGACGCCACCCAAGGCGTGCAGGCGCAAACTATCGGTAATCTTTATCTGGCCTTGGAGCAAAATCTAACCATCATTCCGGTGATAAATAAGATCGACATGCCGATCGCCAATGTCGCCAAAACCAAAGAAGAAATTATCCACTTGATCGGCTGTCAAGAAGAAGACATTCTGCTTGCCTCCGGCAAAACCGGCGCCGGGGTGGCGGAAATATTGGCAGCGATAATTAAACAGGTGCCGCCACCGGCGGACAATTCAAAAAAACCGCCACGCGCCCTGATTTTTGATTCTTCGTACAATGAGTTTAAAGGGGTGGTCGCCTCGGTTAGAATAATGGACGGGGAATTAAAAAAAGGCGACAAAATAATGTTGATGACCACGCACACGCCGGCGGAAATTTTGGAAATCGGCTATTACAAACCGAAATTTAAGTCGGCGGAAAAACTGGCCAATGGAGAAATCGGTTACGTGGTGACCGGTCTGAAAGAAGTGCGCGAGTGCCGAGTCGGCGACACCATCACCACCCGCGAAGCGAAGGAAGAACAAAAGGGTCTTACTCCCCTGCCCGGCTATAAAGAGGTAAAGCCGATGGTCTTTGCCGGCGTTTTTCCCAAAGAAGGAAATGAATACCAAGAATTGCGCGACGCGATTGATAAATTAAAATTAAGCGACTCATCGCTCTATTTTGAGCCGGAACATTCGCAAGCGCTCGGCTTTGGTTTCCGCTGCGGATTCTTGGGCATGTTGCATTTGGATATTTTTCAGGAACGCCTCCACCGGGAACACAATTTGGACATCGTCATTACCGTACCCAGTGTCGCCTACAAAGTAACGAAAAGCAACAAACAAGAAATTATCGTCCACGGCCCGCAAGAAATGCCCGAACCGTCTCAAGTCATTTCCACTATGGAGCCGTGGATGACTTTGGATATTATCACTCCCAAAGATTACGTTGGCAGTGTCATGGGGTTAATTTCCGAAAAACGCGGCCGTTACGTCAACACCGAATATTTAAGCGCCGGCTCCGATCAGCGGGCGGTAATTCATTACGAAATCCCGCTGGCTTCGCTGATTACGGATTTTTATGATAAACTTAAAACCGTCACTTCCGGCTATGCTTCCATGAACTACGAATACAAAGATTATGAACCGACTAAAGTGGTTAAATTGGACATCTTAATTTCCGAAGAACCGGTGGAAGAGCTGGCGACTCTGGTCTGGGAAGAAGATGCCTATAAATCCGGGAAAAAAATTACCGAAACATTAAAAGAATCTTTACCGCGCCAACAATTTGAAATAAAAATCCAGGCCGCCGTCGGCGGAAAGATTATCGCCGCCGAGCGTCTCTCGGCTTACCGCAAAGATGTCTTGGCTAAATTATACGGCGGTGACGTCACCCGCAAGATGAAACTGTTGGAAAAACAGAAAAAAGGCAAGAGAAAAATGGCCGCGCGGGGAAAGGTGGAAATACCCACCGAAACGTACTTGAAAGTTTTAAAACGTTAATTTCTTCGTTAATTGTTCATTGCTATGAAACACAAAACTCTAAAACAGCTCTGGATTGTGGTGGCCTTGATCGGCGTCTTGGCGATGGTGTTGTTCACCATCATGCCGGCCTTGCAATATTAATGGGTTGTGGCTGTGAACTGGGCACTGCGAACTGTGAACCGCCGACCATAAACAGCGAGGTCTAAACCAAAGAAATTATATTTTGCTATGAAGAAGTGGGCTATTCTGGAGGCTCCGCCCGGGGAATTTATGGAATCGCACCCGGAATTGCCGCCGATTATCGCGCGGCTTCTTTGGAACCGCAATTTGCGCGCGCAAGAACAAATTGACGAATTTTTAAACCCGGATTATTCCACCGATATTTACGATCCGTTCTTATTCCGCGACATGGCCGAAGCGGTAAAAATAATTTTTGACGCCATTGCCGCCGATAAAAATATCGTAGTGCACGGCGACTATGACGCCGACGGTGTCTGCGCGTCGGTGATTTTGGTTACTACTCTTAAAAAACTCGGCGCGAAAAATTTAAATGTCTTTCTCCCCCATCGCGAAGAAGACGGCTATGGTTTGAATAAAAATACGATAGAATCTTTGGCTAAACAAAAAACCGACTTAATTGTCACTTGTGATTGCGGTTTAAGCAACAATGAAGAAATAATTTTGGCGAATAAATTAGGCATGGAAGTAATTGTCACCGACCATCACAGCGTACCGGAAACATTGCCGCCAGCCAGCGCCATTATCCACCCTCAATTACCCGGCCAAAATTATCCGTGTAAAACATTGGCCGGCGCCGGCGTGGCTTTTAAATTAACTCAAGCGCTTTTAATCACTCACGCGAAAACAAACGCGCTGATGCCGGATGGGCAGGCCCACGAATCATTTGAAAAATGGCTGTTAGACCTGGTGGCCATCGCCACGGTCGCCGACATGGTGCCTCTGCTCGGCGAATCACGCACCCTTACTCGCTACGGCCTGACCGTGCTTAATAAAACCAGAAACATCGGATTAAAAAAATTACTAATTGCCGCCGGTATTGCCGATGAATCGGGCCGACCGAAGAAAGGACCGTATAACAGCGAGACGGTTGGCTTTCAATTGTCGCCTCGCCTCAATGCCGCCGGCCGAATGGACCATGCCAACAGCGCTTTCGCTTTGCTGTCCGCCGAAGATGAAACCACCGCCGTTGATTTAGCCAACCAGTTGAACAAAAACAATACCGACCGACAAAAATTAACCGAACAAATGGTGAACCAGGCAGTGAAACAAATCGGAGAAACCAAACAAGAAAATAATCCGGTGCTGTTCGCCATCGCCGATGGCTGGGCGCCCGGTGTCATCGGCTTGATTGCCGGCAAACTAAAAGACCTCTATTATAAACCGGCGATTGTAATGGGCAAAATCGATGGAGAGATCAACGGCTCCGGGCGCAGTATCACGGAATTTAATATCATCGCTGCCCTGCAATCCATGCCGGAACTTTTCTCCAAATTCGGCGGGCACCCGCAAGCCTGCGGTTTTACTTTGAAATCACCGAAAATGCTGGAAAAATTTAAAAAAAAATTATCCGCCAAAGCGGCCACGGCCACGGCCGGTTTGGAATTAAAACCGCAACTCGCCATTGACGCCGAAGTGGATTTGGCCGACGTTGATTGGAAACTTTACGACCTACTGCAAAAATTTGAACCGTTCGGCCAGGCCAACGAGGAGCCGCTGTATTTGGCGCGCGGTTTGACGGTGATGGAAGTCAGCCCGGTCGGACAGGACGGCCGGCATTTGAAACTGATGGTCAAACATAATTCTCACGTGGTGAAAAAAACCATCGCCTTTGGCTTTGGCGATTTGAATAAGCATCCGGCGGACTGGAAAAATACTTTAAAGCCGGGCGACAAAATTGATTTGGTTTTCAAGGTCAGCGTCAACGAATGGAACGGCAACCGCGAACTGGAACTGGCGGTGAAGGATATGAAAAAAAGCAAATAAAAAATCCCCTCCGTCATCGGAGGGGATTTTTTATTTTACCCATTTCTTATCTCTTTTTCCAGATTATCCCATTTCTTCTGCAATTCCTTAATCAGGTTATTTTTCATATCCATGGCCATTTCTTTTTTGGCCGCGTATTCCTCCACCGCTCGTTCCACCAGCGCGTCCCACATTTCGCGGGTCGGGCCTTCCAGTTTTTTTATACTTTCCTTTAATTCGTTGTAGAGCGGATCCAGATGGGCCAAAATTTTAGCGCGGTACTCTTTGCCTTTAACCGTAGCGTTAAGCCACATCAAACCGGCGCCAAGAATTCCGCCTAACACCAAGCCTTTTTTAAATCTTCCCATATATATGAGTTAAAATAATTTAAAGCGAGAAAATTATCCGCAGCTGGCGTCGGTGGCCGCTCCGGCGCTGGTGCCGAACCCGGCTTGCATACTCTGCGTGCTCAACGCAGTGTCACACTCTTTCGGCGCGGTTTTAAACGCGGCGCAAACGGCCGCCTTCACCGCTTCCGGAGTGCGTCCGGCCGACACTTCCACACCATTGATAATCAAAGTCGGCGAACCCTGCACGCCGTACTGCTCATTCAAGGCGGCATCAATCGGATAAACCGGATATTGGCCGCTCAACCAGGTGGATTGGTCTTCAAACTTGGCGGTAATACCGTAAGTTTTGTCGGCCTTAGCCACGCAGGCGTTCATCTTGGCTTCGTTCACTCCGGCAGTGGTCAAACACGCGATATAATCATCCTTGCCGGTAAAACATTTCAGATAAGCGACGAACTTGGTCGGCTGTTCTTTTTGGATACAATACTGACGGGTGTTCTCGTCAATTTCTTTTTTCTCATGCATGGCATAACTGACAAATTTGATACTCATATCGGCCCGGCTCTTTAACAATTCCATCACCGGCAGATAGGCTTTTTCCATTTGCAAGCCGTAGGGGCAATAGGACATCACAAACAATTCCACTTTCGGTTTATCGGTTTTCGGCGCCGGTGTCGCCGGCTGATCGGTAGCGGCCGCGTTATCCGCGGTGGCCAGACCATCGGCAGTAGCGCCTTCGGCCGTGCAATTTACCCCGCGAGTAAGGGCCAAAATTCCCAACACAATAAAACCCACGGTACAAACCGTCAAAAACCCCGCCACGATCCCCACGATCATCGCGCTTTTTGGTTCTAACGCCTCAAAAAATGACTTTTTCTCCATATTCTAATTAATTAGATTACTAAATTTTTATATAACTTAATGTATGCCAACGCTTCGGCGTCAGTCGACAGTAATTTTAGCTTATCCGGCGTATCAGTCAAGTGGATACCGGCTTCTTTTTCTATGTCAACCGCTGATGCCGAGATATCCGTAAATTTTTCCGGTTGCTTAAGATACCGGCGGCCCTTAGTCTGGGCAAATTCTTCGGCGGAAGAACCGGCCACAGCCGTAGCCACGGCAAACAAACGGGGTAAATAAAAATAATTATAGCCGATAATAAAAAGGGAGAACAAATCGGAAAAATCCAAATCGCGGTGATAGGTAATGACCAGCGGCCGGTCTGGATTTTTTTTCCGCCAATCAATTATTTTTTTAGCCGCGCCCAAGAAAGGACAGTGCAGGTGGACAACATCGAAATTCGACAATGAATCGACCAATTCATTTAAGCCGAACAGTCCGATAAAACGGCTGGCCGGCGCGTCAAGTTTGGCGGCGCTTTTTTGCCCGCGCGTCACCGAACCATATTGTAAGGTAAATGCTTCGGCTTCAACTCCGGACTCAATTTGTTTTTCCAAAATGGAAAAAGCATGACGGCGAATATCGTCAAAATAATCAAAAGCGGAAGGGATGATGTGTATTACGCGCATGAAGGGATTTTTATTTCTTAACGGCGGTGATATGTAAATTCGGCGAAGGCAAACGCTGCCAAAGAAACGATTCTAAATTAATCAACGCGTTGCCGATTTTTTTCAGCCCGGACGCGCCCCGGCCGTTAAAACGCGCGAAATATTGTTCGTTATTAATCTGCCCACCGCCTAATTTTTTGGCGGCGCGATTCATCATAAAAAATGACCAAATACCGACTTTCTGCCCCAAACAATGCTCGCTGTAACGCCGGCGGATGATATTAAAGCCGTTCGCGGCCAACAAATCGCCGACTTCGGCGCGGGAAAAATAATTGACATGGCCGGCGAATTTTTTAGTTAAATCTTTTTTCAGGCCAAACTTATCCAGCCAGCGCCAGAGAGACAAAACATCGCCTTCGCAGGGCACAAAAGCATACAAAATTCCGCCTGGTTTAAGCACACGATAAATTTCCGCGATTAAACCGGTCGGATCGGCCACATGCTCCAGCACATCAAAAAAAGCCACGGCGTCAAAATACGCGTTCGGATACAGCAATTTGTCGGCGGTGCTCAAATCATAATTTACTCCATCGTGGGCGGTCTTGGCCGTCTCAATCGCCGTTTGACTGATATCACAGCCGTAGCAATTCCAGGCCGAACGGATTTTTTTAAGCGCGCGGATAAACTGTCCGGCGCCACAACCGAGCTCCAGCACCTTTGCGCCGGCTGGGATTTTTTTAAATGATTCTAGGCATTGACGCAAACGAAAACTGGCCGGGTCGCTCCATTTTAGCGTAGCCGTCCCCTGCCCCCAGATGGATTGTTCGTAGTTGAATGACATGATGCGCGAAAACAGTAAATAGAAAACAGAAACAGAAACTAGATCGAAGAATAAATTCTTTCTAAATTTTTTACGTGTTCTGACAGAGAATATTTCAAAGATGACGCGCGAGCTCTTTCCGAAATAATCCGCCGCTCATCCGCCGATAAATTTAATATATGTTTCAAACCGGCCACCCAAGCCGGTAAATCATTCGCCGGAAAAAGGAAGCCGTCCACATTATTGGCCACGCGCCCGCGAATACCCGGGATGTCGCTACCGGCGACAATCGCGCCCGAAGCCATGGCTTCCACCGCCACCAAGGAAAAAGATTCGGATAACGACGGAATAGCCACCGCGGTGGCGGACCGATATAACTGCGCCAATCTGTCACGATCAATGTCGCCACCGGTAAAAATAATACGCTCCGATAAGCCCAGCCGACGAACCAGCGCGCGATATTTTTTTTCTTCGTAACCGCCACCGACCACAACCAACAATGCTTCCGGCGGTAAATCGATCATCGCCTTGATCAGCAAATTTAAATTTTTAATCGCCAATAAATTTCCGACAAATAGAATAATTTTTTTATCGGATAAGTCGCCCAACCCGATTTTGGCCCAATCAACCGCGCCCGGACGGAAAAAATCCGTATCCACCCCATTCGGCAAAACTTCGATTTTGCCGGCAGTCACGCGCGGACCAAATTTCGCCAGGGCAAAATATTCTTTATCTGGCGTCAACACCTTGTCAGCCAGCGAGAATAACCAGCCGTCCCACAACGCGTCGTGGATACTTTGCAGTATTTTTTTGACACCGCTCACCTGCGCGTCCATGTGATAGGTTACCACCAACTTGAATCCGTATTTTTTCTCGGCCGCGGTGATAGCCTGAATGGCGCCGTAAAATGGATAATGTACGTGGACAACATCAAAATCAGCCAATTGTTTTTCCAGACCGCGTACCATGCCGGCGTCGCCCAAACGAAACAACGGTTTGATTCGCTTAACCGTAAAACCAGCCACGGGTTCTTCTTCATTCAAACCGTGGTAACGCAAGGTAAAAACCGACACGTCGTGATTGGCGGCGAGCCGTTTTACTTCCTCAAAACAAACCTGGCCCATCCCTCCCGGACGGGGCCAAAAAGTGGAAACTATATGGGCGATTTTTTTCATAATACCGTGCCCTCTCTATCCTCTCCGTCGCTTTTATTTAAAATATAAACATCATTGCGGAAACCGTCCTCACCGACAAACTTGGCCTCGCCGCGCAAAATCGTTTCAAACGGCCGGCAATCGGGACAACCATCAGCGCCAGACGGACATTTAAACCGCGCCAATTGACGCGCTAATTTTATCTCCTGAGCGATGGCCAAAACCTTTTGGCGCGACGCGTCCAAATCCGGCAATGTTTTCTCGGTTAAAGTATCACTGTAATCCAAATACCAATAACTGGCTTTGCTGGCGGCTCTTTTTTGACAATGATGCACCAGCAAATGATAGATCGGCAATTGCAGTGAATCCGGGTCTTCTTCGGATCGACCGGTTTTAAAATCAATGATATGCACGCTATCCGTTTCCGGCAAAAATTCCAGCCAGTCAATTTTTCCGCATAAAATAATATTTTCTTCCTCGGACAGCCAAAAAAACGGCAAATCCATGTTGATCTTAACCGACAGACCGGTGATCGGCCCCGGATGATTCATCACCCGGCGCATCATTTCCTGCCCGCGCATTTTATATTTATATTCAATTTCCTCGTTGGGAAAACCGCCTTTCTCCCCGCTCACCTTGCCCCAAGCCGTATCCAATTTTTTCACCAACGATTCTTCCAGCCGGCGATTCTTAGGCAGGATCGAGAGCGATTCTAAAACTTCGTGCACGCACTGGCCCAAAGCCAACGACGGGCTCATTAATTTTATCTTATGATTATTTTTCGGATCACGATAAACATTTTTTAAAAAATAAGCGCGCGGGCAACGCAAAAAATCCCCAATGGAGGTGTGCGATACCCAGACGGCAGTATATTTATCGGGAGGCATATATGAAAAATCTCAAAACTCAAATGTCAAATGTCAAAACCAGTATGTTTATCTTTTAGCGCCATTGTACGGGTTAATTCGGTAATTTCTTTCTTTTGCCGTTCCACCGTAGTCATCAAACGAAAAACTAAAAAGAAAAGCAAAACCAGCGCCAAATAAACCACCAGATCAGCGCCACGGCCGATGCCGAGCAAGTGGGCGAAATAAAAAGTGGCGTCCGGTTTAATCACCACAACAGCCGCCGCCAGCCAAAACACGATCCAGTATAACAGTCCCTGGACCGACAAATCACCGGCGCGCCAACGTAAACCGGCCTTAACCATCGCCAAAACAAAGAGCGCGACGAGAAAAATTTGTATCAGCAACATATTTTTACTTTAAAAATTTAGCTAAAAATAAATCCCTAATAATTTTTAAACCGCCCGTCAATCCTTGGCCGTACTCAACATAGGTTACTTCCACCGGACATTCAGCGTATTTTAATCCGTATTTTTTAATTTGCGCCACGATTTCCGAATTGTGCGCCATGCCATCTTGCGTGATTTTTATTTTGGCCAGCGCGTTTTTGGTCAGCAGACGAAAGCCGTTGTGCGCGTCGGATAAAAGCAGGCCGGTAAAAAAATAATTGACCAGCCGTCCGACCGGTAAAATTAACCGTCTCTTTAAAAATGGAATTTGGGAGCGGCGATCCAAAAAACGCGAGCCCAGCACCACATCCAAATCTTTTTCGCGCATCAGTTCCCGGGCCAACGCGATATCGGCCGGATTGAATTGGCCGTCGGCATCAAAATGAACCACTGCCTCGGCGCCAGAAGCCAAAGCAAATCTGTCCCCTGTTTCCAAAGCCGCGCCCTGGCCACGATTGATTAAGTGGCGCAAAACAACCGCCCCCGCGTCGCCAGCCGTGGCCGCGGTTTGGTCGGTTGAACCGTCATCCACCACTATCACGCGTTCACACCCATGTTGAAAAAGGTCGCGTACAACGCGACCGATATTTCTTTCTTCATTAAATGCCGGCACTACCGCGAAAAACATAACTACTTTACTACTTTTTGTGATTAAACACCAGCGCCTCTTTATTTGCCACCACATATTCCACCGTCTTCTCCAAGCCATCCTCCAAACGCACCAACGGCATCCACCCAAGAGCTTCCTTGGCGTAAGCCAAATCAGCCGCGCCTTTTTTGGTTAAAAATAACAAACTCGGTTCAAAAGAAACTTTGGAAGCGGAATTTGTCATGGCGATAATCATCTTGGCCACGTCCACAAAACGCACGATTCTGTCGTCGCCCAAATTAGCCACTTTTACTTCCGGCTCAGCGGCCATCAATTTTATCAAACCGGTGACCACGTCATCAACATAACACAGCGAGGTAGAAATACTTTCGTCGCCATAAATCACCAAATCCGACCCATCAATGGCGCTGATAATAAAATCCGGAATCAGCAACCCTTGGAACAGACGCATACGCGGGCCATAGGTGGTAAAAATTCTGGCGATCTTGCCGTCAATCCCGTGCACCTGGCGATAGGTTTCCACGCAGGTTTCGGCGAATTTTTTGCCTTCGTCATAACAGGCGCGGGGCGACAAATGGTTCACCAACCCTTCGTCGGCCTCTTTAAAAAATTGTTTGGCCTCGCTGGCATCGCCATACACCACCGAGCTGGAACCGAATAAATATTTGGCGTGATATTTAGCCGCCAGGTCCAAAGTGTTAAACATGGCCGTGGAATTGGCGGACAAAGTTTGCATTTTTAAACTTTCAAAATCTTTCGGGCTGGTTGGACAAGCCAGGTGATATATCTCCTGGATGCCTTGAAATTTTACTTTGAATTTATTCAGCTCTTCGAGTTTATCCAAATCCAACGGCTTAGTTATGTCGTGATTGATAAATTCAAAATCCGGATATTGCAACAAATGATTAATGTTTTGCGGGTCGGAATTGGAAAAATCATCCACGCAAATCACTTTCGCTTCTTTTAACAAGCGCTCGCAAAGATGCGAGCCGATAAAACCGGCCCCGCCGGTTACGAGCACGTTCTTTTTTTCAAAAATTGGCGTATCCATGATAAAAAATTTTTAATTTTCAATCAATTTTCAATTTCTAATGATTAATAACGCGATACATCTTATTTTTGTATCCTAATTTAATAATACCAAAATATGTCTTCAAAGGCAAGCCTGATTAAACAGGCAGGTCTGGTAAGCCAACCGTCTGCAAAACCTCGCCTCGGCCGGATAAAATATCGCGTTGGCCCGCTCGAGAACCATAAACCAGCATATCCGCCAAGCCGTCGCGGTTTTGGTCGGTAAAAAATATTTTTCTTTTCTCCGTGCCGGTGTAAAGCGGAGCGCGCGTAAAACTCATCGTGGCTAAATCCAAAACGTATAAAAAGGCGGCATTCCCCTGCCGGGCCACCAGCGCCACCTGCTCATTCCGACTGTCGGTAATTCTGGCCAGAGCCACATCGTCGAGACCGGTGATTTTCCGACCCAGCCACTCGGCTTTTTTTACGCCCCGCGCGTTGTATTGCGCGACGGTGACACCGCTTATTGTTTTTCTACCAACCACTACGCCACCTGTTTCATCCGTTGCCCAAGCCGACACGGAGAACGGTAAAATCATTTTGCTGATGTTCGCCCCCGTTAAATCAAACCACTTGAAACTGGTGGAATTCTTTCCGCCGGCCGACACCGCCACTTGCCAATTATTATCCGCTGAGGAAAATTTCACGGCGCCATATCGTTCCACGCCGGGCAAATTAAATTCACTCAATGCGTCGCCCCGGGCGGACAACAAACGTAGTTTAAAGCCAAAACCGGCCGACAACAAAACAGCCGTTTCTTTTTTTCCATCGCTGTTTATATCGGCGGAATCAACGCCGATAATTTTTCCGCCCACATCATCCAAAAAAACATCGGCCTGTTCGGTGATATCGTAACGGCTTAATCGGGAATTTTTAAAATAATAAATTGAACCCAGTCGAGCCGGGATCGCCGCCGTGCCAGCCGCGGCGATAAGCGCTTGGCCGACATTTAGCCGGCCATAGCCGATTTGCCCGATAAAATTAGGATTAAGCGCATCGATCTCATCAGCCGAAGACAAAATTATTTTTATCAAATCTTTATTGGTTAAATCCGGATAAGCGGATTTCGCCAGCGCCGCCGCGCCGGCCACCAACGGCCCGGAAAAAGAAGTCCCCTGCCATGGTCCGCCGAAAGTTTCCAGTTCTCTTTTATCCGGCATATATTTTTCCGTGCTGTAAATATTGTCGCCGGGCGCGGTGATGTCCACGCACTGACCAAAATCGGCAAAATCGCTTAAACGATCGGCGCCATCCACCGAAGTCACTCCCAGCAGCCAATTCTCACCGCTGTCTTTATCAAAACAAATCGGATAAATCGGGTCGACGTTCAAATCCCCCCGATGGTCGCGCTGATTGTTACCGGCCACCGCCACCACCAATATACCGCGCTTGTAAGCGCGATAAAGCGCCTGTTTGAAACCTTCATCGGCGATAGAACCGACCACACTCATGGTAATGATATCAGCGCCGTTGGCGGTCGCGTACTCTATCGCCGTGACGATGTTGGCATACGAACCGGAACCGGAGCTGTTAATGGCGCGCAACGGCATTATTTTTACCTGCCAATTTAAACCGGCGCCAGCCACGCCGTTGTTGCCCCTGGCTCCGATTAAACCGCCGATCACCGTGCCGTGCGAAATCGCGCCGGTGTCGTCAGCCCATTGCGCGACCGGTGAAACAACGTCATTGTTGCCTTCCACAAAATTCCAGCCGTTGATGTCGTCAATAAATCCGTTGGCATCGTCATCCACTCCATTGCCGGCGATTTCATCGCGATTAATCCAAATATTATCTTTCAGGTCGGGGTGGGCGGTATCCATGCCGGTGTCAATAATGGCTACGACCACGTCCGCCGTGCCCGTGGCCGTGTTCCAGGCCGATTCGGCGTTGATTTGCTTCCACATCGTTGATTGACGGTAATATTCCGGGTCATTGGGCTGGAAAGCGGAGGCGGTTTGCCCAAAACATAAAAAAAGGCCGAAGACGACGGCAGGCATTGATTTTTTTACGATTTTGTAGTAGAATCCAGGCATACAAATTTTGTTATATTATACGCTCAAAAACCCGATTTTGGAATAGGCTAAACGGCTATGTACTACCGAATAAAACAACTCACTCTCTTGGTTGGCGATTGGCTGATGCTTTACGCCGGCTTATATTTGGGCGTCTGGCTGCGTTCTTGGCACCCGCCGACTGCCGCTCAATGGAGCAACCTATTTTATCCGATGACCGGTTTGTTCGCGCTGGCGACAGTGATCTTTTTCATTGTCGGTCTTTACGATCTTGGCCAAGCCAAAAATTCTTGGCGATTTTTCCAAAAATTTTTCGTGGCCGCGCCGATCTGGCTGGCCATCGGCGTGGTTTACTTTTACATCAATCAAGGTAGCACGGCTCAACCGAAAACCGTGCTGTTGCTTTGTACCGTCGTCGGCTTCGGCCTGGTGGCCGGCTGGCGTTATCTGCACAACATCTTTTTATCTAAAACAATTTTAAAAACCAATATTGTCTTCGCCGGCTTAACCGCGGAGACAATGGATATTATAAAAAAACTGCAAAAAGAACCGGAGCTCGGTTTTGAAACAGTCGGTGTGATTGTTCGCCCCGGCGAGACAGCGCAGGAATTTTTGCCCGGACTGGCTGAGTATCCGCTGGTGGAAAAATATTCGGATTTGCTCACGGCTAAACCGGATTTATCGGTGCAGTTGGTGGTGGTGGCGCCGTCTATGGCGCAGGATCAGGGATTGATGAAGGAGTTATACACCCAGCTTTTCCGGCAAACCGGCGTGATTAATTTGGCCAAATTTTACGAAGAAATAATGCAACGAATTCCGCCGTTCACTTTTTCCGAATCGTGGTTTATCGCCAATTTGCAGGAACAAGAAAAGAAAATTTATGACCGCTTTCGGATTTTGATTGATTTCATTTTTGCCTCGCTGATGGCGATAGTCTTTGCCGTCACTTATCCGTTGGTTGCTTTGCTGATTAAAATTTCTTCCCCCGGTCCGATATTTTTCGCGCAGGAACGCGTCGGCCGGAACGGACAAATTTTTAAAATCTATAAATACCGTTCGATGAAGGCGATGACAGCCGATGGCAGCGCAGAGACCAACGGCCCGCAATACGCCTCGATTGAAGACAATCGGATAACCGCGCTGGGCAAATTTATGCGTAAAACCCGATTGGATGAGCTGCCGCAATTTATCAACATTTTTAAAAACGAAATGTCGCTGGTTGGCCCGCGTCCGGAACGACCGGAGTTTGTGGCGCAACTGACGGCCCAGATGCCTTATTACGCCTTGCGCCACTTGATTAAACCGGGTCTGACCGGCTGGGCGCAAATTCACAAATCATATTACGGCACGATTGAAGAAAACCTGCGCAAGCTGGAATACGATTTATATTATCTAAAAAATCGCGGGATACTGGTGGATACCGCGATCATTCTTCGGACGTTTAATATTTTGGGGCGGATGGCGGGAAGATAAAAAGGAGTAAGGAATAAAGAATAAATAAATAAATAAAAAACGGCCCCGCATTGCGACTTGATTGAATCAAGCGCAACACGGGGTCTTTTCTTTTGTGGATTTGCGCGGAACGCGCAAGGAAGGAGCGGTTTGTTCATCGTCGCAACCGAAGCCGTTTTTCGACCTCGTCGAACAAGGCATCAGCAAGAGGCTCGGGAGAAATATACGTGTAGGTCGGCCTCACCAGCACGTATCGGAGATTACGTAAATGTTCCATTAGATGGTCATCATCCAACAACGGAAGGGAACCGATAAGCGCTTGCTGACGCCGCGCGTTGGCGCGTTCGTTATCACAACCCTGGGTGACTCGTCCCATCGTTCACCAGCCTTTCTGTCAAACGGGCATTTAGCCGGTTTGCGCAATGTTGCTAAAAAAGGAACCTCGTAAATTTAAACACATAAAAACAGGAATGTCAATCCCCTTTAGTTTAATAGTTAAATAGTTTATTTGTTTATTAGTCGGCCGTTAACTGGCGTTCCGATAAACTTATAAACTAATTAACTAATTACCGTTTTTTCCTCCCCACCGCCGCCTTAATCAACCCCATAAATAACGGATGCGGAACAAGCGGGCGAGATTTGAATTCCGGATGAAATTGCGAGCCGACAAAAAACGGATGATTTTTCAGTTCCACGATTTCCACCAGATTGGATTCCTCGTTAACGCCGACAATTTTCAAACCGGCCTTATCCAAAGCCGCGCGGTATTTATTATTAAACTCAAAACGATGGCGATGGCGCTCGGAAATTTTATCCGCGCCGTATAATTTGCGCACCAGGCTCCCCCGCTTCAGCGTGCAGTCATAGGCGCCGAGGCGCATCGTCCCGCCGTACTTGGCTTCCTGAATATTTTTCGCCTGATTGGGATTGACGTGAATAATGATATTTGAGCTCTCCGGATTACACTCTACCGTGTGCGCGTCTTTATAACCCAAAACATTTCTCGCGAATTCGATCGCCGCCAGTTGCATACCGTAGCACAAGCCCAGATACGGAATCTTTTTTTCGCGCGCGTATTTTATCGCCAAAATTACGCCCTCCACTCCGCGCGTGCCAAATCCGCCCGGCACGACGATGGCGTCAAAGCCGGACAGCTCCTTCAACAGTTTTGCGTTTTTCTCGTACTTTTCCGCGTCCACCCAAACTAACTCGGGCTTGGCGCCGTTATACCACGAAGCGGTCTTAATCGCTTCAATCACGGAAATGTACGAATCGGACAAGGTATAATTGCCAGTGCCAAAATATTTGCCAATCACGGCGATTTTTATTTTCTGATCGGCCGTCCGCATTTTGTTGATAAAATTCGCCCACTGCGAACCGTCTTTTTCCTTTAACCGCAATTTCAATTTCTTGGCGATAATTTTGCTGATGTTATATTTTTCAAAATTATCCGGGATGTCATAAATATTTTTTACGTCCGGTGCCGGAATAATATCGTCCTTGGAGCGCAGGGAACAGAAAAAAGCCAATTTTTCGCGCCGGGGTTCGTCCAGTTCCTCTTTACCGCGGGCGATGATAATATCGGCCTGTAAACCGCTATTATTGAGCGTACGCGCGGCGTGCTGGGTTGGTTTGGTCTTCATTTCGCCCAAATGACCGGGAATCGGCAAATAGCTGACCAGGACAAAAATGACACTGTCCGGGTCGTCTAATTTCATGATGCGAGCCGCTTCCAAAAACAAAATATTTTCATACTCGCCGACCGTGCCACCGATCTCAATTATCATCACTTCGGCTTTGGTTTTTTTAGCCGCGGTTTTAATCCGGTCGATGACTTCCAAAGGAATGTGCGGCACCACCTGCACGCAACGTCCTTTGTAAGCCATGCTCCGTTCTTTTTGGATTACATTTTGATAAATGCGTCCAGTGGTCATGTAGTTGACCGAAAAAATGTCGGAGTTCAAAAAACGTTCGTAGTTGCCAATGTCCTGGTCGGTCTCATCGCCGTCATCGGTGACAAAAACTTCGCCGTGCTCAATCGGATTCATCGTGCCGGCGTCCACATTGATGTACGGATCGATTTTCACCGCCGAAGCGTGGATGCCATGGTTTTCCAAAATTCGACCGATGGAGGCGACGGTAATCCCCTTGCCTACTCCGCTCATCACCCCGCCCACGACAAAAATGTATTTCGTTTTTTTCATAACTTACTTGGTAAAGCATTTACAATTAAATTTATTTTTGCTTCCAGCCCATGTTTCAACTTCACTGTCGCCTTATATTCTCCCGGTTCTTTAATCGGTTTAATGACAATTTGATTTTTATTAATGGCAAAACCCAGGCCGGTCAATGTTTCGGCAATTTTTTGCGGACCGACCGCGGCATACAAAAAACCGGCTTCGTTGGTCTTTTCTTTAACCGCTATTTCCAGACCTTCTAACCGGCTGGCTAATGACTGCTGCTCTTTCAGCTCATTCTCCGCTTCTTTTATCTTTCTTTGATGCTGGCTTTTCAAATCGCCGATTGCTTTGGGCGACGCTAAAACAGCGAGATGGCGCGGAAAAAGATGATTGACCGCGAAACCGTCCGCCACCTCCTTAATATCATCAATATCGCCAAGCCCCGGTACCTTGGCGAGGAGAATTACTTTCATAACCTTGAGCCTTGAAATATTTCCCAATACCTGCTATATTATAGTATAAATTTCTTAATCGGAAAATAGTCATGTCAAGGCTTATGTCAACAAGTGAATCCCCCCTGTTAAAATCCGGTATGGCGACCCTGATTGGCCGTTCCAATACCGGCAAATCCACCCTGTTAAACGCCCTGGTGGGCACCAAACTGGCCATTGTGACGCATCGGCCGCAAACCACCAGAAACGTCATCCACGGGGTATTAAACAGCCCGGCCGGCCAGGCGGTCTTTTTGGATACCCCGGGTGTATTTAAAGAAAGTCGCAACCCGCTTTCCGGAAAATTGACCGAGCGGGTCAAAGAATCGCTCAAGGAAATCGACTTGATTGTTTACGTCGTGGATCCAACCAAAGGTATCGGCGCTGAAGAGCGATATATTTTATCCATGGTCCGCCACGCCGACATCCCGAAAATAATGGTAATAAACAAATCCGATTTACCAAAAGCGGAAAAAGAATTTTTAGATGATTACCGCGCGCTGGCCGAAGATTTTTCCGCCGTGTTTGAGTTGTCTGCTTTGCACAACCGTCATGTCCAGCCCCTGCGTGATAAAGTTTTTGAACTATTGCCCGCCGGCGAGCCGTTGTATCCGCCGGATCAGCTGACCAACTCCGACCCGAAATTTTGGGTGGCGGAAATTATCCGCGAAAAAATATTTTTGGCTTTGCGCAAGGAAGTACCATACTCCACTCATGTGGAGGTGGTAAATATTGAAGAAAAACCCGACGTATTCAGCATCCAGGCGAACATCTATACTTTTGACAGCCGTTACAAAAGGATGATTATCGGCGCTAAAGGACGGGCGTTGAAAGAAATCGGTATTGCCGCGCGTAAAGAATTGGAAGTGGCGCTGGGTAAGAAAGTTTACTTGGCGCTGGAAGTAGAAACGGATAAACGCTGGGAAGAACGGGCGTAACACTTAAAATTAAAAACACCGCGACGGAAAGCCGGGGTGTTTTTTTATTTTCTATTGTGTGGAGGTGGCCGTGCTTTTGCCAAATTCACTGCCGACTATCAGTGTCAGCGCCCGATCCAGCATTTTATCCTCTCCTACTTTTTCCGTTTCCCAATCTTCCTTAAATTCCACGTCCGGCGTGATACCGTCTTTGTTTATATTTTTTCCGTTCGGCGTGAGCCATTCGGCCACGGTTAATTTCAAGGCCGAACCGTCGGAAAATGTTTCAAAATCCTGCACCGAACCCTTGCCGTAAGTTTTCTCGCCGATGATGGTCGCTTTTTTGTGGTCCTGCAAAGCGCCGGCCACGATCTCCGAAGCTGAAGCCGAACCGCCATTCACTAAAACAATAGTTTTAACCCCGTCCAAGCGGTGCTCGCCGATCGTGGCGTGATCTCTGATCGTCCCGTCGCCCGCCCGTTCGCTGACAATGGTACCGTCAGACACCCATTCGCTGGCCATAGACACGGCTGTGTCTAAAAACCCGCCCGGATTATTGCGTAAATCCAAAACGACTCCCTTGGCGCCTTCCTTGATTGATTTTTTGACATAGCGGTCAAACACACCCTGAGTATCCTCGTTGAATTGCAGGATGCGGATATAGGCAATTTTATCGCCTTTCCAGGAAAAGGTGACCGAGGGCACGATAATCTTGGCGCGAATAATTTTTACGTCAAAGGCCTTGGCCGCGCCATCACGACTGATGGTTAGCACTACCTCCGTGCCGGCCTCACCGCGTATCTTGCCGACGGCGGTATTCACATCCATGCCAAAAGTATTTTCTTTATCAATATTGAGAATTTTGTCGCCCGGACGCAGACCGGCTTTTTCCGCCGGTGAATCAGCCAAAGGTGAGATAACCAGCAACTGATTATTTTTAATGCCGATTTCCGCGCCGATCCCTTCCAGCTCGCCGGATAAATCTTTGGTAAATTCCTCGGCCGCTTTCGGCACCAAATACATGGAGTACGGATCGCCGAGCGAATAAACTAAGCCTTGCACCGCGCCATAAAACATGTCGGCGTCTTTCACGTCTTTGGATGAAACGTATTTTTCTTTAATTTTATCCCAAACCTCCCAAAACTGGTTGAATTCAATACTGTCGGAGCGGTTGGTGGCGCGATTAAAATTTATCACTTTATTCACTTCGATTTCGCCCTGTTCATTGGTAATCTGTCTTTTCACCACGATTAGCTGGCCGACTAAAATACCCAGGCCGAAAGAAACGACAAATAAAATCACCGCCAGATAAATTCCGACATATTTGCCGAAGCGTTTTCTTACCGGCGATGGCGAAGACATGATCATATGGTAAAAATGTTCGCTGATTTATTCTTTTATAAATTTAATATCGGCGCCCGCTCGATTTAAAACCGCGTATAAATTTTCATAACCGCGGTCAATCATATAATTATTACGCAAAACGGAACGGCCGGGAGCGGCCAACATGCAGAGCAAAATATTCACCGCCGGGCGCAAAGCGGACGGGCAAATCACTTCGTTGGCGGTAAGATTAGTCGGCCCTTCCACCCACACACGGTGCGGATCCAATAAAGTAATACGCGCGCCGAGCTTTAATAATTCCAAATGATAAACGGCGCGATTTTCATAAGCCCAATCATGCACTAAAGTCCGGCCCTTGGCTTGCGTTAAAATCGGCACAAATAACGGCAAATTATCAATATTCAGACCGGGGAAAGGCCGGCCTTCTATTTTGTCCGGTAAGGCGTGGAGCGCGGACGGTGTGATCGCGATATCGGCCACGACAAATTGGCCATTTTTTGACTGACGCTGATTGGTTATTTTATATTTCTGTCCCATTTTTTCTAACTTGCAAAGTTCCAATTCTAAAAATTCCAGCGGGCAATTTTTTACGGTCAAAGACGAGCCGGTAACAATAGCGGCGGCCAGATAAGTCATGGCGACAATCGGATCGGGCATGACCGGATAATCACCTACCGGGCGCAAGTTCGGCACGCCGTCAATCGCCAAAGTAGTGGTGCCGATACCGGTAATTTTCGCGCCGGCTTTATTTAAAAAATAGCAAACATCCTGAACCATGTAATTAGCCGAGGCCATTTTAATAACGGTTTTGCCCTTAGCCAAAACCGCGGTCATCACCGCGTTCACCGTGGCGGTATCGCCCGATTCGTACATCACCACTCGGGCGGCACGCAACGGACGAGCGTTGGACACTTCATAATATTTGTCGCGGGAAATAATTTTTACTCCGAATTTTTCCAAAGCGAAAAGATGCGGACGCACGGTGCGTTCACCCAGCTTACAGCCGCCGGATTTGTACAACTTATATTTTTTCTCCCGGCCGGCCAGCGCGCCTAACAATAGCAACGAGGAGCGCGTCTTTTCCGAAGCGACGCGGTCTATTTTTGCCATGGTTAAATTTCGCCCGGCGTCAAAACTGTATTTTTTTGCGCCAAGTTTTTTTACTTTGATGCCGATACTTTTTAGCAATTCTAAAATCCGATAAACCTCTTCGATCTCCGGCACGTCGGACAATACCGTGACGCCCTTGATCATGGCGGTGGCGCAAAGCAAAGCCACGGCCGAATTTTTGGCCGTTTGATTGGCTATGTTGCCGTGTAATTTTTTACCGCCGTTGATCACCAAATAAGACATAGATTGAAAATTCCAAATCCCAATTTCCAATGACTAAAAACGTATTTTCTTTGACTTTTTACGAAAAAATCAGTAATATGATTATATAACAATAAATACCGAAAAGCAAGACTGTTTTTATGTGTTCTCGTGTTTTAATGTTTTAATGTTCTTGTGGAATATCCCAACAGCAAACTCACCAAACCCTACCGGCGCGGCATTTTAATCGCTTTCGTCGCGCTGTTTTTTATCTTGGCGCCGGCTATTATCATGTATACCAGCGGCTACCGTTATGACTGGCAACGCGGACTTTTACGCGAAACCGGCGCGATTAACGTTGACGTGGAACCGGCCTCGGCCGCGGTTTATTTGAATGAGGTGAAGATGAAATCGAAAATGCCGGTTAGAATCAATGACCGCATCCCGGGAAGATACAACATTCGCGTCGCCGCCGACGGTTATTATGATTGGCGCAAAGAAGTGGAAGTGGAAAATAAACAGACGGTTTACATCAAAGAGATCTCCATTATCCGGAAAAACGCGCCGGCTTTTTATCTGGCGGGAAAAATAACCGACCTGCAAATGTCTTTTGACAACCGTTATCTCGCCTATGAATTGTCCGGACCGAACGGCAAAGAAATACGGCTGAAAAACTTAGCCGATGCCAGCGATATTTTACTTTACGCCGCCGCGGACAAAAAAGTGGACTTAACCTGGGCCCCGGCTAGCAATTACTTAGCGCTGAGCGACGCGACCACCACGCACCAAACACTTTTGGTAATTGACGCGGCGCATCCGGAAAAAATAATAGACGTAATCGGCAAAACAAAAAGCCAAATTAAAAAATTCCAATGGAAGGAGACCGCCGAGCCGGAACTTTATTATAGTACTGACTTAAAATTGATGACATTTTTCCCCGCGACCGAACAGCGCGCCGTATTGGCAAAAAACACTTGGCGGGATTGGTACATGGAAAACGGCCAGCTTTGGACGATCGAAACGGCTTCCAATACCGAGCAGATAAAAATCGTCGGGGACGCGCTGGGTTTTAAATATGATTTTGCCGGCCCGGAAAAATTCAGCGAGACGGAACAAAACTTGGAATTATTGCGGGCAAAAGACAACACCGTGCTTTTAAAAAAATCCGGCCAGCCGGAAATGATTTTACTGGCCAAAGACAAAAAATATACTTTTGCCGGTGAAAAATTTTTAATTTCCCGGTATAATGATTGGTGGATAATGTGGACGCCGTGGGAAATCTGGACCTATACTAAAAACGAGGAGCCGAATTTACTCAATCGTTCCGGCGAACAATTACGCGTGGTTTTGCCATTGGACCAATACAATACTTTGGCGCTGGTATGGGCTAATAAAACTACGGCGCTTTATCCCTACTATCTGGTAACGCATGATTTGGTGAACGCGGCGGTGGAATCGGCCGTGGTGGACGCGGGGAATAAAACTTTGTATTTTACGGCGCAAATTGGCGAACAAGAGGGCGTGTGGCGGCTAAATTATTAAATTTATTAGCGAATTAGACATTTGTTTCGGACCCGGGTCGGCTCGCCTGCGGCCTGCCTGCCGGCAGGCAGGGCTCGCCGCCCTTACGCTCGTTCCGGCTTTGACGCCGGAACTCCGCGATGATCCTCAACAAAAATCTAATTCGCTTCAATATATTCGTGTTTCCTACTTATGAAACTTTTCATTCATTCCGACGGCGGGGCGCGGGGCAACCCGGGGCCGGCGGCAACTGGCGTGGTAATTAAAGATGAGACCGGGGAAACCGTGGCGGCGTTTGGCGAATATCTGGACGAACAGACCAATAATTTCGCCGAATACGCCGCGTTGATTGCCGGGCTAAAAAAAGCTAAAGAGCTTGGGGCGACCGAGGTGGATTGTGTTTTGGATTCGGAGTTGGTGGTCAAACAAATGCGCCGAGAATATAAAGTGAAAGAGCCGGGACTGCAAAAAAAATTCATCGAAGCCTACAATGCCACGATGCAATTCAAAAAAGTCTTCTTCCGGCACACCTTGCGCGAGAACAATAAAGAGGCGGATTTGATTTTGAATAAAATTTTGGATGAAGAAGCGAGGCGAATAAGAAATTAACTAAAAAACGAGCTTACAGCTCGTTTTTTAGTTCTTCTAGTGTTTGCCTTGTTTTTTTATTTATTTTTTTCGGCACGCGGACTTTTATTTTTACATAATGGTCGCCCCGGCTGGTTCGGCCCAAATGCGTCACCCCGCGCCCTTTTAGGCGGATGAGCTGGCCGGATTCGGTGCCCTCGGGCACGACCACGGTCAATTCGCCGTCCAAAGTCGGCACTTGTATTTTATCACCCAAAGTCGCTTGGACAAAACTTATTTCCGATTCGGTGTAAACGTCAAAATTTTCCCGATGAAAAACTCTCTGCGGTTTTATATGAACACGGACATACAAATCCCCCGCCGGCGCGCCATGCGGAGCGGCTTCGCCGTGGCCGGACAAGCGGATCGCTTCGCCGTCGTCAATCCCGGCCGGAATTTTTACTTTAATCTCGGACGTTTTTGAAATAATGCCATCACCGCCACAGTGCTTGCATTTTACCGACGGTTTTTCTCCTTGGCCGTGACAGTCGGGACAAGTGGCGACGGTTTGCATCG